>NZ_JAWXVZ010000005.1:38698-389823 GCF_033843645.1 Nesiotobacter zosterae | reverse complement strand
ACGGACACCGATATGCCCGCTACCGGGGTCTGACAGCTGTAACCTGGCAGTGCCTGTTGGCTGCCGCCGCCCAAAATATCAAGAAAATTGCCCTGGCTATGAACACCAAAACACAAGCTACGGCGGCGTAAGTCGCAAGGGGTAGTTTTAGGCCGCGCCGCAGACCTAAAAAACGAAAACCCCGCCAAAAATATGACGGGGTTTGTCATCAATCTGAAACGCCGCTCCGATTGGGGCGGCGTTTTGCGTTTATTGTAGATGTTGAAGACCGAGCTTTAGTGGATCTCTACGTCCCGCGGGATGTAGCTGCCGTCTTCTGCTTCATCAAAAATCTCGTCGATCTGAGGATGGCGCACTGGTTCGCCGCTCTCATCGCTTTCCAAATTCTGCTCCGAAACATACGCGATATACTCGGTCTCGGAGTTTTCGGCGAGAAGGTGATAAAACGGCTGATCCTTGCTTGGTCTGACATCTTCCGGAATGGAATCGTACCATTCTTCGGTATTGTCAAAGGTCGGGTCCACATCAAACACAATACCCCGAAACGGGTAGAGCCGATGGCGTACCACCTGACCAATGCGAAACTTTGCCGTTCTTATCTTCTCCATCACAATCCCATTTCTTCGCCCATGCATATTCATGGACTTCAGGGCGCTCTAAAAGTCATGGGGAGCCGTGAAAGTCAAGTCACAAGTCCCTTGTTGACTTAGTTTCCATCACTCAACCTGATAGAACTTTGCATATTCAGGGTCTTTATCGGCCACCAGTTTTGCCAGATCATCCAGCACCTTAGCCTGCTTCCACGTGGCATCATCCTGCATCTTGCCATCAATCATCACAGCTCCTGAGCCATCCGGCATGGCCGCCAGGATGCGCCGCGCCATGGCAACTTCTTCCGGCTCAGGGGAAAATACGCGTTTTGCGATGTCGATCTGGCTCGGATGCAGCGTCCATGTACCGACACAGCCCATGAGAAAAGCGTTGCGGAACTGGGCCTCACATGCGGCTGGGTCCGAGAAGTCACCAAAGGGGCCGTAAAACGCCTTGATGCCAGCCGCCATGCAAGCATCCACCATTTTGGCGAGGGTATAGTGCCAGAGGTCCTGCTGGTAGCTGGCGCGCGGTGCATCGCCAGCATCATCTGCAAGTACCTTGTAATCCGGATGGCCACCGCCGACGCGAGTCGTTTTCATGCCCCGCGAGGCGGCAAGGTCTGCAGGTCCAAGGCTGATGCCCTGCATACGGGGGCTGGCCTCAGCAATGGCGGACACATTGTTGACGCCCTCTGCCGTTTCCAAAATGGCATGGATGCGAATGGGCCGGGAGATCGCCGCCTTGGCCTCCAGCTGCGCCAGCAATTGGTCCAGATAGTGGATGTCCCAGGGACCATTTACCTTGGGCAGCATGATCACATCCAGCTTCTCACCGCAGGCCGGAACAATCTCCATAAGATCATCAAGCACCCATGGGCTTTCCAAGGAGTTGATGCGCACCCAAAGGCCGGTTGATCCGAAGTCGTTGTCGTTTGCGAGTTGAATAAAGCCGTGTCTGGCAGCCTGCTTCGCATCCAGGGGGATCGCGTCCTCAAGGTTTCCAAGGATCACGTCCACTTGCTTGATGAGCTGCGGAACCTTGGCGCGTACCTTCTCCATATGAGGCGGAACAAAATGGATCATCCGCTCCAGTGCAACAGGCATGCTCTGAAAAGGGGCAGGGGCGCCGATCGCAAGTGCTCGATAAAATGAACGGTGTGATTTCATGCGGCTCTCCGACTGCACCTATGAGGTTGCACTGGGAGAAACTATACCTCAGCTTGCAGCGGGCTAAATCAGGCCATTGGGCTAAGTCGGGTCAGCGCTGCCACTTTTTCAAGATCCACATCCACTGGCTGGGGTCTTCGCGAATCCAGGCTTCAAACTGGTCGTGAATGGCCTGCGTGCCGTCAATGGCGTCCTGCTTCTTGTTGTCCGTGCGGGGCACCGGAACGTCTTTGCCCTCGATCACATAGCGTGCCCCCTTGGTGCGGATGGCACGTACGGCGATCACGGGAACGTTGCCAGCCCGTGCGAGGTAGGCTGGAATGTGCGTAGCGTAGGCCTTTTGGCCGAAGAACGTGATTTCAACGCCGCGGCGATCCCGAACATCGGCAACGAACGCGGTTGAGCCGCCTTTGCGGATGATGGATATGAGCTTTTGCGCGGTACGGTGGCTCTTGTGGAACAAGCCGAGCTGATAGATTGGGCGGCGTTTTGCGGCCAGATACTCATCGGAAAGCGGATTGGCGAGAGCCTGATAGACACCGGCGATAGGCAGACCCAAACGGCCACTTTCCATGCCGACAACTTCCCAGTTGCCACCATGCATGGTCACAAACACACATCCGGCATCAGAAGCCTTGATCTTCTCAAGGATCTCCGGGTTCTTGAAGCTGACGCGGTCCCTTGCGGCGAACAGACGGTCCAGAAGAAGCGTTTCGGCAGCGACACGACCCAGGTGTTCCCACATTTTCCGGATGGTTTGATCTGCCTCTTCGGCACTCATTTCCGGGTAAGCCTTGCGAATGTGATCAACGGCTCTTGGATGGCGCTCAGTCATTGGCGCAAAGAAGCGCCAAGCCTTGCCCATGAGTGCCGAGGCCGTATCCAGTGGCATGAGGCCAAGCAGGCTCGAAACGCACACAAGCGCGAGCCATTCCAGCTTGAGCTTCAGTTTTTCAAAAAAATGCATTCGCGCTAAGGATCCGCAGGTTTATTTGTCTTCCGGCATTAATGCGTAGTTGTGCTCAATTCATTGACCGGAAGCATGTATCCCGATAAGGCAGGTTGATTAGCCAATCACTCCGGCAAACGCAACATTTTCCGCAACTCATTTGCCCATTACCGGGGGAGAGGGAAGCAGAATCTCTGCTTAGGTTCAAATGATTGATGTTCTCAATTTGGCGCTGCCATTCTTTCTTCTGATATTTATCGGCTTTGCCTCCGGCAAACTCATGAAATTGCCTCAGGAAGGATTGGCGTGGATCAACTTTTTCGTTCTCTACATTGCCTTGCCAGCCTTGTTCTTTCAGTTGCTTTCCGATACGCCGCTGGAGCAGCTGGCAAGCTTTGAGTTTGTGGCCGCAACCACGGCGTCTACCTTCATCGCGTTCATCATGGCCTTTTGCATTGGCCGGTTTATCGTGCGTGAGGAAATCAACAGCGCTACGGTTCAGGCGCTCATTGGGTCTTATTCGAACATCGGGTACATGGGCCCCGGTGTCACTCTTGCGGTCCTCGGCGCATCGGCAACGGTGCCAACCGCGCTCATCCTGTGTTTTGACACCATTCTCCTGTTCGTTCTTGTGCCTACGATGATGTCGCTCGGCGGCACGGCAACCCAGCCGCTCCACGTTGTTGTGCGCCAAGTGCTGTTCAAGATCGCGACGCACCCTTTTATTCTGGCCGTGTTTGCGGGCATTTTGGCGGCGGCTGTGGAGTTCAAGCCACCCGTTGCCATTGACACGTTGCTGACGTACCTGCGCGGTGCAGCTGCGCCATGTGCGCTCTTTGCCATGGGCGTTACAATTGCGTTGCAGAAGGCGAACAAACGTCCAGCCGAGCTTCCCGTGCTGCTTTTCATCAAGCTGGTGGTGCATCCCGTGGTGGTCTACGTCATCCTAAGCGCCATTGGCGGCATCGATCCGCTTTGGGTGTTCACCGCAGTCCTGATGGCAAGTCTGCCGCCAGCGGCCAACGTCTACGTGCTGGCGCAGCAGTATCACACCTACGTGGAGAGAGCCTCTACCGCCGTTCTTATCGGCACCATCGCCTCGGTGGTGACGGTGCCGGTAGTCATCTATCTCATCACCAACGGCTACCTTTGAGGCGTCACGAAGAGCGCATCAGACGGGGCAGACGCCACGATGGGGCAATGCCTTCGCGCATCAACAGCTTGCGCAAGGGGCTGATTGTTGCGGCAGTGTAAAGGCCAATGGAACGTAGCACTTGAACGGGTAGGGCGCTGCTCAACAACGAGCGGTTCAGAAGATCAACCGCGCTGGTGCGGGATGTAATGTCGCTCCAGCGGTGCTTCTCATAGGCCTTGAGCACGTCTTCCGAGCCAAGGTCGCCGTCTTGCTTGTTGGTGCGTTCGGCAAGATCGGTGATCACGGCCACATCACGAAGGGAAAGGTTCAAGCCCTGAGCCCCAATTGGCGGAAACGCGTGCGCGGCTTCACCAATGAGAACAGAACGGTTGCCCGCCAGTTTAAGAGCCTTCAGACCGGACATCGGGTAGACTTGGCGCTCACTGATCACTTCAAATTTGCCAAGCACCGAATGGCAGATCTTTTCAAGCTCGAGGGCCAGCTCCTCATCGGAAAGCTTCTTCAACCGCTCTGCTTCTTCGGGGCGCTCGACACACACAAGCGAACTTTCCCGGCCGGGGAGCGGCACCAATGTGAACGGGCCGGTCTCGCGGTGAAACTCCGTCGATACATTGTAGTGGGGCAGGTGATGGGCAAGGTTCAAAACCAATGCGGACTGCTCATAGGTCCATGTTTCCACTTCAATGCCAGCACACTCTCGGACCACGGACCGGCGACCATCAGCACCAACCACCAACGGTGCCTGCAGCTTTGCGCCGCCCGCCATCGTCACGCTGGCAGTCTTCGCGTCAGATCGTACCGCTGAGATCGTACCGGCCACGTGGGTCAGGTTGTCGGTCTGCTCTATGAGGTCACCCAGCAAGCGATTGAGGTTCTTGTTCAAGATGTTGTAGCCGAATGCTGGCAGTTTCAGTTCGGCCGCATCAAAAGTCGTTTCGCGGGCGCGGATCAGGCGATTTGTGCCATCGATCAGCCGCATCTTTTCAAGTGACGTGAAGTCCTGTTCCAAAGCGGACCAGATACCGATGTTGACCAAGAACTCCTTGGAGGCCGCCATGAGCGCCGTAGTGCGGCTGTCTTCAAGGTTTGGGGCGGGGCCTACAATTGCCGTGTTGATCCCTTTTGCTGCCAGCGCCAACGCGCAGATCATCCCGGCAGGGCCTGTGCCAACAACAATACAATCATAGGGTCCTTGGTTCTGGGTCATTTGATTTTCACTGTCCTGCGTGCTTTTGCATCTGATTCAACACTTTAGAACTTGGAGAAATTCTGCCAAAAGACAAGGCGAAAGATCGGCATGGCGATTCATTTCGAAACACCGTTTAATGCGAAACAGGAAACCCTTCGAGTTCAAGGCTGTACAGCATGGCTGACAATCTCTCCACTTCCCATCGGTTTTGGCGCGATGCGCTGCCCGTCGTGGCGCTGACAGGTGCCATTGCCATCGGGTGGGCCTATCTGGGCTACATGGTTGTGGATATGGTTTCCCGCATGGACATGGGGGCCATGGGTCCGGGCATGGAGATCTTCAATGAGTTCAACATGTTCAATGGCTTATCGCCGGAAGTTCGCGCGCAACTTGCGGTTTTGTGCCTACCGATGGCCAATGAAGCCTTTGGCATGCCGGGCCTTGTCGACAGCTCGCTCTCCGATTTTCTGCTGATCTTTCTGATGTGGCTGATGATGGTGCTCGCCATGATGTTGCCAAGCGCCGTGCCCATGCTGAGCGCCTATCGCAAGGTGCGTCCCGGCAACGCGGTATTGGGCGTGACCTTCGGCTATCTGGCGGTTTGGACCGCCTTCAGCGTGCTGGCAACAGTCCTTCAGATGATGCTGCACAGTGTCGGGGCCTTGACCACCATGATGGTTCCCACCATCAGCATTTTGGCCACCTCTACCGTTTTTGCTGCAGGCATCTATCAGTTCACGCCGTTCAAGATGGCATGTCTTGTGCGCTGCCGGGTGCCCAACACAATGCTTGCAGGCTATGCTGCGGAAAATGAGCCGTCATCCTTCAAGTTCGGCATCGAGCAAGGGCTTTACTGCCTTGGCTGCTGTTGGGCGCTCATGGCGCTGATGTTTGCTGTTGGCATCATGAACATCATCTGGATTGCGCTGCTTGGACTTGTTATGGCGCTTGAGAAGACATCCAACTCACGCCCTGTGACCTATGGTATCGGTGTGGCCCTCATTCTGTGGGGAGCTGCAAACCTCTACTTCTCCTCCGGGGCAACGCCGTTTATGAATGCAATCGCTGGTCTGTTCACCATGTAGGTGTACGCGCATTGCAATCAGGATCAAAAGAGAACAATTTTGGCTGACAAATCTGAAAACAAGCTCTTCATCATTCACCTGTTTACAGCGCTTGGCGCGCCTTTGGCGCTGCTGGCGTTGATTGCGGGTGCGCAGGGCGACTTGGCCATGATGTTCTTGTGGCTTGCAATTTCCCTGTTTGTTGATGGGGTTGACGGACCGCTTGCCCGTCGTTTTCAGATTCAAACCCGGTTGCCGCGCTGGAGTGGCGCGATCCTTGATCTTGTCATCGACTATGCCACCTATGTGTTCTTGCCTGCCTTTGCGCTTTATCAGAGCGGGCTTTTGAGTAACTTCTGGGCGTTGGCAAGTGGCTCAATCATCGTGTTCAGTGGTGCAATCTACTTCGCTGATACAGACATGAAGGTGGAGACTGGCCATTTCAGCGGTTTCCCCGGTGTTTGGAACATGGTCATTGTTGCGTTGATTGCCATTCAGGCGTCGCCTTGGCTCATTCTTGCACTCGTGGCGCTGTGCACGGTTCTAACCTTCCTGCCAGTCCATTTCGTGCACCCGGTTCGCACCGTTCAGTGGCGTCCGCTTACATTGCTTGTGTTTGCCCTCTGGACCTTTGCCATTGCCTATTCAGTGCTGCTCAATTTCCAGGTGGGCGAAACGCTGACTGTGGTGATCACGGTTTCAAGTCTTTACCTGTTCCTTGTCGGCGCTGTTCAGCAGCTTATCGCGAAACTTGCCTAGCCCTGACCTCGCGCTCCGTTTTCTATTGGCCAATAGACTGAGTTAGCGGGCTATGGCCTTGCATTCACGGGTGTTTTTGAGAGACAACTACCCGAAAGAACCCGCGTAGGCTCAAGATTGAAGTGGAGGAGTGAAGTCATGGTGAACGCAATCAGGGTGCATGAAACTGGCGGCCCGGATGTCTTGAAATGGGAGACCATTGATCTTGGGCCACCAGCGCCGGGCGATGTTCGGATCCGCCACACCGCCGTTGGCCTGAACTTCATCGACACGTACTTCCGCTCAGGTCTTTACCCCGCGCCATTCGGCATGCCGTTCATTCCGGGCAACGAGGGCGCTGGCGTCGTCATTGCCGTTGGGCCTGATGTTACCGAGATCAAAGAGGGCGACCGGGTCGCCTATGCCGGTCCGCTTGGCGCATATACTGAAGAGCGCAACATTCCAGCGGCGAACCTCGTCAAGGTTCCAAGCACTGTCTCGGATGAGACAGCTGCAGGCATGATGTTGAAGGGCATGACGGCTCGCTATCTTCTCAAGGCAACCTATCCGGTGGGTGAGGGTACGACTATGCTGTTCCATGCAGCTGCTGGCGGCGTCGGGCTCATTGCCGGTCAGTGGGCATCCAAACTGGGTGCGGTCACGATCGGCACAGTCGGCTCAGAGGAAAAGGCTGCGCTGGCCAAGGCAAATGGCTACCAGCACGTGATCAACTACCGCAGTGAGAACTGGATCGAGCGCGTTCTGGAAATTACTGGCGGCAAGAAGTGCGACGTGGTTTATGACAGCATCGGCAAGGATACCTTTCCAGGATCGCTTGATTGCTTGAAGCATCGCGGCATGTGGGTCAGCTTCGGCCAGTCTTCCGGGCCTCTGCCAGAGATTGATCTGGGCATTCTGGCACGAAAGGGCTCCCTGTTTGCCACCCGTCCAACGCTGTTCAACTACATTGAGAAACACGAGGACCTCGTGGAAACCGCCAGTGACTTGTTCGAGGTCGTTGCATCGGGTGCGGTCAACGTGCCCATTAATCAGCGCTATGCCTTGAAGGATGCGGCTCACGCTCACCGCGATCTGGAAGGGCGGCGCACCACAGGGACCACCGTCCTGATCCCTTAACAGGAAGCACTGCATTAATGGACCGTTCCCGGTTTCTTTATGGCCCTGCCATGCGATATTTCGCCTGTACGGCGGAAGAGGGCTCCATTCGTGCCGCTGCCCGGCGGCTCAATGTGGCATCTTCTGCCGTCAATCGGCAGATCCTGACGCTGGAAGACCAGCTAGGGGTTCAGCTGTTTGAGCGCGTAGGCCGCACCATTCGCCTTTCAACGGCGGGGGAAATCGTGCTGGCGCACATCAAACGCACGCTCTCGGACTTTCAAAGCACCTTTGAGGAGCTGGAAGCCCTGAAAGGCGTACGGCGGGGAACGGTGTCCATTGCCAGCGTGGAAAGCGTCAGCCAGACCTTGCTTCCCGAGGTCATCAGCGCGTTTCGCAAGTCGTTCAGCGGCATTCACGTCTCCTTGCACATCACCTCGTCCAAGGGCGTGATCGAAGCGGTCGAGAATGCCGAGGCGGATGTGGGCTTTACCTTCGATCCCCCAAGCTCCGGCTCGGTGGACGTGGCCTTCCAGCGTTCATTGAAGATTGGGGCGATCATGTCGCCCCAGCATCCACTGGCAGAAGTTTCTCCTTTGACACTCGCTCAGTGCTTCCTCTACCCGGTAGCCCTGCCCAGCAAGGGCCTTTCCTTGCGCACCCAGCTGGACGCCATCCTTGAAAAGACCATGCCCCGGTCAAAGACCTGCATTGAAGCCAACTCCTTGAGCTTCATGCGTCTGTTGACGCGGGACGATCAGACGGTTTCGTTCCAGACCATGATCGGCCTGGAGGAGGAGATTGCCGCCGGTCGCATTCTGTTCAAGGAGCTGGACGAACCGCAGCTCAGTGAAGATCGTTTGTCGGTGATCACTTCCGCCATGCGTGGTCTGCCCTTGGCGCCAGCCATGTTCTTTGACCATGCGGTGGCCAACTTGAAAAAGATGCTGCCCGCCATCAGCTTGCCAACCGACCTGCGGGAAACTTGACGAGACGTGGCGTCCGCCAGATAGTGTGAGGGCCTACCTTTTAAATCCTCACGTTTCAGGATCCTGCCCGTGTCACACATCATTCGCTCCATCGATGCCTTGGAGAACATCTATGGTCACCCGCAATTGGCTTCCACGGCCAAGGTCAGTGACCGGATTACCCCGAAGTACCGCGATCTGATCGAGGCCTCCTCTTTTTGCGCGGTGGCCACCGTAGGCCCGGAGGGTATGGACTGCTCACCGCGTGGTGACGAGGGGGCCTGTCTGATCGTGGAGGATGAGAAGACGCTTCTGTTGCCGGATCGGCGCGGCAACAACCGCATCGACTCCTTGCGCAACATTGTCCGCGACCCTCGTGTTGCCCTGATGATGCTCATTCCAGGCTCAGGAACCACCGTGCGGGTCAATGGCACGGCAGAACTCACCACCGATCCAGAATTGCTTGCCCGCTTTGCCAAGGAGGGGAACGCGCCGCGCTGCGTGGTTCGGATCACCATCAATGAACTCTATTTCCAGTGTGCCCGTGCCGTCATTCGGGCAGGCCTTTGGAACATGGAGACCCATGTTGACCCCAAGACGCTGCCCACGCCCGGATCGATCCTTCAGGAAATGTCGCAGCGAGAGATTGATGGCAAAAAGTACGACCGCGAGTGGCCAGAACGGGCTGCGAAAACCATGTGGTGAGGACGGGCAGGACAGGCCTTTGAAGGCCTTTGCGGCTTAAAATCGCCACAAATGACCGAGCGTTTTCCTTGAAAAATCAGAGGTGATGCCAAAAAAGCATCACCAAGCGCCAAAATTAATTCTTTCTCGATCAGTAATTTTACGGCTAATCTCTTGGCTAGGAGAGAGACGCGCAGAAAGCGCGCTTGAAAACCTAGCCAAAGAGAGACTTCGATGGGGCGCATCACCACGCACGTTCTCGATACGGCCCTTGGGCGGCCGGCTCAGAACCTGAAGATTACACTTCACAGGCTTGAGGGAGATGACCGGGATCTTCTCGGCACATTCACCACAAACAGTGATGGGCGCGTGGATACCCCCTTAATTGAGGGCGATGCCTTGAAGAGGGGCACCTATGAGCTGACGTTTCACGCTGGCGCCTATCTGCGCCATACCCGCGAGGGCTGTGACGCGGTTCTGTTCCTTGATGAAATTCCAATTCGGTTTGGAATTGAAGCGGCGGATCAGCATTATCATGTGCCGCTTCTGCTTTCTCCGTTCGGCTACAGCACATATCGGGGGAGTTGATCATGCGCCACAACATCCGCTTCTTATGGTCCGGCCAAGTGATCGAACTGAAGGATGTTGGGCCAACTGAAACTCTACTGGACTACATTCGGCTGAGAGCGCGGCAAACCGGCACCAAGGAAGGGTGCGGCGAGGGGGATTGCGGCGCATGCACGGTGGCTCTTGGCCGGCTGCGCAACGGTCAGCTGGTCTACGAACCGGTGAACAGCTGCATCCTTCTTCTGGCGCAGATCGATGGGTGCGAGCTGGTGACCATCGAAGACCTGTCGAGAGATGGTACGCTGCATCCAATCCAAAAGGCCTTCGTTGACGTTCACGCCTCACAGTGCGGGTTCTGCACACCCGGGTTCATCATGAACCTCTTTACCCTCTATCATCGAGATACGCCGGGCCTTGACCATCAGGATGTGGCCACGTGGCTTGCAGGCAATCTGTGCCGCTGTACGGGATACCGCCCCATTGTTGAGGCCGCGCTTGAGACCTGCCGGGACGCTGCAAACGACGCGTTCAGTGCTCGTGCCTCCAAGACCATCGCGGCTCTGGAAGACCTGAACGACGGCGATGACATCTTCATCCGGTCCAAGGATACGGGCTTTACGGTTTCTCCCAGCACCATTGCCAGCCTGTGCGCGGTCTATCTGCAGCACCCCGATGCCACACTCGTGTCTGGCGCAACAGATGTGGGGCTTTGGATCACCAAGCACATGAAGGAGCTTCCCAAGGTGATCCTGTTGAACCGCATTGCGGACATGCAGGAGATTAAGGAAAGCCCGATTGGTACCCACATCGGGGCCGGTGTCACCTTTGCTCAGGCTGCAACGGTTCTTGCCAAGCAAGACCCTGATCTTGGCGAAGTTCTTCGCCGCCTTGGCTCTGTGCAGGTCCGCGCCTCCGGTACCATCGGCGGAAACATTGCCAATGGCTCTCCCATCGGGGACAGTCCGCCGCTGCTTATAGCTCTCGGTGCCCGCATTACCCTGCGGCTGGGACGTGTGGAGCGGGAACTGCCTCTGGAAGATTTCTTCATCGACTACGGCAAGCAGGACATCGCAGAGAGCGAAGTGCTGACCGGCATTTTCGTGCCGCGTCTTGATGCAAATCAGGTCTTCCGCGCCTACAAGGTTTCCAAGCGGTTTGATCAGGACATTTCGGCGGTCATGGCAGCCTTCCGCTTCTCTTTGGTCAAGGACCGGGTGGTGGATGCGCGGATCGCCTACGGGGGCATGGCAGGAACGCCCAAACGTGCGGCCCATTGCGAAACCGCTCTGATCGGGGCCTCCATAAGCAACGAAGCCTCGTGGCAAAGCGCCGTTACGGCGCTGGAAAGCGACTTTACGCCGCTCACGGATATGAGAGCGAGCAACACTTATCGGATGGATGTGGCCAAGGCCTTGCTCACCAAGGCACTGCTTGAGGTGGGGGGAAGCACAACAACGCAAACCCGCGTGACCGGGCACCGTGAACGGGAGGTGCGCGATGTTGCATAAGACCCACAGCACACAGGAAGCCATGGCCCTCACAGGAGGGCGCGAAACCGTCTCCGGCAAGGCTCTGCCTCATGACAGCGCCGTCAAACACGTTTCGGGCCACGCGACTTATGTGGACGACGTCCGTGAGCCGGAAGGGACGTTGCATCTGGCCCCGGCCTTTGCCCGCAACTGCGTTCACGGGCGCATTCTCTCGCTTGATCTGGACGCAGCTCTGGCAGTGCCCGGCGTTCTGGACATCCTCACCGCCAAAGACATTCCAGGTATCAACGATTGCTCGCCCTCCATGGGCGATGACCCGGTTCTTGCCGATGAGATCATCCACTTTCATGGTCAGGTTGTCTGCCTTGTTCTTGCAGAGACCCGAGAAGCGGCGCGCCGCGCGGCCTCTCGCGTTTCCATTGAAGTCGAGGACTTGCCAGCAGCTCTGACGGTTGATGATGCGCTGGCCAACAATGCGTCTCTTCTGCCTGATTATCAGTTCGAGCGCGGCGATCCTTCCGCAACCATCAAGGCCTCCGCATATCAAGTGGAAAGCCGGTTCTATATCGGCGGTCAGGAACACTTTTATCTGGAAGGGCAGGTGGCCATGGCGCTGCCCGGTGAAGATGGCGACATGACGGTCCTTTCGTCCACCCAGCATCCCAGTGAAGTCCAGCACTCCGTTGCCAAGGTTCTGAACACCATTGAGGCGGCGATCACCGTAGAGGTGCGGCGCATGGGCGGAGCGTTTGGCGGCAAGGAATCTCAAGCCAACCAATGGGCAGCGCTTGCAGCCCTTGCCGCTCACAAGACCGGACGCCCCTGCAAGCTACGTCTTGACCGGGATGACGACATGATCATGACCGGCAAGCGCCATGACTTTCGCGTGGATCTTGCGGCGGGGTTTGATGAAAACGGCAAGCTCACGGCCACCGAACTGCAGTTTGCCTCCCGATGCGGTTATTCGGCAGACCTGTCACTTGGCATCAACGACCGCACCATGTTCCACGCGGACAACTGCTACTATTATCCGCAAACAGCGATCCGCTCCAAGCGGCTGCGCACGAACACCGTCTCCAATACCGCGTTTCGCGGCTTCGGAGGGCCGCAGGGTATGCTTGCGGCGGAGCGCCTGATGGACACGGTTGCCATCACGCTTGGCAAAGACCCACTCGATGTGCGCTATGCCAATCTGTACAGCACGGGCCGTGATCTGACGCCCTATGGCATGGTGGTTGAAGAGCATGCCCTTTTGAAAGACCTTATGGAAACGCTGGAAGCGGACTGCGCGTATCGCACCCGCCGCGAAGAAGTCGCAGCATTCAACGGGGAAAACCGGTTTCTGAAAAAGGGACTTGCGCTGACCCCAGTCAAGTTCGGCATTTCCTTCACGCTCACCCATCTCAATCAGGCTGGCGCACTGGTCCATCTTTACAGGGATGGTTCGGTTCACCTCAATCACGGCGGCACGGAGATGGGGCAGGGCCTTTACCAGAAGGTCGCCCAAATCGCAGCGGACGATATGGGTGTCTCCCTGGACAAGGTGAAGATCACTGCCGCCAACACCTCGAAAGTGCCAAACACATCGCCCACGGCAGCATCCTCCGGCACCGATCTTAACGGTATGGCGGTGGTGCTGGCGTGCCGGGAGATCAAAGGGCGCATGCTCGCCTTTGCTGCCCGTCACTATGATGTGGTGGAAACCGAAATCCATCTGGAAGACAATCGGGTCTACTTTGAAGGTCAGGACAGCATGAGCGTGGCGGACCTTGCCCGCGCGGCTTACTCCGGCCGCGTGTCTCTGTCTGCTGCCGGATATTATGCCACTCCGAAGATCAACTGGGAGCGGGAGACCCAAAAGGGGCGGCCGTTCTTCTATTTTGCCTATGGCGCGGCCTGCGCCGAGGTCACAGTGGACACCCTGACCGGTGAGAACAGGGTCGACCGGGTGGACGTGATCCACGACGTTGGGCGCTCCATCAATCCAGCCATTGATATCGGTCAGATCGAGGGCGGGTTTGTTCAAGGCATGGGCTGGCTGACCACGGAAGAGCTGTGCTGGGACAAGCAGGGGCGTTTTCGCACCCATGCGCCGTCCACCTACAAGATCCCGACCGCCACGGACGTTCCAGAGGCCTTTCACGTCAAACTCTATGAATCCAAAGGCAACCCTGAGGAGACAGTGTTCAACTCGAAAGCGGTGGGCGAGCCGCCTTTGATGTTGCCAATATCAGTACATTGTGCCATCAATGATGCCATATCGAGCCTGAAACCCGGTTTCATCCCGCGTTTGAACGCTCCGGCAACCCCGGAAGCGATTCTTGCTGCTGTTCATGAGATTCGACGCGGAGTGGGCTCATGAACGTCTGGCAAGCTGTTTCACACGCATTATCCGTCGGCAAATCCTGTGCCCTTGTGACTATTTCACAGGTTCGTGGATCAGCCCCTCGTGAGGTTGGCGCGCGGATGGTGGTGCATGCAGACGGGCATTTTTCTGGCACCATTGGTGGCGGTCAGCTTGAGTATGATGTCATACATCAGGCTCAAACCTTGATGGCTAAAGAAGCCATCGGCCTCCACGCCACCAGCTTCTCTCTTGGGCCAGACCTTGGACAATGCTGTGGGGGTTGGGTTGAGGTCTATATTGAAATCGTCCCTCGCGTCTTTATTGGCTTAGCAAACAAACTTGAAGCGTTGGAGCAACGCGGTCCGTTTTCAACGCAGGCACAGATCCGCGAAGGCGAGCCGGTATTACGCGAAGTGACGCAGTGGGCACCACCTCGGGTTTTGAACCTTGAAAAGGGTGTTCTGAAAGAACAGTTCGGGCAAGCCTTCAGCCAGCTGTTTCTTTTTGGGGCAGGGCATGTGGGCCGCTCCATGATGCTGGCGCTCGCTCCTTTGCCGTTTAAGGTTCAATGGGTGGACAACAGGCGCGACCTTTTTCCCGCTCATGTCCCTAGCAATGTGAGCTGTATTCATCTAAACGACCCCGTAAACGCAATCGCATCGGTTCCAGCCGATGGATACGTTGTGGTGATGACGCATGACCACGCTCTGGATCAGAGATTGGCTGATGCAGCTCTTCGCCGGAACGACCTCGCTTACGTGGGGATGATTGGCAGCAAAACCAAACGAGCACGAGCACTAAGCAGACTTCGAAGCGCAGGCCTGACAGATGAGCAATTAGAACGGCTCGTGTGTCCTATTGGTATTCCCGGAATTTCCAGTAAGCAACCCGCCCAGATCGCCGCTTCAGTGGTCGCTCAGCTATTGCAGGTTGCTGATCAAAAACAGAGCAAGGAACGGTCAAACTTTGCGCTTGCCAAGTCGGGGACACCCGACCAATAAGGGCCTTTACGAAGGAGAGTTCGTGGCGTGAGCAAACAAGGGGTGCCTTCGTCGGATGCGGTTGACCAACCGGTTCTTGTGAAGGCTGTTTCGATATCCAAACGGTTCGGGGAAGTCCTGGCCAATGACAGTGTGGACCTGACAATCCGGGAGGGCGAAATTCACGCGCTTCTGGGTGAAAACGGTGCAGGCAAATCCACGCTGGTCAAGATCTTGTACGGCGCGCTGGAGCAAACTTCAGGTGATATCGTCTGGCGCGGAAATACCGTAAAAATAGCAAATCCTGCTGACGCCCGCACGCTGGGTGTCGGTATGGTGTTTCAGCATTTCTCGCTGTTTGAAGCTCTGAGTGTTGCTGACAACATCGCGCTCGCACTGCCCAAGGACACGGACCTCAAGGCCCTGCCAGAGCGCATCATTTCGGTTTCAAAGAAGTACGGCCTGCCGCTTGATCCCAATGCCATGGTGGCGGATTTGCCCGTTGGGGTGCGTCAGCGCATCGAGATCGTCCGCTGTCTGTTGCAGGAGCCGAGCCTCCTGATCATGGATGAGCCAACCTCGGTTCTGACCCCTCAGGAAGCTGACGAGCTGTTCAAGACACTTCAGCGTCTGGCCTCTGAAGGCTGCGCAATCCTTTACATCTCGCACCGGCTTGAGGAAGTGCAGCGCATCTGTCAACGTGCCACCATCATGCGGCACGGCAAGGTGGTGAACGAGTGCGATCCCCGTCAGGAAACGCCTGCAAGTCTGGCGCGCATGATGGTGGGTGCAGACGTACACGCAATTAAATCTACCTCTGAAATAACCACAGGCAACCCATTGATCACGCTGCGCGATCTGAACCTGCCAGCAGACAACGCCTTTGGTATTGAGCTCAAGGACATCAACCTTGAGGTCTTTGCAGGTGAGGTGGTCGGCATTGCAGGCATCGCGGCCAACGGTCAAAGTGAACTGTTCGATGCGATCTCTGGCGAGCGCCGTGTTGAGAACGTTCATGCCGTCAATCTTCTCGGCGTTCCGGTCGGCAAGAAGAAGATCAACCCACGGCGCAAACTGGGCGCAGCTTTTGTTCCTGAAGAACGTCTTGGCCATGGTGCTGTGCCGGGCTTCCGGCTGTCCGACAACGTGATGCTGACCCGGTTCAGCACCGAGCCCAGCCTGCTTTTGCGTGGCATCCTGAAGCGTGGCAACGCAGCGGAGATGGAACAGCGCATCAAGGTGAACTACGACGTGCGCATGACTCACGACAACCCCGAGGCACGCTCGCTGTCGGGGGGCAATCTGCAAAAGTTCGTTGTGGGTCGTGAACTGGACCGCAAGCCGCGCGTCATGGTCATCAACCAACCCACCTGGGGTGTTGATGCCGGTGCTGCGGCGCTGATCCGGCAAGCGCTGATTGATCTGGCGCGCACGGGGGCGGCGGTTCTCGTTATCTCTCAAGATCTTGATGAAATTTATGAGGTGAGTGATCGGATTGCGGTCATCTCCCGTGGCCAACTGTCTCCAGCAGAGCCTGCGAACGTGATGACACGCGAGCGCATCGGCATGCTGATGGCGGGCATGGGTGAAAAGAACGCCTCAAAATCGGACGAAGGGCAGGCACATGCGGCTCGAGCTTGAAAAACGTTCCGAGCACTCCGCGTTGATGACCGTGCTGTCGCCGGTCGTCGCTCTGGGTCTCACAGTTGTCGCGGGCGGCATCCTGTTTGCCGCCATGGGGTATAACCCCGGTGAAGCGCTTTATGCATTCTTCATTGAACCACTGACCAACCAGTGGTCCATTGAAGAGCTGCTGGTCAAGGCCGGTCCGCTCATCCTCATCGCGGTGGGGCTATCGGTCTGTTTCCTTTCAAACAACTGGAACATTGGCGCAGAGGGTCAGTTCACCATCGGTGCGCTTGCCGGGTCCATGATCCCAATTCTGTTTCATGAATACACCGGGCCAATGGCCATGCCTCTCATGGTCCTCATGGGGGCGCTTGGCGGCATGGTCTGGGCTTCCGTACCCGCGTTTCTGAAGACGCGGTTCGGCACCAACGAGATCCTGACCAGCCTCATGCTGGTCTATGTGGCTCAGTTCCTGCTCGACTATCTGGTGCGCGGCCCATGGCGCGATCCGGATGGCTTCAATTTCCCCGAAAGCCGCATTTTCGACGATGCACACACGCTCATGACCCTTGGGGATGGCCGTTTGCATCTGGGCTTCGTGTTTGCGCTCGTGGCTGTCTTCGTGATCTGGTTCATGCTGTCGCAGACCCTGAAAGGCTTTGAAATCAAGGTCATGGGTGAAACGCCGCGGGCAGGGCGCTTTGCGGGCTTTTCCCATAGGGGCATTGTGTGGTTCGGCTTCATGGTTTCTGGCGCTTTTGCCGGCATTGCTGGCATGGCCGAAGTCTCCGGTTCCATCGGCCAGCTCACTCCCGTCATTTCGCCGGGCTACGGCTTTACCGCGATCATCGTTGCCTTCCTTGGCCGTTTGAATCCGATCGGGATCGTGTTTGCAGGCTTGCTTCTGGCGCTGTCTTACATCGGTGGTGAATCCGCGCAGGTGGCCCTCGGCCTGTCTGACAAGATCACGCGCGTTTTCCAGGGCATGCTGCTGTTCTTCGTTCTGGCCTGTGACACCCTCATTCTTTACCGCATCCGGCTGATCAAGTCGGCACCAAAGGCAGGAGGCGCTCATGAGCGCGCTTGAACCTATTCTGCTGACCATCATCACCGCATCAACGCCGCTGCTGCTCGCCGCTATCGGTGAACTCATCACCGAGCGCTCCGGGGTTCTCAATCTGGGCGTCGAGGGCATGATGATCGTTGGCGCCGTCATGGGCTTTGCCATCACCGCCATGAGCGGCTCGCCTTACCTTGGCGTGGTGGCCTCCATGTTCGCTGGCATGGCCATGGCCTTGCTGTTCGGGTTCTTGACCTTGAACCTCATGACCAATCAGGTGGCAACCGGTCTGGCGCTAACCATTCTCGGTCTTGGCCTTTCGGGCATGCTGGGTGAAGCGTTCATTGGCCAGCCGGGCATCAAATTGCCGGTGCTGCACATCCCCGGTCTTTCCGATATCCCGTTTATCGGCACGGTGCTGCTGTCTCAGGACATTCTGGTTTACATCTCGCTGGCGCTGGTCGCGGCTGTTTACTACTTCCTGTTCAAGACGCGGGCAGGGCTTGTCATCCGCGCTGTGGGTGACAACCACACCTCAGCCCACGCTCTTGGCTACTCCGTATTGAAAGTACGCTATCTGGCGGTTTTGTTTGGCGGTGCGTGTTCCGGTCTTGCCGGCGGCTACCTGTCTCTCGTCTACACCCCGCAGTGGGTGGAGGGGATGACCGCAGGCCGCGGCTGGATCGCGCTGGCGCTTGTTGTGTTTGCAAGCTGGCGCCCGCTGCGTCTTCTCGTTGGTGCTTATCTGTTTGGTGCGGTTTCGGTGCTTCAGTTCCACGCCCAAGCGGCTGGCATCGGCCTGCCGTCTCAGCTCATGTCGGCTCTGCCATATCTGGCGACTATCGTTGTTCTGGTCATCATCTCCCGCAATCAGGCGGTGACCCGAGCCAACACGCCAGCCTGCCTTGGCAGACCATTCTCGCCCGATCGATAGGGCCCTCACTGGCCAGCGGTACGGTCCATGCCGGTGGCCAGCATCTTCCTCCAGTGGACCCAATGACTAGATGGGATCGTGCATCCATGCGCAAACTATCAAAATTTCTCGTTACTGCTGCACTGGCACTCGGTTTGGGTGCCGGAACATCCGTTGCCGACGAAGCGCTGAAAGTCGGCTTCGTTTACGTCGGACCGGTATCCGATCATGGCTACTCCTACCAGCATGACCTTGCCCGCAAGGCCGTTGAAGTCCATTTCGGCAACAAGGTGGAAACCACATTCATCGAGAACGTGCCGGGTGGCGCAGACGCCGAACGGGCCGTTGAACGCCTTGCGCGTTCTGGCCACGACCTGATTTTCTCGACTTCCTTCGGTTTCATGAACCCGACCCTGAAAGTGGCGAAGCGGTTCCCGAAAGTGAAGTTCGAGCACGCCACCGGCTTCAAGCGCGCCAAGAACATGGCGACCTACAATGGCCGCTTTTACGAAGCCCGCTATGTGATGGGCCAGATCGCGGCCAAAGCCTCCGAAACCGGAACGGCTGGCTACATTGGCGCCTACCCAATCCCAGAGGTGGTGCGCGGCATGAACGCCTTCATGCTGGGTGCTCAGTCCGTAAACCCTGAGTTCAAGGTTAAAGTTGTTTGGGTCAACTCCTGGTATGATCCGGGCCGTGAAGCTGATGCGGCCAAGGCTCTGGTAGATCAGGGCGTTGATGTCATTCTCCAGCATACGGACAGCCCGGCACCATTGCAGATTGCGCAGGAGCGCGGCGTTCTGGCATTTGCGCAGGCCTCTGACAACATCAAGTTCGCAGAGACCTCTCAGGCTTCTGCACTCCTTAACGACTGGACGCCATACTACATCGAGCGTGTACAGGCGGTGCTTGATGGCACATGGGAGCCGACAGACACTTGGGGTGGCATCGACACCGGCATGGTGAAACTGGCCCCGATCCGCAACGTGTCCGATGAGGTCAAGGAAGCGGCAGAAGCAACCATTGCCAAGCTGGAATCCGGCGAGTTCGAGCCCTTCACTGGTCCAATCTACAAGCAGGATGGCACGCTGTTTCTCGAAGAAGGTGTTACAATCACCGATGAGCAACTGCTAGGCATGAACTTCTTCGTCAAAGGTTTTGACGCGGCCCTGCCGAACTGATCGAGAGCTGCCCCAAGCAGCCCGAACGACATGGTCCCAAAGGACTGCCCCGCGCGGTCCTTTGGCACCCGAAACAACAAAAGACCGGCTCACGTTGATGGCGAAGGAGAGCGCTCATCCGTGACGATAAGATCGGTCTCAGGAGATTTGGCTATTCTTCCCGAACCGGGTTGCAGTCCGACTGGTTCAGGAAGGCCTCAAAAATTTTGGACTGCCGTTTAGAGAGGGGAGGCGCATAATGCGCAAACTGTTGAGCCTGGCCGCAACGGCTACTCTTGCACTTGGTCTTACTGCGGGTATTGCCTCTGCAGAAGATCCACTCAAGGTTGGCTTTATCTATGTTGGTCCGGTTTCCGACCACGGTTGGTCTTACCAGCACGATCAGGGCCGTCTAGCGATCGAAGAGCACTTCGGTGACAAGGTGGAAACCACCTTCATCGAAAGCGTGTCTGAAGGACCAGATGCGGAACGTGCGATTGAACGTCTTGCTCGCTCCGGCCATGATCTGATCTTCACCACTTCCTTCGGCTACATGAACCCGACTGTGAAGGTTGCCAAGCGTTTCCCAGATGTGAAGTTTGAGCACGCCACCGGTTACAAGCAGGCTGAAAACGTCGCCACCTACGGCGCCCGTTTTTATGAAGGCCGCTACATCATCGGTCAGATTGCAGCAAAGGTTTCTGAAACCGGCACTGCAGGCTACATCGGCTCATTCCCAATCCCGGAAGTTGTGCGCGGCATCAACGCCTTCATGCTGGGTGCTCAGTCTGTAGACCCGGACTTCAAGGTGAAGATCGTATGGGTAAACTCCTGGTACGACCCGGGCCGCGAAGCTGACGCTGCCAAGGCACTGGTTGATCAGGGCGTGGACATCATGGTCCAGCACACCGACAGTCCTGCGCCGCTTCAGGTTGCTGAAGAACGTGGCATCAAGGGCTTCGGTCAGGCATCCGACATGATCAAGTTTGCGCCAAACGCGCAGATGACAGCCATTGTCGATGACTGGTCCGAGTACTACATCGCACGCGTTCAGGCGGTGATGGACGGCACTTGGGAAGGTGGCGACACCTGGGGCGGTCTGGACCAGAAGCTGGTTCACATTGCACCCTTCACCAACCTGCCAGAAGAAGTGGCAGCAGAAGCTGCAGCAACCACAGAAGCAATCCGCAAGGGTGAACTGGTTCCGTTCAGAGGTCCAATCACCAAGCAGGACGGTTCTGTGTTCCTGGAAGAAGGTCAGCAGGCGACCGACGAACAGCTTCTGGGCATGAACTTCTACATCAAAGGCGTTGACGACCAGCTTCCAAAGTAAGCTGCTCAACCAATCTACATTCCAGTTTCAAAAACAGCCTGGGCGGCGTACCACCGCCGCCCTGGATCTGGACCATGCCAAGTTTCACAGAAAAGCAGAGCCATGACCGTCACATTTGCTATGGACTGGCTCAATCTGCTGTTCCGATGGGCTCACTTGATCGTCGGCGTTGGTTGGATTGGGACGTCCTTTTATTTCATTGCACTGGATCTCTCCCTCAAAAAACGGGAGAAAATGAACCCGGGTGTCGCAGGCACCGCTTGGGAAGTTCATGGTGGCGGCTTTTATCATGTCGAAAAGTACATGGTCGCGCCGAAGGAGCTTCCAAGTGACCTGATCTGGTACCGCTGGGAAGCCTATCTGACATGGGTCACGGGCTTTGCGCTTTTGGTTGTGCAGTACTACTTCAACGCCACAGCCTATCTGATCGATCCGAGCGTGATGGCAATCCATCCGTCAGAAGCAATCGTGATTTCCATCTTTTCCCTAGGCGTGGGGTGGGTGATCTATGACTTTTTGTGCCGCTCGCCAATTGGTCAGAACACGCCTGTATTGGCTGCCTGTCTTTTTGTTCTCATTGTCGGCGCGGCCTGGTTCTTCTCCCACGTGTTTTCCGGGAGAGGCGCACTTATCCACGTAGGGGCACTGGTCGGAACGATCATGGCCTTCAATGTGTTCCGGGTGATCATCCCGAACCAGAGGAAGATTACTGCAAGCCTTCTGGCGGGCCATGACCCTGACCCGCGTCTGGGACAAATTGGCAAACAGCGCTCCGTTCACAACAACTATCTCACGCTGCCCGTGTTGTTGATGATGGTCTCCAACCACTATCCCATGCTCACGGGCCATCCGCAGATCTGGCTTGTCACTGCGCTCATTCTGATCATGGGCGGGATGCTGCGCCACTTCATAAACCGCCACGATGCGCACGACAATTTCGCCCGGTTCTGGTGGAGCTTGCCAGCGGCGGCCGTGGCGCTTGTTGCCGCCATCATCTACACCGCACCGCGAGATGTCAGCTCAGCAGAACGCATTGCCGACATTGAGGCGGTTTCACTGGCCCAGACCCATTGCGCTGCCTGTCACGCGGCCTCACCAAGCGATCCGGCCTTCGAGGAGGCACCCAAGGGCATTGTTCTGGAAACCGCGGCGGACTTGCGACGCTACAGCGATCTGGTCATGGCCCAAGCAGTTCATTCCGATGCCATGCCCCTTGGCAACATGACCGGCATGACACGGGAGGAGCGGGACAAGCTTGGCGCTTGGCTTTTGAGCAAGTAAGCTGGCCGGGTTAGCCGGACAACAAAATCAAGTCGGCGAGGAGGGGCATGAGCTATTCACTGGTTGAAGTCAATCAAATGGACAAGGAAACGTTCGTTGCTGACTTTGGGCACGTGGCCGAACATTCCCCCTGGGTCGCAGAAAAGGCTTATGAGCTGGGACCATTTCGGGTCCGTGATGATCTGGCGGACGCTTTTACCAAGGCGATGGACACAGCCCCGCAAGCTGACCAGCTGGCGCTTATACGCGCCCATCCTGATCTTGCAGGAAAAGCTGCGCTGGCGGGAGAGCTTGCGGAAAGTTCGAGAGACGAACAGGCCGGAGCCGGGCTGGATCGGCTCACCCGGGAAGAGTTCGCGCGCTTTTGCGCGCTTAATGACGCGTACAAGAACAGGTTCGGCTTCCCCTTCATTTTTGCGGTAAAAGGCGCAACCAAGACGCAAATCCTTGCAGCGTTCGAGCCGAGGTTGCACAATAGCCCGTCTGAGGAATTTTCTGAAGCGCTTCGGCAGATCGCCCGGATCTTCCGCTTTCGTCTGGAAGCGCTTGTCGAGGCTCCCCACTAGAGAGGATCGGAAGGATGACACTGGCTGTATCGGAGACCGTCCGCGCGCTTGGCAATCGCTCTGAAGAGATGATCCGCGCCCTTGCAGAGATCACCGAAACGGAGGGCCAGATCACCCGCCTTTTCCTGAGCCCTGAACACAAGCGGGCCGCCGCTTTGGTTTCCGACTGGATGGAGCAGGCGGGCTTGACGGTGTCCCACGATGCCATTGGCACGGTGTGTGGCATCCTTCCTGCCAACAGGTCTTCTTCCAACAAGACGCTACTGATTGGCTCCCACATTGATACCGTGATCAACGCGGGCGCTTATGACGGCCCGTTTGGGGTGGTGGCCGGTATTCTGGCTGTGAGTGAAATCCAGAAGCGCGGCATCGAGCTACCGTTTGCCCTTGAAGTGCTTGCCTTTGGCGACGAGGAGGGCGTGCGTTTTCCATCTACGCTGCTGTCCTCCAGCGCGGTTGCAGGCGTGGCAAAGCCCGAAGATCTGGAAGCCACCGACGCCGACGGCATTCGCCTTTGCGATGCCTTGAAGGACTTCGGAGGCGATCCTGCTGCCACAGCTAAGGCGGCTCGCGACCCTGACAGTGTGCTTGGCTACCTTGAGGTTCATATCGAGCAAGGCCCAGTGCTTGAAGCTGAGCGCCTGAGCGTTGGGATTGTTACGTCCATTGCCGGTGCCAACCGCTACCGCGTTACGCTCTCGGGCATGGCCGGGCATGCGGGCACTGTTCCCATGCATTTGCGCAGTGACGCCCTTGTGGGGGCTGCAGAGCTGATTTGCGCCATCAATCAGATCGCCCACGAGGCCAATGATCACGGTGTTGTTGCCACCGTGGGTGAGCTTTCCGTGGAGCCGGGCGCTGTGAACGTGATCCCGGCGGAAGTGGTGCTGTCGCTTGATCTGCGCGCAGCAACTGACGAACCGCGCCATGAAGCGGCACGGGCGATCAAGCAAGCGGCGGACAAGATTGCGGCTAAGCATGGCCTTTCTGTCGGCTTCGAGCAGTATCATGAGGTCAGCACATGCTTGTGTGCGGATCGTTTTCAGAACACCGCCGAAAAGGCGATCAAGTCGCTGGGGCTGCGCCCGCTGCGCCTCATGTCCGGTGCCGGGCATGATGGTCAGGCCATGTCCCAGCTAACCGATATCGGTATGATGTTCGTCCGTTGTCAGGGCGGCATCAGCCACAACCCGCTAGAATATGTAGAACCCCACGATATGGGGCTCGCCGTCGAGGCTCTGGTTCGATGGATCGAGACGATTGCCGAGGAGGAAAGGGCAAAATCATGAAGGCCTTAATAGAGGCGCGCTTTGAAGAGCAGGTGAAGTTCCTGCGCAAGCTGGTCAAGGTACCGAGCGACAATCCCCCCGGTGATACAGAGCCCCATGCAATGAAAGCCGCCAAGCTTCTGGAAAAGCTTGGTTTTGTGGTCGAGCAACATCCGGTACCGGAACCGTTCGTGCGCCAGAACGGCATGGTCTCCGTCACCAACCTGATTGTCCGGGAAACCTTCGGCAAGGGAAAGGGGCCGGTGATTGCCCTTAACGCCCATGGGGACGTGGTGCCTCCCGGCGATGGCTGGACCAAGGATCCCTATGGCGCGGAAATCGACAATGGCGCAATGTATGGCCGCGGTGTCGCCGTCTCCAAGTCTGACTTTGCCACATACGCCTTTGCGCTTCTGGCGCTCAAGGAAAACGCCAAGCGCCTTAACGGCACCGTCGAGCTGCACCTGACCTATGATGAGGAAGCTGGCGGGTTCGTTGGGCCGAAATGGATCCTGGAGCAGGATCTTTCCAAACCCGACATGGCGATCTCCGCAGGCTTTTCCTACGCCATCACCACAGCCCACAACGGGTGCCTTCACATGGAGGTCATCCTGCGAGGCAAGCAAGCCCATGCGGCCATGCCTGAAACCGGTCACGATGCACTTGAAGCGGCCACGCACGTGCTTCAGGCGGTCTATAGCGAGCGCGCCCGCCTTGCCAAGATCAAGAGCGCGCAGAAGGGCATCGATACGCCCAAAATCACCGTGGGCCTGATCTCGGGCGGCATCAACACCAACGTGGTGCCAGACCGTGTTGCCCTGCGCCTTGATCGCCGGCTGATCCCGGAGGAAAACGGCGAGCAGGTCGAGGACGCTTTGATTGAGCTGATCGAGGGTGCGTTGCCGAAAGGCTCCAAGGTTGAGGTGGAGTGCCGCCGCATCATGTTGGCGGAGCCTTTGCGTGAGCTTCCGGGCGTTGAGAAGATGGTCGCGGCCATTCAAAAGCCCGCCAAGGCAGAGCTCGGCGTGAAGGTGCAGCCCACAGGGGTGCCGCTTTACACCGATGCCCGGCATTACAGCGAGGCTGGCATTCCGACGATCCTTTACGGGGCTGGTCCGCGCTCGATCCTGGAGGCCAATGCCCATGGCGCGGATGAACATCTGCAGCTTAGCGACCTGAAGTCAGCAACGGTAATTGTGGCGGAGGCCTTGTCTGAACTCTTGAAGTAGCCACAACGGGCGCGGCGACAAAGTGGCGGACGCCGCGCCCTCATCAGCCCTTGCCATCAGCCCGTGCATGTCACAGGGGCCTGTCAGACAGCACGGCGCATGCCAATGGCAGAGCACTTCCTGCGGGCTGTTGGTTGGCTTTCTGGTGTGTTGCCTTGGGCGAGGGGGCATTTGCCTTGCAGCCCCCAATGCGCCCCCCGAGGCGCCCGCCATGTACCCCAATGCACCTAGGTGGATCAGCGTCTTCAGCTGATCAGCGCGCGAACCGGCGTTTAGTGAACGACCTTGGCCACCAGTTCAGCGACGGGAACAAAATGCTCCTCACGGATCGGCTTGTTTGCGTCCACGCTGGTGTAGAGCTGCATGGCAAGCCCTGTGCTCTTGAAAACCGGGATGTCCAGTTCACGTGCGATTTCGAGGATCTTTACGCCCTTCACCTCTTTGCCCTTGATGGTTACCAGCGGCGTTGCGCTGCTTCCATGTTCATACCGAAGGGCAACTGCCGTGTGGTTTGGCGTCGCAATGACAATGGTGGAGCGGTTCAGGATTTGCTTGTAGCGTTTACGCTCTTCCTTGCGCAGCTTTTCAGTGACCGGATGACCGGCATGAACCGGATCATAGTTGCGCCGAGGGCGCTGACTGCCTGCAAAGGAGCGAGGGCCGTTGTGGCGTGGCCCAGAAGGAAGAGGGGCCGCCACGGTTGCCGCGCGGGTTTTCACGATGTGCGTTACCATGAGTGCACATGTCATCAGACCAAGTGTGGCGATGACGAGGAATTCACCAAGAGACTCTGCCAGTTCTATGATCATGTTTGTACGCCGCCCATAACGTAAAACTCAATGAGGCGCCCAGATGGGTCGGACACCTGCTGGTCAGAGACAGTCCCGAAAGTGGTTCTTCCGCTTCTCGGGATGCTTTCGTTTTGCGGGGCTCTCAAACCTTGAACCAAACGATTACAATTTGTCTCAAGTTTAAGAGGCTTTCTGCAAACGTCAGCTATTTGCCTCGATTTTTAATTTATCTGTTTGGAACCGACGATAAAAGTAAACCAAAACCTAAATTCACATAATAATCTTGAATGTTTGGCCCCAAAATTACGTAGAAAAATCAAATATGTATCAAAATGAAGCAAAAATAGGGCAATTACAATTTTAATAAAATGCAATTACAAATATTTATCTCTAATTTTCTTCAATATATGCACTGAACAGGCTTCAAGACTTGTTTCACCTCAGAATCATCAGGCTTTCTTCGCCCTCTAACCTCGAAAACATTGAGTTTTCGATGGTTTCTCTCCGGGCTCCTCAGCAAGAACAGGAGGGGTCAGGCGAGGGCTCCTCAAAATAGACCAATCAGTCTATAGAGCTTGACAAAAAGTAGACGACTGGTCTATTTTGGATCCCGGACGCAGGTTTTGCCGCGGGGATTGATGCAAACCACCGCGCCAAGGCCGCACAGACCCAGGGGCTGTGGAGGCACCTTTCAAGCAAAGACCTGGTCGGAGCAGGGAGCGTGCGCTCCCAAGGAAACCGAGAATGCGCCAGAAGGAAGCAAGGTGTTTTCATGCCGACAGGCGTAAAAGAAGCCCAAAACACAGCCAAGGGACTGCAGACCCGAGAGAAGATTTTCGACGCGGCCGAGCAGTTGATCCTTGCCAAGAGTTTCAATGGCATTGGCCTCTCTGAAATCCTGAAGGCATCGCACATACCAAAGGGCTCGTTCTATCACTACTTCGCGTCCAAAGAGGACTTCGGCGCTCGGTTGATAGAGCACTACGCAGCACAGAAGGGGCCGCAGGTACACAAGCAGCTTTTTGAGGCCGGCGGCACCGCGCGCGATCGCGTGTTGGGCATCATCAAGGCCGAGATGGAAAAGACAAAGAGCGCGTCGTTCCGGATCTCTTGTCTGGTGGTCAAACTCTCTGGTGAAATTGCCACGACGAGTGAACCCATGCGCACAGCGCTAGAGGAGGCATCCGCCAGCTGGATCAAGAAGTATGCAGATGTGGTGCGACAAGGCCACCTTGATGGTTCCATGCCATCTGCACTTGATCCAGATGCAACTGGTCAGGTGATCCACCTGGGCCTTTCAGGAGCCATGATGCAGGCGTCGATCCAGAACTCAACCGAGCCTTACGACGCCTTTATGAAGACAATGGAGCGGTTGACTGCGGCTTGAAGCCCCGTCTTACTCAACCGGGCTTGGACACCACCTCAAGTGGCCCATGATCATCGCAGTGGCCATCATGTGGGTGGTGGAGGCGCCCATTGACGAGATAGCAGATGTGGCCGCCGTGCGGCACTGCTTCATGGCCGCATCCGGGTCCATGCACATGGCCTGGCTCATGCCCCAGATCATCTGCGCTCAGGGGCGCACACTTTTCAGGGTTCTTGTCGGAGACCTCGATAACGTGCTCTTCAACATCATCGCCATTTTGGTGATGCAGGTGGCCATCGTGCAGATAGTCCACGTGGTCACCGTGCCTTACGGCCGTATGCCCACACTTGGGTCCATGCACATGATCGTGGTGTGTATCCTTGGTATGTTTGGTGCTCACTGCGTTCTCTCTGTTTTTGTTGTTGTCGAGCGCATCTCTAAGTCATCCAAGAAGGCTTAGTGCCCGTCTGTTACGATAGTGACCGAGAAGCACAGTCTGCTTCCAATCCGAATTCGTTGCAAGTCCATCAGGCGAAGGCTCGAGAAACGATCAGCCAGACTTGGTGCGCACATGAGAGATCAAAACTATGATCCGCGAAGACCATAGAGCGCCGTCGCAGCAACACATTTGTAAGGAGAGCAAAGTCTTGTTTGAGAGGCAGAAAAGGCAATTCTGGTACAGCAAGAGTGGACCAACAACCGATAAGACCTCGCCAAATCCATATTTCGCATAAGCTAGATTATGGAACCTAAGCATATCATAAGGATATCTGAGCGCTCATTGTGCCTAGGATTGAGCTTACGAGGATAACACTCTTTGAAGCTGTCAGACTACGGCGCCAACAGACTGGACATGAGCCAACTGTCAGGATCACACAAATCATCGATCACCGTGAAATGGTTCTTGCCGATTGCTTCGTGCTTGGACACGGTCATATCAAAACCACGCCACACTTCGTATAGCGCCGCATTCTGACGACGGAACTCATAGAGCTCATCGGCACCCACCCAACACATCAAGGATGAGCCTTCGACTGGGTCGCACAATATGGGGCTCTCAGATCGGGCGTCCTCAGGGCTCAAGCCCAGGACCTCGTTCATTTGCGTCTTGAGCAACGGCCTGAGGTCCTGAACACCGCTAATGGAAACCACTCTGCGAAGCCGTGCTGAAACGTCATCGGACAGTTTTACATCCTTACACAACAAACGGCTGACCAAATGTCCACCTGCTGAGTGTCCAGCCACGTAGATGGGTCCATCTACCTTGCGGGCGGCAGCTTCCAAAGCCATGACAATTTCGGCAGTAATCTCAGAGATGCGCGCTTGCGGACACAAGGTGTAACTGGGCAAAACCGCAGTAAACCCGCGTTTTACAGCCCCTTGTGCCACGTGACTGAACGCGTTTTTGTCAAGCGCCTTCCAGTAGCCGCCATGGACATAAAAGAACAGTCCTCGCGCCTTGTGCTCAGGTCGGAACAGATCAAAGCGATGGCGCTCTCCTGGGCCATACGGACAATCCGCAGATTTATTGGCGGTTGCCTTGAACTCGATTGCCATGGCTTGCCGCTGGGCAAAATAGGCGTCGACTTCCGGAAATGCGCCGCTGTTATCGTAGGCCCTATCCCAATCTCGCACGGTCATCCGATCAACTCCCGAAAATGTTCACGTTTTGTCTGTGCCATCATCTGGGGTTGCTGTCAACGCGCTTGAGCTATCTAGGATATCGATCTCAGGGTCTTGTTGAGGAACTCGGTTTCTGCCCCATCAAAGCAACCAAGCAGTTCGTCCACCCAGCATTCATAATGGGCAGAAATGATCTCATAGCTTCTGCGGCCTTCTGCTGTGAGACGCACCAGATGCGTACGCTTATCTCCATCACGTGAGCGTCTTTCAGCTAAACCGTTGCTAACCAGCCGCTCAACGATGCCAGTAACGTTGCCATTGGAGACCATCAGGCTCCTGGAGAGCTGAGACATCAAAAGCCCCTCCGGCTCCTCATAGAGAGCGGCCAAAACGTCATAGCGCGGCAATGTTACGCCTGCGAAATGAATTCGCATACGTTCACGCAGTTCAGCTTCAATGCGCGCACTTGCACGCGACAGGCCAGACCAGAGCCGTAGGCGTTCATGTTTCAATTTCTGTTGGTCCAGAGACTGACCGGCAACGTGGTTCTCTCTCATGGTCTCCCTTCCGAGGGGCAAATTCAGCCCCAAGACCCCAATGGGCATTTATTTCAAAAATTGCATGAATAATGCAAATATAAAATCAATTATGGCCATTAGGATAGCCAAAATTTGCGCAACCGCTGCGCACATGGCGCCCATCAACAAGTAATGATCTCCTTGCGGCATCATCGGTTTTGCAGAGGTTGGAAAGCGAAAACCCTGAACTGCCTTTCTAAATCACCGAAAACATGTAGGTATTAGTCGCTGAACGTGCCATTCAAACGCTCCCCAAAACATAATCAATAATCGATCCTTGTTTCGGAATGTTCTCAGGGTCATCCTCCGGGTTCACCCAAAGGAATCAGCAGTTTGTCACTGACAGAAGCGCGAGATTTTATCATCACAAAATTCATTTCGAATACGGTATGATGTGAGCTGAAAATCGTTTGGCGGAACCTTCAAAGCCCATAGATGCAACAAGCATGAGTTTGATCTGATGCGTTGATTAGACGCCTATATAAATGCACTTGGTTTTTGTTGCAATCGACGTAAATCGCAGACGCGACTCACGGCTTCTGACTGGCAGAGGCGTAAATCATGGTCAGAACGGCGTTTTCCGGCTGTTGGACAGATGATCCTGTGCGTTTTTGAAAGCCGCCTCAAGATTTCTTCAAATTCATCTATATTTTTTTAGCGTATCGCCTAGCTGATGTCCTGATAAAGGGTCATACCGTCAAATGCGGGCTCCACCCCCTCGGGGACCTCTGCCGATAGCGCGTTGTAGTCCAGATCGCAGTGCAGATTGGTCAGAACTGTATGCCCTGGTGCGAACCGTGCTGACCATCTCAGCGCGTCTTCCACGTTGAAATGCGACTGGTGCGGCTTGTGGCGCAGCGCATCGATGATCCAGATGTTCAAGCCCTCCAGCGCGCTAAAGGCGGCCTCGGGAATGTCGTTGACATCCGGCGAATAGGCCAGATCGCCAAACCGGAACCCGAGAGCGGTGATGTCGCCATGTTGAAGCCGGAATGGGAGTGCCTGGATTGAACCACCCTTCCCTTCGACAACGATGGGCTCGCCCTCCGTTATGCGGTGCTCCTCAAGAATGGGCGGATATCCGGAACCGGGAGGTGTTGTAAAGCAGTACTCAAACGCGGTGCGCACCCGGTTGGAGGTTGGTTCATCCATGTGAACGGGTACGCGTGCGCGCTGCATCAGTGCAAAGAAGCGAAGATCGTCAATGCCATGAATGTGGTCTGCATGCGGATGTGTGTAGAGCACCGCATCCAGCGCCTTCACATCCGCGGATATCATTTGTTCCCGCAGATCAGCGCCCGTGTCCACGACCAAGGTAGTGCGGCCGGTCTGCGAGATGCGCTCCACCAGCAAGGAACATCTGCGCCGGCGGTTCTTTGGCTCCAGTGGGTCGCATGCGCCCCAATCCCCGCCAATGCGCGGCACGCCGGTTGAGGATCCGCATCCAAGTATCGTGAATTTCAGCTGATCGGCCATATGGAGTTTTATCCTTCAGAGCGAATGTGCAGCTCCTGAGGCACCTTCGAGAAGAGCTTAAAGAAATTATCGGTTGTTTGGGTCGCCATGGTTTCCTCAGAGACACCATGGACCTGCGCCAAAATCTTGTTGGTGTGGGCAACATAAGCTGGCTCGTTCCGCTTGCCGCGCCACGGCTGCGGCGCCAGATACGGCGCATCGGTTTCAACGAGCAACCGATCCATCGGCAGGTCAGCAACGATCTCACGCAGTTCCGCAGACCTCTTAAAGGTCAGAATACCGGAGAGCGAGTAATAGGCACCCAGATCCTTTGCACGCATGGCCAGCTCACGGCCAGAGGAAAAGCAGTGCAGCAGGAACTTGAACGCCCCCTTCCCCATTTCCTCTTCCAGGATGCGCGCCATGTCCTCGTCCGCGTCGCGGGTATGAATGGCAAGCGGCAATCCGGTCTCGCGGGCAACGGCAATGTGCCGGCGGAACACGGTCTGCTGTTCATCACGCGGAGAGTTGTCGTAGTAGTAATCGAGACCCGCCTCACCGATCGCGATCACCTTCGGCTCCGCGCTCAGTTTCAAGATCTCGTCGGCGCTCACATCGATCTCTTCTGCGGCGTTGTGGGGGTGCGTGCCCACCGAACAGAAGACCGACGCATAATTATTCGCAATCTCACGAATTTGTTCAAACCGACGCACGCGCGTGCAAATGGTGACCATCAGCTTTACATCAGCTTCATGGGCGCGCGTGATGATCTCATCGCGTTCTTCGGCAAAGTCCGGAAAGTCCAAATGGCAATGGCTGTCGATCAGCATGGTCGAAGTCGAGTCCTATCAATTCCAAGGCCCATATGCGCCGAAATGCGCGCAGTTTCCAGAGGCCCATCCGTGTTTACACGCAAAAAAGGGGTGTCGGAACACCCCTTCAATAGTTGCAGGAAACCAAAGGGCGATTACTCTGCAGTTTCCGATTCCACATAGCGTGGGAACACGCCCTGTGGCTTTGGCAGCTCCTTGCCCGGCACCAGACGGCCCTGCGCTCCCAGCTTGTCAAACTGACGTTCATCTTCAGAAAGAACGAGCAAATCCAACAGCTTGGAAGCTGATCCCGGCATCACAGGCTGAGCCAGAATACCCACCTGGCGGATGATTTCAGCCGTGACATAAAGCACGGTTGCCATGCGCTCAGGGTCGGTTTTCTTCAGCGCCCAAGGTTCTTGAGAGGCGAAGTAGCGGTTCGCTTCACCCACAGTTGCCCACACACAGCCAAGCGCCTGATGGATTTCCTGACGCGCCATGGCAGCACGGCAAGTCTTAAGCATCGCATCGGCCTGATCCAGAATGGCTTTGTCAGCCTCTTGCAGTTCGCCAGGCTGCGGCAGCTTCGCCTCACAATTCTTGTGAATCATGGAGAGCGAGCGCTGCGCCAAGTTACCGAGATCATTGGCCAAATCCGCGTTGATGCGATTGACCATGGCCTCATGATTGTAGTTGCCGTCCTGTCCGAATGGTACTTCACGCAGGAAGAAGTAACGGATCTGATCCAGCCCGTAGTTCTCCACCAGATCAGCTGGAGCGATCACGTTGCCCAATGACTTGGACATCTTCTCACCAGAGTTGAACAGGAAGCCGTGAGCGAACACGCGGTTCGGCACAGGAACACCGGCGGACATGAGGAAAGCCGGCCAGTAAACAGCATGAAAGCGAATGATGTCCTTGCCGATGATGTGAACATTGGCAGGCCAAAACTTATCCATCATGCCATCCATCTCTGGATAGCCGAGCGCCGTGATGTAGTTGGTCAGGGCGTCAACCCACACATACATCACGTGTTTTTCGTCACCGGGAACCGGGATACCCCAATCAAACGTGGTGCGTGAAATAGAAAGGTCCTTCAGGCCACCCTTGACGAAGCTCATCACTTCGTTCCGGCGTGTAGATGGGCCGATGAAGTCTGGCTGGCTTTCATAAAGCTCGATGAGCTTGTCCTGATAGGCAGAGAGACGGAAGAAATAGCTTTCTTCTTCCACCCACTCAACAGGTGTTCCCTGCGGCCCATAGCGCACGCCATCTTCGCGCAGTTCCGTTTCGCCTTCCTGATAGTAGGCTTCATCGCGCACGGAGTACCAACCGGCGTAGCTATCCTTGTAGATGTCGCCGTTTTCCTGCATTTTCAACCAGATAGCCTTGCTGGCCTCGTAGTGGCGCGGCTCATTTGTCTGGATGAAATCGTCGTTGGAACACCCCAGAACCTCTACCATTTCGCGGAAGCGCTTGGAGTTCATATCAGCGAGATCGGAGGGTGACATGCCTTCCTTGACGGCGGTCTGAAGCATCTTCTGGCCATGTACATCGGTACCGGTCAGAAAGTGTACTTCACGGCCGTCCAGTCTCTGGAATCGGGCCAGCACGTCAGTTGCGATTGCCTCATAGGCGTGGCCGATGTGCGGCGCGCCATTGGGGTAGGAAATCGCTGTCGTAATATAGAAAGGCGATTTATCTGTCATGTTGTTCGATCGATCTCGAAGGGTTGGATCGTAAGGCACTAAAAGCTCCCGCGTTTTATACGGAAGCCTTCGACGAGGGATTGACCGGCGTGCAGAAGCGAATCAGCCCCGCAGATCCTTCAGGAAGTTGAGGACAACCTGCTTACGATCAAGGTTCAAAGCATCAGCAGCTGCCGCCGCTTGGCCCACCTTTTCCCACACCTCGGCCCACCTGACAAGAGAGCGTGCCCCGTGTTGCGCATCTTTCCGGACCTGTTCCGATAGAAAACTGCGAGCCAAATCAAGGAAGGTAGCCCAGGCATCGTCAGCTCCCCGGCTCGCAACCAGATCTGCAAACCGGTGCCCTTCACTCATGTCCACATGCGGTAAAGAAGAGACTAGCTGGAAGAACCTTGTTGCCACCTCTTGCCCCTCACCGCCAATGGCCAGCATGGCGTGGCGCGGACTGCCATCGGCCATTGCCATCAGTGCCTCCGAGTAGGTTTCGCCGGAATCCGGCGGAAAACCGAAGGTATGGAGCGCCTTATACATCTCCTGATTTTCAAGGCGGCGCAGTTCAAGTCGACGGCAACGAGACCTGATTGTTGGCAGCAACCGGCCCGGATTGTGGGAGAGCACAAGGAACAAGCAGCGTTCGGGCGGCTCCTCCAGCACCTTCAACAGGGCATTGGCCGCGCTTGCATTCATGTCGTCGGCGGCATCGACGATGCAGATGCGCCATGTGCCACCTGCAGAGGTAGAGCCGAAGAAAGATACGGTTCGCCGCACCTCATCAACAGGCAGTTCTTTCTTGAAACGCTTGCCTTTTTCGTCCCATGGACGCTTCAGGTGCAGCAGGTCCGCGTGAGATCCGGCTGCGATCATTCGGGCAGCATGGCTGTCCTCGGGCACGGCCAACGAGGTAGCCTGCGCCACTTCAGGAGCATTTCGGTCCGGATGAGTCAGTACAAAGCGGGCAAAGCGGAATGCAAGGGTTGCCTTGCCTACGCCTTTTGGGCCACCCAGTATCCACGCATGATGCATGCGCGTGGAGCGGTAGGCATCCAGAAGCTCCTGTTCCGCCTCTTTGTGGCCGAAAAGATGGCCATGCTCACGGGGAAGCGGCACGCCATCGATTGAATCGAGAATGGGAATTTCTTGTATTGCGGGCGCTCTAGCCATTTTCTGCGGCTCCCTGCGCCTCGCCTGCTGGCGTCTTTGCCTTCAAGAAACGATCTTCTACCGCCTGCCAGATCGCCTGCTCTACCGCGTCCAGGGATTGACTGCCGTCAATCACCACAAACCGGTGTGCGGCATTTTCCGCAATCTTTAGAAACAGTTGTCGGCGGCGCTCATGGGTTTCAATCGTATCCTGCTCAAACCGGTCTGGAGCATGCTCTGCGCCTTTTTCCGAGCGCTGTGTAACGCGTGCAAGCCCCACCTCGGTGGGCACGTCAATGAGAAGGGTCAGATCCGGCTCATGGCCATCGATAGCAACTTCCTGCAGCTGGTCGATCAGCGCATCAGATACCCCAGCCTCGCCCTGATAAACGCGAGATGAATCCGCAAATCGGTCGCAAAGCACCCACTTGTCCGCCTGAAGCGCAGGCTTGATCAACGTATCCACGTGATCAGCCCGCGCAGCGTTGAAAAGAACCGCCTCGGCTTCCGGGCCATAAAGGCGTGCCGCGCCGGACAGGAGAACAGAGCGCACGATTTCAGCGCCAGCCGTACCTCCGGGTTCGCGTGTTGCGATCACATCCACGCCGGACTTTTCAAGCCTTTCTTTCAGACGGGCAATCTGAGTGGACTTGCCTGCGCCCTCACCGCCTTCAAAGGTGATAAATTTTCCGGCCACGCTACCTCAATCCCTTGGTCAATCTCACGTAAGAGACCGGACCTTAAAACAATTTCCAGAACAGCTCAGCAATAGCGTCCATGCTGCGCTGTTGCAATGTTCCTTTCTGGACCGACTCCCCTGTAATCAGCGGGCTTGTGAAAATAACCGTGTCTTCTGCGAGCAGTTGAAGCTCTCCAACCTGCTTGCCCGCCTGGACCGGGGCCGGCAACGGCCCGTCGTATACAACACGCAGGCCATACTCTTCCTTCTTTGAGATATCCAGCAGAGCATGGAGCGCGCCCGGCGTCACCAGCGCCACTGTTGGCTGCTTTCCGCCATAAACTCGGGCTCTTGCTACTTCTTCGCCCTTCAAGAAAACTGGCCGTATGCTAAGCCCGGAGAAGGTTGAAACAAGAAGGGTTTTCAGGTCCTCAAGCCGCTCCTCCTCATTGCGAGCGCCAGCAACAGCGGCCACATAGCGGTTGCCATGCACCAGCCGTGTGCCAATGCCTGAGTAACCGGAGGTTTCCGCAAAACCCGCGGTGAAGCCATCAAGCCCTTCAATTTCCCGCAGGAGCGGGTTTTTGTTGCGCTGAGTTATGTTGTTCCAAGTGAATCGGTCCACACCAAAAAGACCGTGCAGCTCTGGCTCTTCCTTGATGATGTGCAACACCAGCTTCAACTGGTCCGCCAATGTGGTGGTATTGTTTGGATTCGGATACCCCGTTGCGTTGGCGTAGGTTGTATTGGTCATGCCCAGTTCTTGGGCTTTTTCGGTCATGCGCTGCGCAAATGCGGCCTCATCCCCGGCAATGCCTTGAGCAAGGGCGATAGCTGCATCATTGGCGCCATGAACAACCAGCCCCTTGAGCAAATTCTCGACGGAGACCGAACTGCGCACATTCGCGAACATGGTCGTAACGCGTGCAGGTGCCCCACCCCGTCGCCATGCATCTTCGCTGATGGGAAGCTCTGTTGAAGCGGCTACCTGCTCTGCACGGATCGCATCAAGGACGACGAGCGCCGTCATGAGTTTCGTCAGGTTTGCAGGTGCAAAGGGGGTCTGCGCATTCTTGGAGTAAACCAGCGCATTGCGGTCCGCGTCATACAAAAAGGCAGAGGTAGAGTTCAACTCGACCGCTTGCGTTGCGGTCAGACTCATCATGAGAGCAGTGAGGCTTAGAAAAGCCCACCTTAGAAATACGCGAGGAGTATCCATTCAACCAAGGCACCTGAGTGTTTTCTTTGGTTCAAGATACTCCTCGAGAATTATTCAACAAGGGTTACTGTTGCCCTTTTGCAGTTGCAATTAGCAGTCTTTTCAACCCCATTCCGCCTGAGACATTGTCAAAAGCATCATGTGCTGTGGCGACGCGGTCCTCTGCGGCGAAGGAAGAGACTGCGTTTCCTGGTGTCCATGTTGGCTGAACCGGACCGGACGATGGCGGCGGCAGAAGGCCACTGTTGAAGCTTGGCTGCGCTGGTTGATACGTTGGCTGGGGTGCTGGCGCTCGATAGGCGGTTGGCGTTTGCTGGCGCTGCAGCGCCTCTTGAACCTGATTTGTGAAGCCGTTGTTGGACGCCACCTGAATGGTCGCAGCGCTCTGCTCGAACACGATGCCCGGATCAAGAGAAGCGACTTGCTGCGTTGGATATCCAGTCGGACTGGCGGATGCGACAAGAGAAGGCGCAGCGTATGGGCGCATTTTTGGTGCTGGAACCGGGCCGGTTATGCGTGTGGATGGCCGGTTGAAGGCCAGCATGGTACCTGGTCGGGTTGCACCCGGCGCAACGGAGCCCGGCCCCGTGTAGGACGCCATGAGATAACTCTCGTCCTGGCCATGCAAAGGAGCGCGGCCAATGTACTCGACCTTTACCTTTGCAACACCATGCTTCTTGGTATCCAGCATTGTCGCAACGCGCTCTGACAAGTCGATAACGCGATTGCCGTGGAATGGGCCACGGTCATTTACGCGCACGATCATGGAACGGCCATTGGTGACGTTGGTTACGCGCGCATAGGATGGCAGCGGCATGGTGGTGTGCGCAGCGGTAAGTCCATTGCGGTCAAAAATCTCACCGTTTGCGGTCATGCGTCCGTGAAATGTCGGCCCATACCAAGAGGCCATACCCACCTTGCGGTAGTTCGGATCATCCTTGGGGTAATACCATTTGCCAGCGATCTTGTAGGGCTTGCCTACAACGGCACGGCCACCCCCTTTGGGGACCGGTTTGGCGTCAGTCACCATACGCGGACTGGCTTTCACGCCATAATCAGATTCGCTGAACTTCACCTTGCTGGAATCACCGCCGCAGGCTGCAAGCACAAGACAGCTTGCCGCTACCAGCAGGATGGATCGTGTCTGCTTGGCAGACGTGGTTCCACGTCCTGTCTTTGCTTTTGCAAAAACAAGGGCTTGCCCGCTCTTGGCAGGTGTACACAGAGCATTATTCATCGCGTTTGACTCAATACATTCACGCTGTTGGGGAGATGACGGATACAGTGCAGCAATCCCCGTTCATGAGTGCAGTTTTCACATAAAAACATTAACCAGTTGCAAACCTAAGTGCGCCCCTTGGGTTTTCGCGGGTTAATTGCGGTGATGCGATCCGTGCTACCAGCTTTGCCGGGGCATATCTAGAGTTAACTAACCCCTTCGCTTTATTCACAGTCTCGTTGGGGAGTAGAAAAGAAATGCGCTTGACTTATGCCGTGTGATGATCGAAAAGGTGCCCCACCACGAAGGCCGGAGAGGTGGCAGAGTGGTTGAATGCACCGGTCTTGAAAACCGGCGGGCGTGGAAGCGTCTCGTGGGTTCGAATCCCACCCTCTCCGCCAATTTCCCCATTCCTAAACAGCAGAAACTAGCGGTCTTTAAGCTTTTTCAGCACAAAAAACCACGCGCTGGGCCACATCTGCGTAACATGCTGCGTAACATTTTCGCGGCAGGGATGGTTTAAAAGGACGCCTGATACACTCACCTTGGTGCCGCCTATTTCTGCCTTGTTGTCGACCGGTTAAATGCGCGCTTTTTACGGAGCGACAAATTTAATGCTGCCAAGGCGCTCCTGTATTCGCCCGAGACCTCCACTCTCGGCCAGCCGGATACATAACCTCCATTTTATTTCAATGAACTGACGGGATGGCGTTGCTCCCGCGTTTCGCTGGGCCCGGTTGGTTTCGCTGCCGAGGGAGACACGACACGGGCGGCGTGGTGGCAGAGTGGTTAAATGCACAGTCTTGAAAACCGGAGGGCGTGGAAGCGTCTCGCGGGTTCGAATCCCACACATTCCGCCATATTATGCAGCGCAACTTACATCAGCGTGGTGTTGCGACAAAAATAACATTGATTTACAAGCGCTTTTGGGGCTTCATAATCCTTAGTATAGAGTTTGCGAAGGGTTCGAATTTCCGTGCTTCGCCCTCTCTATAGACGCTTTCTCATATAAAATCTGCTTGGGAAAAACCATCTAAAGTACGGGAAATGCTTGGTTTTAAAACCCGTACCTCGGTTTCTATGGTACGGGTTAACGCTTCGAACTAATTTCACTGATAACCAGCCTGATTTGTGGCAAGATGAATTTTTGCCACTGCTCGTTAGACATTTTTTCTAGATCTGGATTATCTAAAATTTTCAAAGTTATCGGATAATATTCTTTGTATTCGAGTATTAGCCATGCAGAGGCTATTTGCTCTGTCATACATATTGAAGCATCCTTACTATCCTTTGATCCAGAAAGCACTCTAATCAATTGGATATATTTATCGTATCGCTCATTCTTTAATTTTAGCGTTCTAGCATCGAGCCACTTCACAAATCCGAATAAGCCAGCAAAGATAGCAATCAATAGTGTTATATTATCAGAGTTTGCAGATATAAATTCAAACATATACAACGCCTTTTATTTAGTTTTTTAATACTGCCGCCCATTGGAAACCCACACGCCCTCAGCGTAAATTATTATCCAGTCATGGCAACCACTTAGCCAATGGCGCATAGAGATTTTTCAGTGATTTCTCAGTCTATGAACCGCCATACTTCCAACGCGAGAGCGTTCCCAGAATCCGGCCTAGGCCGGATTTTTGCGTTTAAAGCGCCTTGACGAGCTGATACATAGCCTTGGTGCCAGTTAGCTCGAACGATGTACCTCAGTGCCGATAGTCAAAGGACTTAATCACCGCACTGATTTCATCTTCTCCCGCAAGAAACAAATCATATTGACCAATGCGCAGTTGATCTTCACCGCGACGGGACTCTTTAAGCGCTGCATTTTCTCTCACAGCACCCCGGCTACTCCGAGAACAACGAGGGTCAATGGTCAACCTGGCTGGCGATGACGTCACCAAGGATGGCGCAGACTTGTTCCGGCCGTTCGGCGACGGAGATATGCTTGCCATCAACGGGCTCAAGGTGCGCTATGGCGCAAGGAAAACCGCTTCTGCCTGCATCGGGATGGGATAGATATCGTCTTTTTCCAGCAATCACGAGGGGCTGCCCCTTCGGCCGGTTAGACTATTCATGTTTCAACGGAAACTAACGGCCCTACGGCATTTCTTGCCCTAAACGATAAAGGAAACTGCGGTCATTAGTGCTGAGCCAAGGCCGCCATCGCAGGGTCAAGCTGCGCTTCCAGCTGCTCCCGGCTCAAGCCATCGCGCGCCTGCATCGAAATTGTCTGCATCATTCCACTGTAAAAGCGCGCAAGCACAGGAATGTCCACGTCCGGCGCAACATCACCTTCCTCGCGCCCACGCATCAGACGCTTTTCAATTAGGGCGAAACTTTCCTGCCGAATGCTTTTGAGGAGCTCTGAAAGCGGGGCGCTCTCTGGTTGACAACTCATGACGCCTGTAATCAGCATACAGCCAGCGGAATTGGGCGAACAAACTGCCACGTCAATACTGGCTTTAAGCATGGCACGGATGCTGTCCTGTGCCGTTTCCCCGGTTTCAAGGGCGCCCAGGAACACCGAAGCCGTTGTTGCCTTGTAAAGGTCGACCGCCTCACGGAAGGCCGCCTCCTTCGATCCGAAGGCAGCATAAAAACTCGGTGGTGTTATGCCAATCGCCGCTGTCATGTCGTTAAGTTGAGCGGCTTCATACCCCTTTTCCCAAAACACTTTCATCACGGTTCGCAAAGCGTCGTGACGGTCGAAGCTGCGGGGGCGTCCTCTTGATACAGCCATCCTCACCCTTTCTGTAGTAGGAATTATATAAATTCCTTGACCCTTTCTGACAAGCCCGATAGTGATTTATGTAGTCATAATTATATAAAAGGAATTTTTGATCATGTCATGCGAAACGGCGGGCACTTGCACCGGCAGCGCAATGGAAAATGTCCCGGCCCGTCAAGGAATGAGCCTCCCCATTGTTGTCTATGTTTTGGGGCTGACAATCTTTGTCCTTACGACTTCCGAATTCATGGTCGCGGGGATGATGCCCTCCCTGTCTGCCGCTTTCGGTGTAGGCCTGGGAGATGTGGGGTACCTGATTTCGCTCTACGCAGCTGGAATGGTTGTAGGCGGTCCGGTCTTAACCGCGGTGTTGCTGCGCCTGCGTGTCCCGAACAAGCGCGCGCTGATCTCGCTTCTGGGTCTTTATGTGGCAGGTGGCACGATCGCAGCAACCGCTGCTGACTACGAGATCATGGCATTTGCCCGTGTGGTGACCGGGGTGGCGGGATCGGCGTGCTTTGGCGTCTCCCTTACGATATGCGCAGAACTGGTAGCGCCCGACGCGCGTGGGCGGGCATCATCCATCGTACTCGGAGGCCTTATGCTGGCAACGGTCTTGGGCGTGCCGTTCGCCACCATTGTCGACCAGAATTTCGGCTGGCAGGTCAGTTTCTGGATCGTCGCTCTACTCGCCTTGGCATGTGCACTGGCCGTTATGTTCCTTGTCCCAGCGTCACGAGTGTCGGCAGGGGTAAGCCTGCGCGAAGAACTCGCCTCGTTTCGAAAGGGACGACTGTGGGCTGCTTATGCCACCAGCGGCCTGATCATCGGCGCGACCTTTGCAGCCTTCAGCTACTTCTCGCCAATCTTCACCGAAATTTCGGGCTTCGCACCCGGCGCCATCCCTCTCCTGCTCGCCGTCTATGGCGCGGCTAACGTGATCGGCAACATCGTTGTCGGGCGTTATGCTGATCGCTATACATTCCTCATTCTGATCGGGGGGCTTGTTCTTCTCGCCATCGGGCTTTCGGCGTTCGCTCTCTTTGCTTGGAGCCCGGTCCTCAGCGTTGCAGCGTTTATCGTCATCGGCTTTGTCGGGGTCCCTATGAACCCGGCCATGGTGGTGCGCGTCATGCATGCCGCCCATCCGGGGCCGCTGGTAAACACCGTGCATACCTCCGTCATCAACATCGGTCTGGGCTTCGGAGCTTGGGCCGGCGGCTTGGGCATCGAGGCGGGATATGGCCTTGTGTCTCCGCTCTGGATTGGCGTTGGCCTGGCACTGATTGGCTTGCTCTCCCTTGCCCCGGCAGGTGCAAGGCGGCTTGATCCGTAAGCGACACATTCGGTTGCAAGCAGACCACAAGACCCGACGGCGCTCCCTGCCCGCTTTACGGCGGACAGGGAGCGTTTTTTTTGTGGGGCGACTAGGTGCCTTTTGGCTGAAATTCCAATGCCTTTTGCCGCTCTTCCTTACTGCGGCGATCCACTCCAAGCATGAGCACAATGTTCTTCGCCACGTAAAGTGAGGAATAGGTGCCGATGACCACGCCGAAGGTAATCGCAAAGACAAAGCCGCGGATCACATCGCCGCCAAGGACGAGCAGCGCAATCAACGCCACCAGCGTTGTCAGTGAAGTCATCATGGTACGGCTGAGTGTTTCATTTGCAGAAAGGTTCAGCAGATCGCGCAATGGCATCTTCTTGTAACGGCGAAGGTTTTCTCTAACCCGGTCAAACACCACAACCGTATCGTTGATTGAATAACCAAGGATGGTGAGAAGCGCAGCAACGGTCGTGAGATCCACTTTCAGGCCGAACAAGGCGAAGACCCCAAGCGTGACGACAATGTCGTGTACAAGAGCTGCAACGGCACCCAGAGCGAACTGCCACTCGAAACGGAACCAGATGTAGACAAGGATCGCAACGATCCCCCCGCCAATTGCCCAGAGCGCGGCGCTGACGAGTTCTGGCGACACCTTGCCCCCGATGCTTTCGACTGAAGAAAAGGAAAGCTCAGGATCAACGCTCAGCAACGCTTCCTTCACCTGTGCCAGCCCCCCTTCGGCGGCCTCGCTGTCCCCAGCAAGGCGGATTGACGCCACATGGCTCGTGGTTGCGCTGTCAGCGGTGAAGACCTCAGAGATCACCACATCCTCATAGCCCAGCTCGGCAAGAGCGCCGCGGTAGGCTGGCAACTGCAGCTCATGCTGTGTTTCCACGCGCATGCTGGTGCCCCCGGTAAAGTCGATGCCCAGGTTAAGCCCGGCGGTGAAGACCAGCACCAAGGCAGCAACGACTGCAATCGCTGAAAGACCAAAGGTCGCCCACTGGACCCGGAAGAAGTCTATGCTCGTTTTTTCCGGTAGATACCGCAGGAGACCCGTGACCTTGAGCTTGGCCGTGCCGCGCCAATGCAACCAGGATTGAAGCACCAGTTTGGTGACAAACACGGCCGTAAACATGGAAGTCATGATGCCAAGGCCCATGGTGACCGCAAAACCGCGCACCGGTCCAACGCCTAGCCAGAACATGAGCCCGGCAGTCAGAAGGCCCGTAAGGTTTGAGTCCAGAATTGCCGAAAACGCATGATCAAACCCACGACCAACGGCCCGCCACGTGTTCTTGTCGGCACGCATTTCTTCGCGAATACGCTCAAAAATGAGAACGTTGGCATCAACCGCCATACCGATTGTAAGCACGATACCAGCGATGCCCGGCAATGTGAGCGTGGAGCCGATGAGCGACAGCAAGCCGATCAATAGGGTCATGTTTACGATTAGCCCAAAGGTGGCGACCAACCCGATCGAGCCGTAGCAAGCAACCATGAGCACACAGACCGCGATGATGCCGACTATGGCCGCTTGAGCCCCTGAGTTGATGCTATCTTGCCCAAGCTCTGGCCCAACGGTCCGTTCCTCAAGGAAATTGAGTTCGGCGGGCAGAGCCCCTGCCCGAAGCAATGTTGAAAGCTCAACGGTCTCCTTCACCGAGAAATTGCCGGTGATGATACCGCTGCCGCCGGGGATGTGGCCCTGGATGACCGGCGCGGACAGCACCTTGTCATCAAGTACAATGGCAAACGGTGCCCCAACATTCCGCGCGGTGTACTCGCTGAAGGCTCGTGTACCACTTGCATCGAAGCGGAACGAGACGGCGGGCTGACTGTTCTGATCAAAGCTCGCATGAGCGTCCACCAACTGTTCGCCCGTCACCACAGCTCTCGGATCGAGCTGATAGTAAACATCCGGGGTATTGGCTGCTGGCAGCACCAAACCGTTGGCGGCGACGCTGCGGCCCATATCAAGGACTGGATGGAAAGACAGGTGAGCTGTTGTACCAATAAGGCTCTTGAGAGCCTCTGCATCGAAGATGCCAGGTACTTCAATCACAATCCGGTCAGACCCCTGCCGCACAATGGTTGGCTCTCGGGTACCAGCCTCATCAATACGCTTGCGGATCACCTCCAAACTCTGAGCCACGACGCGGTCGCGCAATTCTTGCAGACCTGCCTCCGAGTACTTTAGCGTGATGCGGCCGTTTTCCTCTGACACCACAAAGCGCCGGTCTGCGGTGCCAGTTACAATGCCCTGCGCGTTTGCAAATGTGGTTGCCGCCTCCTTTGCAAAATCAGTGTGGCTTGTGTCTGAAAGCATCAGGCGCAGTTCGCCTTCTGGTGCCTCAAGACGGCGGAAACCGCCGATCTGGTCACGCTGCTCGCGGAGCGCGGTCCGAAGCTCTGGCCACATGGCGTCCATATGGCGTTTTGCAACGCCCTGCACATCCACTTCAGCCATCAGATGCGCACCGCCGCGTAGGTCGAGCCCCAAGTTGACCAAGCGCGAAGATAGCCAGCTGGGCCAGTTGACCTCCTGATTGGCGGCGACGCTCTGCCCCTGCTCTATCAGGTCGTTGTGGCGTTCTACATGAGAGTAAAATGCATTTGGCAAGGCAAGCCAAAGGCACAAGATACAGATGCCCCACACCGTGAGGCGTTTGAATAACGTTGGTCTTTGCATGAAATCCCCATGGCGCAGTTCATTGGCTCAGCCAAGAAAAGCGCCGCATACTCTTAATTTTTGAGGTTTTGCCGCCTGCAACAACCGAGATGATCCGTGCAGCGGCTGGGAATTCAAGCGAAAGGTGGTGCGCGGGGTTGGTTGGCTTGTCCGCAGCGTCCAAACAGAAACACTTGATCTGCGGCGAGCTGAAGCTTTTTCCGCAAAAACTGCGGCACCCCATCTGCAAGGGCTACGGCCTTCAGAACAGGCTCAGAGCTGCCCTGAGAAAGCGTGGTCGCCCGTTCATAGCGGGTTTCGGCAAGCTTGTGGCTGGCGTTGGTTCCTGCGGACGGTGAGCCCGCTTGAGTGCTGGCAAGCTCTGCAGTTTGCAATAGTGATCGTGGCCCGGCTGGCAGCTGCCCGCCCAGGGCAACCGACAGGACCACAAAGAAGCCAAGGACGGCTTTCAGCGATCGGTTCACTATTGCAAGATCATGTTTCACGAGCGCCATCTACGCGCTTTGATGGGAGGCTGTCAACGCAGTGCTAACGCTGCTCCCATTCAAAGGCCTTATACCCTTTACAGGACGGTATGCCGAATAGGCGCCGACAAATGGCGACATGATGTTGCTGCTATCAGCTCTTGGGATGTGAACCGCAATGCCTGAAACGTATTGATGCATGAACTCCCGCATCCAGCTGCGCTGTTTTGGTGACCCAAGCCCGGCCAATCCCCACTGCGCAGCTTTATAATGACCAATTGGTCACAATAAATTGACGGGAGGATTGCAGCTGCGCCATAGTGCCCTGCGAAGCGACAAGGAGCAGACATGAAAACCGTCGTAATTGCCGGGGCAACAGGATATTTGGGGCGACACTTGGTGTGGCGCTATTTGGAAGAAGAATGGCACGTGCGTGCGCTGGTGCGCGATGCAACACGCGCAGCTCGTTTGGACCTCGGCCGTGCAGAACTGGTGGAAGCACAGGCCACCAAACCACAGACCTTAAAAGGGGTTCTTGACGGTGCGGATCTGGTGATCTCAAGCCTTGGTATCACACGGCAGCGAGATGGCCTCACTTATCAGGATGTTGATTATCAGGCGAATGCCAATCTGCTTGAGGAAGCCCTGGCAGCGGGCGTTCCCCAATTTGGTTACATTCATGTCATCGGCGCAAAGCTTATGAAAGGCGTTCCGCTGGTTGACGCCAAGCAGGCCTTTGTAGACCGCCTGCAGACCGCCCCAATTCGATCCACGGTGGTCGCCCCTTCAGGCTTTTTCTCCGACATGAAGGACTTTCTGGAGATGGCGCGCGCTGGCCGCGTGTGGCTGTTCGGCGATGGGTATTTAAAACTCAACCCCATACACGGTGAGGATTTGGCCGCGGCGGTTTTCAACGCGGTAGAAGCAGAACAGCCCTTCTTTGAGGTGGGCGGTCCCGACATTTTTACCCATGAAGAACTGGCCCAGCTCGCCTTTGCGGTAATCGGAAAGCCTCAGAAGATTGCGCATTTACCAGACGGACTTCGGCGCTTTTTGATCAAGATACTGCCGTGGGTAACGCCCGCACATATCCATGGGCCAGCCAAATTCTTTTTATCGGCAATGGGATCCAACATGGTTGGACAGCCAATGGGAACTCATCACCTCAAGTCCTATTTCGAAGAACTGACTTAGGGCACTAGTCCCAACGGGCTTCATTTTCTCTGCGCGAGAAAAACACCTGTTCTCCGGTCGTTAGGAGCTGGCTGATCCGTTTCGGGCCGCCGTTCTCGTCAAATTCCACCAGACCTATGCCACTGGCGTTGAGCAAACGACGCCCGTGAGGCATGCCCTCGGGTTTTCGAGGAATGACCTTCATGCCACGGCGCCGTGTTAGCCAGTTTAGTGGTGAGCGTGGTGAATAAAGCCAGCGGTTCAGGTGATCCAGCTTGCTCAGCAGCGACGCGGGAAATTCGTTCTTGATGCCGCTGCTGCAGATCTGCCAAATGTCGGGGCCGCCAGAACGCCCCCGCAACTCCACATCATAGACAAAGGAGTAATGCACATCTCCTGACAGAATGGTGAAACGGTCAGGCGTCTTGCGATGGCGGAAAACATTCAAGATGCCGTCAGCGGTGCCCGGGTGAGCCATCCAGTATTCAGCATCGACCATCAACGGTTTGCCCAAATAGGTCATCAGCTTTTGCAGCGTCTCGATGAGTTTGACGCCAAAGATCGGCGCAGCGGACACAAGCATGACGCTGTCCCTGCCCCTCAGCTCCCGCTGCAGGTCCGTTACCGCTTCCCAGTCCAGCAGACCTGAGGGCTTGTAACCTGCGCTTTCTGAACGCCAACGCCGGGTGCGGGTATCAAGCACAATCAATGGCGGATCTGTTGGCCACAGATAATCCCATTTTTCGAAATCGTAGAGATCGTCCAAGAACGCGTCGTGGGCTGGCGTGCCGGGCGCGGCAAGCGTTTGATGCAACGCCTCCATGTACTTTGGCTCGAACACTTCCGGCCGATTGCCCCAGCCTTGATTGAGCATGTAGGCCGCCAACGCATTTCCAATGATCCGCCGCGAAAACGGATGGCTATATGCCGTTTCTTCCCAATCGCGGTTGAGATTCCAGTCGTCGGTTACATCATGATCATCAAAGATCATAGCAACTGGCAGGTGGGCGAACAGGCGGCGTACCTGCCCCAGCCCTTCCACAAACCCTTCGATCACTTTTCGCTCTTTTTCATAGAGCGCGGCATGTTCTGCACTCAGGTTCTCCGGCGCTTCCACAGACAAGCCTTGCCAAACTGCAGGCGACCAGATGAGCAGATACATGCACAGAAATTCGGAGAGCGTAATCAGATGGTTGTGGGCGTGATCGGCTGTAAAGATCGGCTTTTCGACACCGCCAAACAACACCATCCAAAGGGCACGGTTTTTCTCCAGATTGGGTAGAAAGTTCTCGCGTTTGTAATAGGTGTCGTGGTGGGCAAAGAGGTCTTCAGCGGTTGGCGGAATCCGACTTTCCAACTCGCCAAGCTTTTCACCGTGAACACCAAGGCGATTTATCAACTGATGGATGGCCTTGAGCATGGGGCCCGCCACATCATCGGCGTAGACCTGATCGCCGCTCATCACAAGTACGGCAGGCCACTGTTCGCGTGCCTTGGGACCTCGGCCAGCTTCCATTAGGCCTTGCAAGTGTGCATCGGCAGCAACAAGTCCATCGCCGCCATCATAGTGAGGTTTGCGGCAAGACCCATGAAGCAACGTCCCTAATCTCGATTTGATCATGAAGCCGGGCAGTTTCTGCCCCTCATAGGTCAGGTCCGGGGCCCAAACAGAATGATCTTGCCAACCGGCCTCCTCGTCATCCTCCATGAGCAACGACAGGCGATAGCTGACCCATTCATCGAGCGGGAGCTGCTTGTCCAGCGACACGTTCAAGAGAAGGTAATGAAGATTGGTTCCGGCAGACAGAAGCTGCAGTTCAGAGGTGCCAGGCACCAGTCCGATGGACTGTGGCTCGCCAGACTCCGGATAAAGCTCCAAGCGCACCTTTGCAGGCGCGCGGGTTGCAACCCAAATGGTCAGTTGCTCTGGACGCATCCGGCGAAGGATCGGACCGGCAAGAACTGGTGGTGTGTACGCGGGATCTGGCATATTCCAATGAAAGTTTTTCAAGACGTGTTTTTATAATGTAGGTGTACAAAATGCGCTAACAACCGTTAGAGCAGAGATAAGCGCTTACAATAAAAACCAAAACTCATCAGAGTATTTACATTATCAATAATTTTAAGATGTAACGAAATAAATTATTACAAAAATAATGACTATATCATAAATGTTATTGATCTATAAAAATCCATAATGAGAAAATGAAGTATTAGCATGCGGTCCGCACACGATTATATACGGAGACCGACATGTCCAACTACAAGTATTTACTGAATAAAACTTCAGCGATTTGCAGCTCCTTACTACATCTCACATTTACTACAGCAGCCAGCCTCTTGCTTCTTGCTAGTCATGCGCCCTCGATGGCGGAGGATAGTGCCAGTATTGAATGGGGGGAAATAAAACTATTTCGCGCAGACGGACAAACACCTGGCCGGATCATTACTATGGTCAATGAACATGATAGGCCGGCTGGCCTGCTCACCGCAGGCGATACGATCCTTCAAACATTTAACAGCACGCAGGAGATTGCAGACTACATCGCACGAATGCCATTACATTTTAGGCGTTTTTTTAAGGTTGTAGACCTGAATGGCAAGACATTGATGCCTGGCTTTGTAGAGCCTCACGTCCACCTGCCTCTGATGGTTAACTTCTCCGCCGGTGCCGATCTTTCAACCTGTCTACCTGAACCCTACCACTACCGTCTTTACGGCGATGACACGATGATGGTTGATGGTCGAGAGGTTTCTACCTGCGGCGACTTTCCAAATTTTAAAGATGACCAAGGCAACTACTATACGAGCGACGGCTGGCAAGCTGAGAACCCCCACCTAACAGTTCTCGATTGGACAATGACAGTCCTGAATGAAAGCGAAAGTCGCCTGATCGGCGGCAAGAATGGCAAAACCGAATGGATCGTGGGCAATGGAATTGATCCTGCGCGCTTTGGGGTAACCGAAGAAGCGATCGAGATGACACAGGCTTTTCGTCAAAATCCGGCAGTTTCCATTGAGGAAAATGTAAAAGGCGCAGGCCCTGGTGAGTTACCTGTTTTCCTTCTCGACCAATCTGGACACGTTGCCTACGTAAATGGACAAGCGTTCATCGCATCAGGCATTTGCGAACGCTGGCCGTGTGGTCCTGATGATGCCAAAAAGGACCCTCCCGTTCTGGGAAAATGGGCTGTAGGTGATGATGGAAACTACACCGGCCTACTTCAGGAAGAAGATGCATACGCTTTGTTCCTAAAGGCTGTTCAGGAAGCAGTCGGGGCTGATGAGAGCAGCCCGTTCTACTTCATGAATAAGAAAGATGGTGTAGAGGCGACTGGCAAAATCGTCCAGAGGATCGCAGAAAAGGGTGTGACCACCTTGATCGATGCGGGCGGTTTTTCCGAGCCAATGATCCAGTATTTGGGGGCTGTTGCCGTAGGCAGCGAAAAGGTTGGCTATGAAGGAAACATGAAGGCCGCTCCCTTCCGCATCCGTACTCTGGTTGCTTCGAACGTAAACCACAGCAACAGCGAGGAAGCCGCCAAGATTGCTGAGCGCTTGTACACCGGGCCATGGCCTGAAAAAGTGACGATCAATGGCAAAACGATTGACAACGAGCTGGGCACCTTTGGCGTCAATGGCATCAAGTTCTGGATCGATGGCTCGACGCAAGGCTGCAGCGCCTTTCTGGTAGATTCTTACGCATCGAATGGGATCTGCACTGAAGCTGGCGAAGGTGTGCATGGCTCTCATGGTGCGAACTACATTGTCTTCGCGAACGCAGCCCATGATGGCACTCAACATCCAGACAACAATGCAGCTGCACTTACTGCTTCCATCTACACCGGACCGGACTCCGATGAGGGCGTGGCCTTTTACAATGCCATGAAGCCCTTTGTTGAGAAGGGAATGCAAATTCAAGTGCATGCAAATGGTGACAAGGCCATGATAGGCGCTGCGAGAACAGCTCAAAAGCTTGTCGAGGATTGCCACTGGAAATTTGACGACGGATCCCTTCCGATGATCTTACACCATGCAACCGTTGGAGGCGGATTTGCGCAGAGCTATGGACGCACCCCTGTTGCAGAGCTGTTGAGCAAAATTCGTGGGGAGACACGAGACGTTGAATGCGACGGCGAGAAAGTCGCGCAAAAATATGACATCGGCCTATCCCATACATCTGGGCACGTCGCCTACTGGGGCGGCGGCTTCTTGAGCTTGCTTGACGGCAAAGTCAACTTTACAGCACTCGGGACAGACAGCGATGAGGAAGGCCGCGCTCCGTGGCTGGATGCAAACAAAGCGGAACTGGGGGGCGACAAAGCATCTGATGAAAGCGCTCAGAACAGCTACGAACCCTTTGACGTTTCCTTCCATAGCGATGCGCCGATTACACCTGTGAGCCCGCTTTGGTATGTTTCCCAAATGGTGACGAGAAATACTTGGACATACCCAGATATCAAGTCCGATGCCAGCTATGAGCTCCCTTCACCGGGCAGCGATCTGGTTCAGAAAATCGATGTTTATCAGGCGCTCAAAGGCATAACCACGATCCCCGCCAAGCAAAATGGTCTTGATCCGTACATTGGGAGTCTGGAACCAGGCAAACGAGCTGACCTCGTAATACTGGACAGTGATCCTCTGTCAGTTAACAAGATGGACCTACCTTACATCAAGGTTTGCGCCACCTACCTCAATGGTGAAGAGTGGAAACCAGAAAAAACGAGCGAAAAGTGTAAATAATAGGCATTTATAGCCATTGTTTTGCTTGAGGAAGAGAGCCCGCAGACGTTGCTGCGGGCTTTTTTCTATTTATAACTTCAACGCATCTGGGTTGTCATTATTTGTCGCCAAGGAGTTTATGGATCTGAAACCATATGGCATACCAGATATCACAGGCTAGCAACCTCCAACGTCTCTCCTGCTGCCATCAACACAAGGAGGTTCGTTATGGCTCCAATCAAATCCCCATTGAAAACGGCTGGCATCTCACTGCTCGCAGGCTTGCTGAGTTGCAGCTCTGCGTTTGCAGAAGGGGCCGTACTTCTTACCAAACAGATTTGTGCGAACCCAGCGGACATTATGGTTTCGCATTGGGCAGCGACAAAGGGCGCTACAGACGTTTTCTTCATGGCAAGCGATGGCACTGTGTCCAAAGTAAAGACCGACAAAAGCTTTGATGACTTCAGCACGGTCTACATTTCCGCCCACAGCAGCCCTGAAAACGTTGGCGGCATCGCTAACGCAGACTTTGCCACATACTTCAAGGCGGCTCACGCCAGCACACCGGAAACCGTGTTCTTCAGTGGCTGCTATACAGGATCAGGAAATGCGCGCAGCAAGCTGAACGCCGAGTATGACGACAACATCAATTCACTATACGGCCCCAAGGGTCCTTGTGCGCTGGTTGGCGATGGCAGCGCCGTGCTCTCGGAAGCCAAGGATCTATACGATGTCACGAATTCGAACAACGCGGGTTTCAACAAGGTCGTCGACAACATCATGAAGATCTGGTCAGGTGATACCAATGCGAGCGAGTACAACCAGACTGGAAAAAACTGGCAAAAAGCCTGTGAAGCATACACGGACCCATTGAATGCGGCCAAGCTCTCTGAATTTCACGATGAGGTGCTGAAGATGTTCGTCACCGACGCCGCCACAGATCCAGAGGAAGACAGCTACAACTACGGCCTTCTGATCAAATGGAACAACGCTGGCACCGCGTTCTCTGTATGCGGCAAAGAGCACGACGCGTGCTGAAACGTTTGCGTAAAATCTTATGAACAAGTCCCGCCAAACCTAACCTCTTGGCGGGCCTTACCTAATCGTAAATAAAAGTATTTATTTTCGCGATAACAGTTATTTAGCTCGATTTTGCAAACAGGATAACGTAAGGTCACCACGTTAGAGACAAGAAGCTTCATGGAAGGAGCTCCCTATGCAGGTCAAGAACCTCGTCTTCACAACCGCCGCCTACGCTGCCATGTTTTCATCAGTCGGCTTTCTTCTCCTCATTACCACAAAGATTATCGGCTAGGATCTGTTCCAAGGACACAGCTCAGAAAAGCTCTCCTGCCCTTTTCCGGACAAGAGAGCCTTCCTATGTGCGTGTCATGAGGTGAAACGCTGGCTCACTCAATGGTTGTGAGGCTCTTCAGGTTGTCAGCAATCGACTTGCCGCTCTTGAAGACCGCACTGCCGCTGACAATGATATCCGCCTGCATGGCCGCGGCCATTGGAAATGTTGTTGGCGTGATGCCGCCGTCTATGCAGACAAGCGGATCAACGCCCGCCTCTCTTGCCATGGTCCGGATCGCTTTGACTTTTTCGGCCGTCGCCTCGTTGGGGGATCCCCCGCTCCAACCCGGATCAACGGCGATCAAGGTCACCATTTCAAGCGATCGTATCACTGGCCGCACAAGCTCTGCTGAGCTTCCGGGGTTGAGGGCAACGGAACGAATAATCTTGCGGTCGCTTTTCGCTCCAACTACGGGCACATCCAACTCGACCAGCGCGCGATGCAAATGGCGGGTGCCTTCTGCATGCACATGAACGATATCCGCACCAGCCGTGATAAATGCCTGAATGTGGCTCAGCGGATCATCCACCATCAGGTGAACGTCCTTGAGCATGGTTGTTTCAGTTGCTTTGACAAGACCGGCGCCCGCTGTCATTTGCGGACAGAAAACACCGTCCATGACATCGTAATGCAAGAGGTTGACTCCTGCCTGCTCCAATTCTGAGACTGCGGCACCATAGGCCATGGCATTGGCCGCCATCAGCCCGACGCTCAAATGAGGAGCAGCGCTGCGCAACCATGCGACCAGAGCTTCGCGGGAGATCAGATCCTGAGGGCCAGGACGTTGGTGTGATGAACCGGATTGCATGAGCTGGGCCCCTTAAACTTCTGGCAGAATGCCTTTAAAGACGCGGTGTGTGCGCGGACCGGTCATAATGTCTTCCAGCTCAGCCTTCACCTTCAGATAATGAGGCGTCTGCTTGTGCGCCAGAACGGCATCCTGGTCGACATAGGCTTCATAGATGGAAAACTTGGTGGGATCTTCCGGGTCTTGCAGAACGTCAAACCGCAGGCAGCCCGGTTCCTGAATGGACCCTTCATGATTTGGGCGAAAGACGCGCAGAAAGTCTTCGATGCGGTCTGGCTTTACCTGAATTTCGACGAGGGTTACGTGCATGGGTTCAAGTCCTTTGCTGCCCGACAAGGGCACAGTTTTTTGACGTGAGGAGGCGCTGGATGCGCCTCCCCTTGCCGATGAGTTGTGGAGATTGAAAAGCCTCGATTAGAAATCGAAGTTGTCGATGTTTTCCTTGTTGAAGACCTGACGTTCTGGCAGCAGGATGATGCCATTGCCGTCAGCTTCGTACTCGTAGCCCTGAACGCTGTTCGGGCTGACTTCGATGGTGCCAACGCCCGGAATGTCCATGGTGTCACCAACGTTCATTGGGCCTTCATTGAGAAGATGCTCAGCAACGAAGGTGGAGATGCGGCCTTGCTTGGTCACGTCCCACAGCCCAAACTGCTTGACGGTGTCGCGCTTGACATAAGGACGCATGACGTTTGGCGTGGAGAAACCAACGATGATCACTTCACCAGCGCGTCCAAGGTTTTCTGCAGCTTGTGCAGCGGCAGGCAGTGCGTTTGCATCTGGCGCGATGATGATGTCCAAATCCTTGTAGGCCTGAAGAATACCTTCACCGGTCTGCAAAGACTTTTGTGCATCATTGTAGCCAAACTGGGTTGTCACGACTTCCCAACCCGGATGCTCAGCTGCGATCTTCTCCTTTGCCGCCTTTACCCAGGCGTTCTGATCGGTCACCGTCGGGCTTGAGTAGAAAAAGGCAACCTTCGCCTTCTCTTCCTTGTGCTGGTCTGCCGCCATATCCACCAGAAGGGTACCAAGTTGCGCTGGTGTGCCCTGATTGATGTAGTAGCTACGGCATTCTGGGTTCACGTCGGAATCCCACGTCAGAACCTTTACGCCACGCTTCATGGCGCGCTTCAGGGCCGGACACAGGCCATCTGGAGAGACGGCGGAAATAGAGATTGCGTCATAGCCCTGATTGGCGAAGGTGTTGATGTACTGGACCTGTCCGGATACCGAAGGTTCGGTTGGCCCATCATAGGTCACGGTCACGCCAAGCTCCTTGCCAGCCTCGACAGCCCCCTGACCGCCGGAAGTGAAGAAGCCAACGCCGACCAGCTTTGGAATGAACGCAATGCGCTTTTCCGCAGCATTTGCGGTGGTGAGCATGGTGGATGCTGCAAATGCCAATGCCAGTGCTGTAGAAATCGTACCTAGGCGTTTCATAGTGTTTCTCCCGAAGTTTGATTATGTAACCCGCATCCCTGCCAGCTCTCCCAGAAGGCGTGCGGACCGTCTCCCATTGGTGCGCTGGATCAGCTTGTCTGCTGCCCAACGCTCTTGAGCACGCGCCACTGGAGGTAATAAGCGCGTCCCATCTCACTCAGGCTGCGCAGGGCAACCACCAACACCAGCAACCCGCCAGAGAGCGCGTTGGAGACGTGACTGGAAACCCCGATGATTTGCAGACCTGTTTGAAAGTAGCCGACCAGCAATGCTGCCAATGCTGTGCCAAGAATGGTGCCAGAGCCGCCGTAGATGCTGGTCCCACCCAGAACCACTGCGGTGATGGCGGGCATCAGCGCCGCAGAGCCAAAATCTGAACGGGCTGAGCCGAAGTAGCTTGCCAGTACCAGCCCCGAAAGCGCTGCCATGATACCGGTAAGGGCATAGGCAATGGTGAGCGTGCGGAACTGAGGCACCCCTGCATACCGTGCTGCCCGGTCGTTCTGGCCGATCAGATAGATGTAGCGACCAAAGCGGGTGCGATGCAGGATGACCATGAAGATCCCGGTCGCCACAAAGAAGATGACAAGCGGAAATGGCAGGCCGAGGACCTCCAGGTTCGCCAATTCCACAAAGCTTGCATCAAAGCCGCTGATGCCCTCATAGCCGGAGGCCCCACCAAGACCGGACAGAACCAGTGCTGCGCCACTGAACAAGAAGCTTGATCCAAGCGTAATCACAAGCGGGTTGACCTTGGCCACGTGAATGGCCACCGAGTTAAGAACACCGGTTGCACAGCCAACACAAAGGGCACCAAGGCAGGCGATCCAAATGTTGACGCCATTCACCCAAAGCAGCCCAAGAGTGATCGCTGCAAGCCCCATTACAGCCCCGATGGAAAGGTCAATGCCGCCGGTGATGATCACCAGAGTAAGGGCAAGAGCCACAATGCCGATATGAACGAAGTCGCTCGTTGAAAACAGCAATGTTGAAGGGCGCAGGAAGGCCGGATTGATGGCGCCAAACACCAGAATTTCGCCAACCAGGAGGATAGCCAGCACTGTCTCCCAGCGCTTCAAGAAGTGGAGCCTGTTCATTTGCGCACCTCACCGAGTTCCTTGATGGTTGGAGTTTCGACGGACTTGTCGTTCTGGGCGTCTGTCTCAATGAACTTGCGGTACTTCTGGTAACGCAGAGCGGACCCCATGGCTTCGCGGATCTTTCCGTCGGCGATCAGGACCACCAGAAGGATGCCGCCCGCGATCATGTCGTTCCAGAAAGCATCGAGGCGCAGCATGACCAGAACACTGTCGATGGAGGTCATGAAGTAGGCCCCAAGGCCAGCGCCGATGACCGTTCCGGTGCCACCAAGCAGGCTCACGCCACCCAGGACACTTGAGGCAATTGCGCGCATTTCCATGCCGTTGCCAGCGGTGTTTGGAATAAAGCCGATCTGGGCTGCGAAGATGATGCCGGCAAGAGCTGCAAGAACGCCGTTGATCGCATAAGCAGTGAGCTGAACCTGCCTTACCTTGATACCCAGCAAGCGGGCCCCTTCACGATTGTCACCAACGGCGAAAAGCGAGCGACCAAAGGCGGTGTACCGAAGCCAGCAGTGGGTGCCGACAAGCAGGAACAGAACAATCCATGCAAAGGCTGAGAGCCCCAGAAAGCCTGCATGAGACAGGCCTTTGAAACCCTCCGGCAAGCCTTCGATCCAGCTGCCGCTTGTAACCAGATGCACAAGACCGCGATAGAGACCGAGTGTGCCAAGGGTAGCCACGATGGCAGGCACCCGCAAAATGGCAACCATGAAGCCATTGAAGAGACCGCAAAGCAGACCAACGAACAATGCGATGGCAATGCTTGGGCCGATACCGAATTGCCCGTTCATCAGTATTCCCGCCACAGCGGCGGACAGACCCATGATCGAGCCGATGGAGACATCCAACCCGCGGGTTGCCATGACCAGTGTGGCGCCGATGGCAATGACCAGCAGGATCAGGCTGTTGTTGTAGATTGACAGTACCGTCTCGAAGGAGAGATACGATGTATCCACCACCCCCAGCACGACGAATAGCAGCAGGATGATGACCGCAACAGAAGCTTCGCGGTTGGTTTGCAAGAACCGTATCAACATTGTTTGGCCTCCTGTTCTGCGGTAACGCCGAAGGACAGCTGTGCGATGGCATCGACGGTGATTTCCGCTCCCCTGAGCTCTCCGCCTGGATGGCCGTGATCCATGACCAGAACTCGATTGCTCAAGCGCTGGACTTCTTCATGGTCCGAAGAGATCAAAAGGATGGCGACACCACGCGCGGCAAGGTCATCAATCAACCTATAGATGTCGGCGCGAACGGCCACATCTACGCCGCGGGTGGGCTCATCAAGGATCAAAACCTTGGGGTTTGCCGCAAGGCATTTGGCCAGAAGGATCTTCTGTTGATTGCCACCGGAAAGGGTGCGCACAGCCTGGGAGGAAGATGCGCAGACAATTCCGAGCGACTTCACATAGTCTTGGAAGCGCTGCTCTTCCGCGCCCAGACGAAGCCATGCGGGCTCGCGATACAAGACCAGCGAGGATGAGTTCCAGCACAGCGATGCATCGACAAACAGGCCACTGGATTGACGGTCCTCCGGAAGATAGACCACGCCATGGTCAAGGCTCTTGATCGGCGAGGTTTCTGTCAGATCCAAACCGTCAACTGTGATGCGGCCTCGGGCAGCTTTTCGGATGCCATAAAGCGTTTCGGCAAGCTCGGTGCGGCCGGAGCCAACAACGCCCGCCAACCCCAAGACTTCACCCGCATGCAAGCTGAAAGATATATGGGCGAAGCCCTCGCCGCACAGATTTTGAACCCTGAGCACTTCCATGCCTTCGGTGAACTCTGGCCGAGCTTCATCAATCTCGAAGGCAGACTTGCCTTCAATCTGAGTCATGGCTCGCACGATTTCGGCATCAGAGAAGCTCTTGGGTGGGCCTGCGAGCACGACCTTGCCGTCACGCAGGATGCTAACCGTCTCGGCGATCTCCCGAATTTCGCCAAGCTTGTGGCTAATGAAAAAGATGCCGACGCCCTGGGCAGAGAGTGCCCGCATGCGGGTAAACAGCTTGGCCACTTCCCGCGGTGTCAAAGCCGATGTGGGTTCATCCAGTATAAGGATCCTGGCATTGCGAATGAGGCCGCGCAGGATCTCCACCATCTGTTGATCAGCCACTTCAAGCTGGCCAGCTGGTGTGTGCAATTCTAGGGATGATCCGACCTCTTTGATCAGGTCGATCAGCCGGGACTTCAACTCGGCCCGATTGCCGGGCATGTGCATCAGCACATTTTCTTCTACCGTGAGGTTTGGGAACAGCATGGGCTCCTGAGGAACCAGATGAATGCCCAATTGCCGTGAAAGAACTGGTGTTAGATTGTTCGCCTTTACGCCGCCCACATAAAGATCACCGCGATCAACCGGATGCAATCCGGCGATGATTTTCATCAACGTGGACTTGCCAGCGCCATTTCCTCCCAAAAGTGCATGGATTTGACCTGACTCAAGCGTGAGATCCACGCCTTTCAGAACCGACACGCTTCCGAAGAATTTCCAGATGGCATCGGCTTTGATGAGTGTTTCGCGTAGAGTAGACGGTATTTGTTCCGTCATGTCGAACGCACTCCCTGGTTTTGAGCAGTTTCCCGCTATTCTCCCCTATCGCGGAGAGGCTCCCCTCTCCGCGTGTTGTGTCGTTGGGCCAACGGCCGGGCTCCTCAGAGCGGCGAAAGGCAACGGTCACCCGTCTCCCAACCTTTCGCGTTCTGCTGGAGCACTTCTCGATTACTCAGCGGCTTGTGCTTGAGCGGCCTTTTCAGCCTCATAGAGTTCGATGGCTTTCTCTGGCTTCTCGCCATCGTGAACAACAGCGCGTACCGCCTTGATCATCCCAACCGGGCTGTCGGACTGGAAGATATTCCGGCCCATATCAACGCCATGCGCGCCCTGATCGATCGCCTTGTAAGCCATGTAGAGCGCATCCATTTCCGGCAGCTTCTTGCCGCCTGCAATCACGATCGGCACGGGACACCCTGCGACAACTTTCTCGAAACCCTCTTCCACAAAGTATGTCTTGATGATGTGCGAGCCGAGTTCGGCACAGATGCGTGTTGCGAGGCCGAAATAGCGAGCGTCGCGTGCCATGTCCTTGCCAACCCCGGTTACGGCCATTGTGGGAACGCCGTACCGATTGCCGGTGTCAATCAGCTTCACAAGGTTTGCCAGAGACTGGTGTTCGTACTCCGCACCGACATACACATTGGTGGTGATGGCAGAAGCATTCAGACGCACAGCGTCTTCAATATCGACCGCAACCAGCTCGTTTGAAAGTTCTGTGAGAACGCTCATGCCGCCAGAGCAGCGCAGAACCACCGGCTTACGGCTATCTGCAGGCATGGTGGCGCGCAGACCACCGCGGGTGCACATCAAAACATCGGTGTAAGGAACCAGCGGGCGAATGGTGAGATCCAGACGCTCCAACCCTGTTGCCGGACCCTGAAAGTATCCGTGGTCAAACGCCAGCATGACCGTGTTGCCACTCTTTTCCTGAAAAATGCGCGCCATACGGTCCTGCATCCCCCAGTCCAGCGCGTTGGAACCTCGGATAGGAAACGGCTTCACTTCAACCGGAATGTCCTCACAAAAGTTCTTGCCTTCTTTTACATCGTCCATGTCAGCCATAACGCTCTCCGCTCATTGTTGTTAGGCCGCATTCACTCCTCACCGAGAAGCGTCGTTCATGTGAACAGCGACTCATCAATTGCTCACCTGAGTATTGCTGCTGAGAGGCATAGGTCAACCCGATTCACGTTACAAAAATGCGCGCACCGAAACATATGATCACTATCCACTATGGTGAAATTTCACTCAAACCCTTCCAAAAGCGAGGGAAATTCATTTAAAATTTTCAAAATTACGGGATAATCCGGATATATGAAAAACTCATTCCGCAATGAAAGCTTGATCATTTATCTTTGAAGTGATCATATGCACAGCAACAGGGCAGTTGGAGAGACGCTGTGAACGAGATGACCGAAGACCAGACATTTGAACCTCAGGAAGAGGAGCTCATGAGCCGCGTGGCGTGGTACTACTACCACGACGGCATGACGCAGAGCGAAATCGGCACGCGTCTAAATCTGTCACGTATCAAGGTATCGCGCATGCTTGAGCGCGGCCGCCGTATGGGCTTAATCCATATTCATATTAATTCCAGTTATGGCGGGTGTTTTGAACTCGAAAATCGCCTTCAGCAGCTCTATGGGCTGACTGAAGTGCGCGTCATTCCTGCGAACTCCCAGGAAAATTCCGGAGACAGGCTCTCGGAAGCGGCCAGCCAATACTTCATGGGAAAGCTCAAGAAGTCAGACCTCTTGGCGGTCGGCTGGGGAGCCATGGTAATGGGCGCCTTGCAGAGACTGGCGCAGACGTTGTCGCATCGCGACATCTCACTTGTAAGCCTTACGGGCGGGGTTGCTGCTTACATTGAAGGTATTGCTTCTGGGCGCACTTCTCAAAACGTGCACCTGATCCCTGCCCCATTGCTGGTCTCAAACCCGGATCTGGCAGCAAGCTTGCGCAACGAGCGTCATGTCATGGACGTGATGAGCATGGCAAAAACGGCCAATTACGCTCTTGTTGGCGTCGGCTCAGTGGCCAATCAGGCGACCTTGATCACATCAGGCTATGCAACAGGTTCGCAGTTTGAGGCGTTTCGCCGCCAAGGCGCTGTCGGCGATATCATAGCTGTATTTTACGATGAAAACGGTGAGGTTCTCGACCTGCCGTTTCACAACACTCTTGTCGGGCTGGATTTGGAGGCTCTGCGCAACATTCCTCAGGTGGTTGCTGCAGCATGCGGTCAAGACAAGGTGGACGCCATTCGGGCTGCGGCCAAAGGCAAGCACTTCAATGTGCTGATCACAGATGAGCCGACGGCGCAGGCCATCATCAAGGGAGAAACATCATGAGTCAAAACCAGGGCTATGTCCTGGCTATTGACGCCGGAACGGGCAGCGGGAGAGCTGTCATTTTCGACGCCGAAGGCAGACAGGTTGCCGTGGGGCAGGAAGAGTGGAGCCATTTGAGCGATCCGCAATTCCCGGGCTCCATGGCTTTCGACTGCGAAGCCAATTGGGCTTTGCTGTGTCGCTGCATAAAGAAGGCTTTGGGAGAAGCCAAACTGAAGGCCAGCGACATCCGAGCCGTAAGCGCCACCAGCATGCGCGAGGGTATCGTTCTTTATAGTAAGGATGGTTCTGAACTGTGGGCCTGCGCTAACGTGGACTCAAGGGCCGCCGAAGAAGTGCGCGCTTTGCAGGTCGAGGCTCCGGATCTCGAAAAAGACGCCTACCGGATTTCAGGCCAGACTTTTGCCCTCGGCGCGATACCGCGTTTGAAGTGGATCGAAAAACACTTGCCGCAGGTCTATGAGCAGACAGACAAGATGTCCATGCTCTCGGACTGGATGCTGGCACGCCTTTCCGGTGTCATTGCCTCCGATCCATCCAACGCTGGAACAACCGGCATCTTTTCTCTAGAAACCCGTGACTGGTGCCCCGACATCGCAGCCCGCGCTGGTATCAAAAATACAATCTTTCCGCCTGTTGTCGAAACAGGCACGCCAATAGGTGACGTCACCGCCAAGGCCTCAGCGGAAACCGGGCTCGCAACGGGAACCCCCGTCATTATGGGCGGCGGTGATGTGCAACTGGGTGCGCTGGGCCTTGGTGTGTCCCGCCCCGGTCAGGCGGCTGTTCTTGGTGGCACTTTCTGGCAGGAAGTGGTGAACATGGGCAGCGCCAAGACAGATCCGGAAATGCGTATTCGTGTCAATCCACATGTGGTGCCCGGCGTAAGTCAGGCAGAAGGTATTGCCTTCATGGTGGGCATGACCACGCGCTGGTTCCGGGACGCCTTCTGCCAAGAAGAACAGCGTGTTGCTCAGGAACGTGGTCTGGACGTCTATGAACTACTCGAGGCCATGTCCAGCGCTGTTCCAGTTGGGGCTGGTGGCATCCTTCCCGTCTATACGGACGTGATGAACTACGGCTCTTGGTATCATGCAGCCCCGTCTCTACTGAACCTTTCACTGGACGCCACTACCTGCGGCAAGGCAGAGATTTTCCGCGCGCTACAAGAAAACGCTGCGATCGTTGCAAATGAAAACCTTCGTCTGGCAGCAAACATGGCTGATGTCGAACTTGACGAGATCGTGTTTGCAGGGGGGGCATCCAAGGGCAAGCTTTGGTGCCAGATCCTGTCCGACGCAACCGGCATGCCTGTTAAGGTGCCGGAAGTGACTGAAGCGACTGCATTTGCGGCAGGGCTAGCGGCTTGGGTTGGCATTGGTGTCTATGGTTCGCTGATGGAAGCGGCAGACAAGACCGTGCGGTGGAAGCGCCGCTACACCCCTGACCTGGCTAATCACGCGCTTTACGGCGAGATCACCGAGAAATGGCGCACCGCCTACGCAGCGCAGCGTGCGCTGGTTGATCAAAACATCACCCGGTCCATGTGGAAGGCCCCTGGGCTTTAAGAACGAGGAGGAAGGCGTGGCAATCCTCGGTTTGCGCAGGCGCCTCAAGTAATCATGTTTAAAACAAGCGAAAGCGATCATTCCTATCGGTTTGAAGATCATGGCCCAAAGTACCTGCAACGCGGACCTCGATCTGACATTGGCGTTGTGACCTTGCAGCCCGGCCAGCATTTTCCAGCCCACAAGCACTGCCGCATCGAAGAGAATTTTCTGACCATTGCTGGTGAAGTACACATGTATGTGGACGGCACTCTTCATGTGCTCGGCGTTGGCGATTTTCTCCGCTGTGAGCCCGGAGAAGCCCACTACGTGGAGAACAAAGGCGACGTGCCGTGGAAGGCGGTGTTTATCAAGGCACCTTTCGATCCCAAAGATGGTGTTCCGGTGAATTGGAAGCCAGGGGACGCTGCCTAGTTTGCAGCCCCACCAACAATCAAGGCCGCCGTCATGGCGGTCTTTTTGTTTTCTTGTCTGCGGCTGGTCTTCAAACAACCAAGTGCTCAATTGACGCCCTCACCCCAAAGCCGTTCGCATTTCATGAACAGTCATTCAACCAGACCTGTTGGTGCCCTGCCCACCCAAAAGAGCTACACTTGTTCCGGAGTGAAATGCCGAACTGGAGAGTGTCATGGGCAAGCTTGTCGAAGGGAAATGGGTCACCGGCGAAGTTGGCGCGGCGAAGGAAGACGGCGCGTTCAAGCGAGCAGATGCCGTCTGCCGTGACTGGATCAAGGCCGATGGCTCCACCAAGTTCGCACCGGAAGTTGGCCGTTATCACCTCTACGTGGCGGACGCCTGTCCGTGGGCCCACAGGACACGTATTTTTCGCAAGCTGAAAGGCCTGGAAGACGCCATTTCGCTCTCTGTTGTGGACCCCTACATGGGCGAAAACGGCTGGTGGTTTTCAGGGAAAAATGGGACCGATCCAGACCCGATTAACGGCTTTACCTATCTTCATGAAGTCTACACAAAAGGGGACTCCGACTACACAGGTCGCGTAACGGTTCCAGTGCTTTGGGACAAGAAGCTCAACGTTGTTGTGAGCAATGAGTCTTCAGAGATCATTCGCATGTTGAACTCGGAATTTGTAGGCGTTGCCGGTAACGACATCGACTTTTATCCAGAACACCTTCGCGAGAAGATTGATGAGCTCAATGCCTGGATCTACCCGACCATCAACAACGGCGTCTATCGCTCAGGTTTTGCACGCTCTCAAGAGGCTTATGAGACAGCTGTTTCAGAGGTTTTTCAATCCCTCGACAGGCTGGAAGACATTCTCTCATCTCAACGCTATCTGGCGGGTGATACCATAACAGAGGCGGATTGGCGTTTGTTCGCGACCTTACTGCGGTTTGATGCCGTTTATGTTTGCCTATTCAAGACCAACTTGCGCCGCATCAGCGACTACCCAGTCATCTCTGCCTACCTCCGCGAGTTGTATCAATGGGAAGGCATAACTGAAACGATCCACATGGAGAATATCAAGGCGCACTACTTCAAGTCACTGAGGACGATCAACCCATTCGGTATTGTTGCCAAAGGGCCTGATGGCATTGATTTTACAGCGCCTCACGACCGTAGCCAGATGCCTTCACAGGTGGCACGGTTCTGAGCATCGGTTTGTGGAAGCGGAACAGGGGCGATGCTGGGGCACGCTCTGGTTCACTTGATCTCGTCGTTTGAACGCATTTCAGATTGGCGCATCGGCATGGCATCAATGATTGCGAACAGATCAGGCGCTTCGATTACCCCCTCGCGCCTGTGCTTTACGCCTCCGTCTTTGCCAATCAATACGACCTGCTTTTCTTGGCTTTCCACACTCAATAGGGATCTTAACTTCGCCGCATCCATCTCAGGCGCAGGCTTTCCGATGACACGGGCCCTGTCCTTGGCGACTTCAAAAAACAGAAGATCCCGCTCCTTCATATCAGCCTGGTTTTCATCATAGATCTTGCGTTGTGTGCGCAGCAAAGCCGCGTCCTTACTATCGTCAAAAACCAATAGCAGGCGGTTTTTCCATTGAAACTCTGAGAGGTCGGCATAAACGGCACTGCTTGTTGCAAATACCGCTAGCGCACTCAGTCCGATCATCCATGAGGCAGTCCGTTTGGAAGGCATATAAGCTCCTTGGTTTGATCTGCATTACGGAGAGCGGCGGATTGGGGTTCATTTTTGCCGCAAAATCCGCTGCCTAATCTTTCAAGTTTCAAATATGTTCCATATTTGTTCCAATCTCCTTTTGGTTGTGCTAGATACAAGCCTCTTGCACTAAGGAGAGCGCGAAATGGTTGTGGTCAGGCACCTGGAAAAAACAGACCTGGATGAGCTTTTTGCTGTTTCGGTAACGGAAGAGCAGCTTAAATTTGTTGGCACCACGCAGGAGATCGTGGAAGCAGCGCCGGACACAAGCCACCTGCACGTGATTGTCGACGGGGACAAGATCGTCGGTATGTTCAACCTCGACACCGCCTACCCCAATACCTACGACTTCGCGAAGACAGGTGAGCTGGGCTTCAGAGCGTTCTTGATCGGCCATGAGTACCAAGGGCGCGGACTGGCAAAAAAAGCCATGGAAGCCCTTCGAAAGCACCTGGAGGCCCACTACGCCAAGCACGGATCCATAGTCTTGACGGTGAACTGCAAAAACCCAGTGGCCTATAGACTATACCTAGCCACCGGTTTCGAGGATACGGGCGAGCTCTATCATGGAGGTGCGGCGGGACCGCAACATATCCTTCGCATGGTCTATGCAAAGAACAGCGACTGAAACAAAAACGCCGACCTCATTTCGAGGTCGGCGTGATGAATGCCTATCATTTGTTCCGATCAGCTTTCGCGCAGTGCGTGGGCAATCTGATCACGAAGCGGCTTCAGCAGATAAGATAGAACCGTGCGAGAGCTGGTCCTGATGAATCCTTCAACCGGCATTCCGGGCACCAGAATTTGACCCTCGAGCCGCTCGAGCTCGTCCTCACTGATCTCCAGCCGCACCTTGTAATACTGCTCGCCGGTTTTCTCATCCTGTGTCAGGTCTGGCGCAACGTGCTTGACCGTGGCAAACAGCTCCGGCGTTACGCGCTGATCCAGCGCAGCAAGGCGCACCCGCGCCTCCTGCCCGATTGTGACCTGATCCACATCAGTTGGACGCACCCGTGTTTCAACAACAAGGTCTACCGTGTCGGGAACGATCAGCATCAACAAAGCACCTGCCCCAACAACGCCGCCCTCGGTATTGACTTCCAACTGGTGAACCAGTCCTGATGTTGGAGAGATGATCTCGATGCGGTTCAGCCGGTCTTCAGCTGCGGTTTTCTGTTCTTCCAACTGGGCAATTTGGGAACGGGTATCCTGCAGTTCGGACAGAACATTTTCAAGAAAGCTTTCATCCAACTGAAGGATTTGAATGCGGCGCTCGCTGATCCCTTCTTTGGTTTGGGCAATCTGGGAAATCAAAGCCCCTCGATCACCAACCAACTCAGCTCTGTCACGCTTGATCGCGGTCACCTGAGAGGCATTGACCAAACGCTTTTCCATGAGCGTTTCAAAGTCTGCGAGCTGGTCTGAGATCAGCGCAATGCTTTCAGCCTTTGCATCTCGCTGCACTTCAAGCCCCTTGATCTGCTCTTCAAGCTGAGAGATCTGCTCTACCAACTGGCGCTTCCGCCCTTCCAAAGCCCGTGCGCGGGCCTCAAACAAGGCTCTTTCACCATTGACCGCCGTCGCTGCGTTTGGGCTCGTGAGTTCCCGCGCTGTCAGGTGGAGTGGGAACTTGACTTCATCCAGCTGCTGCCACTCGGCATTCAGGCGCGCTTCACGTGCATAGAGTTGGTCCAGTTGCTTGGAGGAAATCTCCAAGTTCGCCCGCACGACCGTGTCATCGAGGCGCACCAACAAGTCACCCGCCTCAACACGGTCGCCCTCTTCCACATAGATTTTGCCAACAATGCCGCCTTCCTGATGCTGAACCTTTCTCGGTTGCCCTTCGACGACCACAGAGCCAGAGGCAATCACGGCACCGCTGATTTCTGCAACGGCTGACCAGCCGCCAAGCCCACCAACAAGAACACCGACCATGGCGAGGCCGAGCCAAGTATGCTTGCGCCGGGAGGCACGTGCTTTTTCAAGAGCCCTATTTTCTGTCATGAGCAACGGCCCCCACTGGTGCTGGCTTTCCTACGCTCGCACCAACCTTTTGTAGTACTTCATCTTTCGGTCCAAACGCCACTTGCTGACCTTCTTTGATCACCAAGAGGTAGTCCACCGTCGCAATTGCACTCGGTCGATGCGCGACCACGATCACGATACTGCCCTTTTCACGAAGCGCCTTGATGGCTTCCATAAGCGCGGCTTCACCCTCTGAATCGAGGTTCGAATTGGGCTCATCCAAAACAACCAGAAAGGGCTCTCCGTAGAGTGCCCGCGCCAAACCGATGCGCTGTCTTTGCCCCGCAGAAAGACGGGCTCCCCCATCCCCCACTTGAGTGTCGTAGCCATCCGGCAGACTTGTGATGAGATCATGAACATTGGCCATTCGAGCGGCACGCAGAACATCCTCATCCTGACGCTGAGCGCTAAAACGGGCGATATTGTCAGCAATGCTGCCATCAAACAACTCGACATCTTGAGGCAGATAGCCGATCGCTGCGCCAAGACGCTCCTCACTCCACTGAGTGGGCTCAGCCCCATCAAACCGAACGGATCCGCGCAAGATGGGCCAGACGCCGATAAGCGCCCGTATCATGCTTGTCTTTCCGCTGCCAGACGGGCCGATCACGCCCAAGCCATCCCCTGCGCGCAGCTGGAACGTTGCCCCCTTGAAGGTGAGCACCTTCTCGCCGGGCGCTGCGGTGGCAAGATTTTCAACGGCAAGATTGTCCTTGGGGAGTGGCAGTTCGGTCTGCGGCTCCTCCTCATCCATGGCCTGCAACGCTTGTTCGAGCCGGGTACGACTTTGACGAGAGGCCAGAAACCCGCGCCAATGAGCAACTGCCTGTTCAACAGGTGCAAGCGCACGCGATGTAATGATCGAGGCTGCAATCATTACACCGGGAGAAACTTCTTGCTTGATGGCCAGCCAAGCCCCTACGCCAAGCACAGCAGATTGAAGGATGAAACGCAGGGCTTTGATGACTGTTGCAAAGAATGACTGCCGGTCCGCCGCCTTCGACTGGACGTCATAGTAGTCTTCATTGGAGCGCTGCCATTGTTCCACCAGAGTTTGGTTCATGCCCATGGCCCGGATCACCTCCGCATTTCTGCGGGTGCCGTTTACAAAGCCGCTACGCTGGCCGTTCATAATACTTAGGGCGCGGCTAGGCTCACGTGAGAGAAGCTCATTCGCGATCACCAAAGCCAGAATGACCACGGCGCCTCCAAGGGCAAGTATTCCAAGCCAGAAGTGAAGCGCGAAGACGATGGCCAGATAAACTGGCATCCACGGCACATCGAAGATTGCCGATGGTCCCTGACCGCCCCAGAACTGGCGCATGGTTTCAAGATCCCGGACCGGATCCACGTTCTTGCCTTGCGCACCGAGCCGCAGAGGAAGCTTCAAGCTGGCAGCATAAGAGGCTGCGGAAAGCTGCGCATCGATCTCCTGAGACACGCGGTTCAAGCTTCGTGCCCTGATGCCCTCCAGCAAAGCAAAGAAGACATAGAGCACACCTGCGAACACTGCGATGACGATGAGTGTGGGGACGCTGGCACTGGACAGCACCCGGTCATAGATCTGCAACATGAAGATCGGGCCTGTCAGCATCAACAGGTTGATGACCAGACTGATAGCCCCGATTGACAGGTATGCAGAGCGGCAGGACTTGAAAGCCTCTGTTATGGGAGAGCGCTTTGACCTACGGGAAACTGATTGAAGCATCAAACAACTCAAATCGATAAAAGATGGGGCAAACAATAGCCAGAAGATGCCTATAACGCCATGATATTCCTATTACACATCTGTATAAGTCATGGCTTGTACCCGCTGCCCACAGACTACCGCAAGCTGCTGGAGTTCATTGGTTAAAATTAGAGTGTTCGAGCCAGTATCCAAAACACTCGGCAATGCTGCACATCAGAACTATCCTAGGACAGATGGCCGGTTATTGTTGCCCGCCAGTTCTGTCACTCTGAGCTAGAAAGTTGCATGGCGTTTTTGCGCTTCAGTGGATGTTCGATCCGTGATGTGGGTCTCAAACTCTTCTTGCCATGCACTTCGGTTCCCCGAACCTCATGCATCCATGCTGGCTTTAGGTGCGCCCCGCAAAGACCGCAGAGGATCGCCTGCCGGATTAAACGTTAAACCCTTCCCTGAATTCAACTCAGAGAAACGGTGTAGGAGGCCCTATCTGCGGCAAACGACTTCTGCATCACAACTGCAACTCACTCGCATTTTCAAATAGTAATAAATAAATCATCCAAAAAGAAAATATTCGTAAGTAATAACCGAAACGGCTATCAACAGAGGCCAAACAAATCAGTAGTTTTTATATTTTACAAATCAAAAAAGCCAATAATTTCAATATAGTAGTGTCTATTACTTATATTGCCAATATCATATATCTCATCGCAATATCCAGAAGGAGCTAACACCAGGCACGGAGTGAACCAAGAGCCTATCCATGAACCGCATTGCAGCATGTTGGTCTGGGTCTCTTGGTAAAGCCTGTTAGTGAGGGAGTTTTGGGGTTTTCTGGATTTGGAGCAGGCCCCATCAAAAAAAGGCGAGATCATCATGTTCAAATCCACTACAAGCAAACTGGCATTGGGGGTCGTTGCACTGGTCGTAGTCGCGGGCTATCCAGCTTACCGCTACATCTTCGGGGCAACTGTTGTAGACGTTGATTCAACAGAACAAGCGCAAAAGATTGAAGACTACGCAAATCCAGCAGCATTTACGACACCACTTCAACTCGCAAAGATGATGAAGGAAGACGACAAGCTGATCGTCATTGGCGCGTTGAACCCTGCAAAGGGCGATACCCCGATCAGTGGATCCTTTACATTCTGGCGGGGCGATTACTCTGCGCAAAAGAGCGCCTATGACTACGGCGGAATGCGCAATACAGCAGACGAAATGGAAGACCTGCTGAGCCGAATTGGCGCCACTCCAGACAGCCCGATTGTAGTATATGCAGCCAACAAGCATCATGACGCCGCCCGCCTCTACTGGCAGCTCGGCCTGCTTGGCCATGAAAACGTAAAGTACCTTGACGGCGGCCTAAACGCATGGCTTGGCGCAGAGCTTCCTGTCGGCAATGCAAATCCAACAGTTGAGGCGACGGACTACGTGGCCCCAAACAAGAATGAAACCAAGCTTGCCACCATCGAAATGGTACGGAATGCGATTACAGATGATGACTGGGTCATCATCGATACCCGCGGTACCGACGAGTTTGATGGCACAAGCGTCAAGTCCGGTGCATATGGCCCAGGCGCCATTCCGGGCGCTGTCCACATCAACTGGACCAAAGCCGTCAACGAAGACAGTACCTTGAAGACCGCTGCCGAGTTGAAAGCTCTTTACGGTGATCTCATCAAGGGCAAGAAGGTCATTTCCTACTGTCAGTCTGGTGTTCGGTCTGCCCACACGACAATGGTTCTGGAAGAAGTGCTGGGAGCAGCAGACGTCTACAACTACGACGGATCCTGGATTGAATGGAGCCACGCTTTTTATGAGGAAGGCCGCGAAGGCATAGAAATCATGAATGGCGGGAAGAGCTGATCCCAAGAACAGGGGCATCTCTAACGAAGAGATGCCCTTTCCTCCTCATTCAAGGGAACGGTAGAAATGAAACACGTCAACTTCAGTCAGCCTCTTTATGACACGGCTCAAGAAATCGTGGAGGGCTGCATGGGTGATGCAGCTCCCGCCTGCCAGAGCGCATGCCCTATGCACACTGACGTGAAACAGTATGTGAAACTGGCCGCCGAGGGCGAATACCAGCAAGCTGTCGACGTCATCAGACAAAAGATTTTCATGCCGCAGGTGCTTGGCCGCATTTGCGCGCATCCTTGCGAGGCTGCGTGCCGTCGCAATGAAGAGTTCTCGCAGCCGATCAGCGTTGCCGCGATCAAGCGATTTGTAGCTGAAAAAGCGGACAAGAAAGAGAACTGGAACCTCACTCAAGCTCCAGCAACGGGCAAAAAGGTTGCCGTTGTTGGTGCCGGACCGGCTGGTGCACAGGCCGCTGTTGAGCTGCGCCGTCAAGGCCATGCCGTGACCATCTTCGAGAAACTCAAGGTGTTTGGCGGCATGATGCGTGTGGGCATTCCTGAGTACCGCCTACCGCGAGATGTGATCGACTTCGAATATGGCTATCTGGACATGATGGGCGTTGAGGTGAAGTTTGGCGTTGAGGTTGGCAAGGACATCACCTTTGCTGAACTGCGCAGCGACCATGACGCGGTCATTCTGGCTCATGGTGCCCATGTGGGCTCCATCATCCCGATCAAAGGTCACGAGGCCGAGGGCGTCTATTCGGCCGTTGAGTACCTCAAGGAAATCTCCGAGACACGGGCGTTCCCGCGCGCTGGCAAGCGGATCCTCGTCATTGGCGGTGGCGACGTTGCCATGGACTGCGCCCGCTCCTCTTGGCGCATTGGTGCCGATGAGGTTCATCAGTGTTCTTTGGAGGAAATGGAGGCCCTGCCCGCCAGTCAGGTTGAAATTGACGAGGCATTGGAAGAACGCGTTGCTTTCAACGCTGGTTGGGGGCCGAAGGAAATCCTTGTTGAAGATGGCAAGGTGGTCGGCGTGGTTCTTCAAAAGGTGTTGCGCATCTTTGATGAAGACGGAAATTTCTCACCGGCTTACAGCGATGAAACCCGAAAGGTCGCTGTAGATACAGTGATCTTCGCAACCGGACAGGTTGTCGCCGACATTACAGACGGTGCTCTGGAACAAGGACGCGGGGGCCGCTATGTGGTCAACAAGGATACCCTTGCCACATCCCTGCCAGATGTTTTCGTTGCCGGCGATGCCTCTGGCGGTGCCATTGTGGTTGAAGCCATGGCACTTGGCCGCAAAGCTGCCCTCAGCATCGAACGCTTGTTTACTGAACGCGCTTTGGAGGCGGATCGGAACCTTGAAGAGGAAGGCGCCTATAAGACCCGCCTTGATGTTCCTCTGCCGGAAGGTACCGTTGACACGCCGCGCATTCACCACAACACCCGTCCGGCCGAAGAACGCAAGCGGGACTTCATTCAGGTAGATTTGGGGCTCACCGAAGAGCAGGTCACGAGCGAAGGGGATCGCTGCCTCCAGTGTGAATGCAAGCTCTGCATGAAAGAGTGCGTGATGATGAACGATTTTGGCGATTGCCCAAAATCTCTGTTCAGCGACTTCATCGAGAAAAAAGAGATGGAGCCGTTGCTGGCATACTCATGCAACGCATGCGATCAGTGTACGATTGTCTGCCCAAGAGACTTCCCGATGAAGAGCATCTTCATGGGAGCCCGCGCAGACTTCGTGAAAGCCAACAATGGCCACTCGCCTATTCCGGGCCACAAGGCCATCGAGATGCACCAGAAACTTGGTTTTTCTCGGTTCTTCACAATGGCAAAGAAAGCAGTGGGGCGGTAACGATGACAAACAAGATATTCATGCCGGGCTGCAGCCTGCCCTCTTACAATCCAGAGGCCGTCTCCAAAACAGCTGCCTATCTGAAGTCCGTCTACCCAGACATGGGTGCCGTGCAAAAGTGCTGCGGCAAGCCAACGGCGGCAATTGGTCAAACAGAGAAGTTCAAGGAACGCTTCGCTGACCTGCAGAAGGATTTCGACAAGGTCGAAGCAGAAGAAGTGATTGTGGCCTGCCAGAGCTGCTTTGGCATGATCACGAAGAACGCCAGCGGCCAAAAGCCGGTATCTCTCTGGGCGCTGCTGCCGCAGATCGGCCTGCCGCCTGAGCTGGTAGGTAAAGCAAAGAATAGTGACGTGACTTTCACGATTCACGATTCCTGTTCCACCCGTTTTGAAACCGAGCTTCAGGATGGTATTCGCTGGGTCCTCCAGGAACTTGGCTACAAGGTCGTGGAACCCAAACACACGCGCGAGAATGCCCGTTGCTGCGGCTTTGGCGGCATGGTTGTTCCGGCGAATCCCGATCTTGCAGATCGCGTCATTAAACGCCGTGTAGAAGAGTTTGAAACCGACTACGTGGTGGTTTACTGCGCGGCCTGCCGTGCCTCCATGATGGGCATTGGGACGAAGTCCTGGCACATTCTGGACCTTCTGTGGGGGCCTGTGGTGATGCAGGGCGACGAGCCTCCTGCCAACGTACTGGCCAGCCCCGTCAAATCCTGGATGAACCGATATCGCAGCAAGGTTGGCCTCAACCGCTGCATGGCTTGCTAAGCCAAGTGATAACCGGAGCGCCCGTGGGGAGGAAATGGGCGCTCTGGCTGCTTGAACCAACGCCTTTGGGCCAACTCTACTAATCAATTGGAAAGATAGGCCAATGAAATATGTCTATATCGTCATTGCCGCAATTGTTGTCGCCGCGCTGATCTACGCTGCCAAGCAGACGGGAATGCTGGCACTTCTCACTGATGTACAGGGACTACAGGCCTGGATCTCCAGCTTTGGTGCCTGGAGCTACATCGTCTTTTTCCTGGCCTTCATCGCAGCCTGCGTGTTCATGCTGCCGGGAAGCGCCTTCACAATCGTTGCGGGTATCGCATTCGGGCCCATCATTGGAGCCATCATCTCGCTTCTGGCTGCAACCGCCGGCGCAACCGCCGCGTTCATCGTTTCACGCTTTCTGGCGCGTGGTCTCATCCTTGACAAGTTCGGCTCCAACCCGATTTTCAAGAAAATTGACGACGGCGTGAAAGAAAATGGCATGAGCTTCCTCATCCTGACCCGTCTTGTACCGGTGTTTCCTTTCAGCTTGCAGAACTATGCCTACGGCCTCACAGGTATCAGTTTTTGGACCTATGTGCTTGTATCGCTGGTGACCATGGCCCCTGGCGCCTTCATCTTCGCCTACATGGCAGGTGACATTGCCACCAACGGCGTCTCTGTGATGTTGCTGGTGAAGTTCGCAGTGGCTGGGCTCATTCTGTTCGGCGTGTCTCTCATTCCAAAATACATTGCCAAAAAACGTGGCATCGACCTTCAGGCACTCTCCAAGTAGGACCTGAATAAGCCAACACGAAACGCCGCTGCAGCCCTTGCTTCAGCGGCTTTTTTTTTGCACCTACTTGGCGCAAAGCGGACAGGATCTGGTCGGTAATGAAACGCGTGTTCAACGTTGCCGAAGATGATGGTCTAATCGTCAACAATCCCTGCGACGGTGGCGGCCGGCTTTACAGCGGATCACGCGCTGCAATCATCTGGACACCAGATCAGCTAGCCAAAGCTAAAGCACAAGCGCCTCTGCATATCCGTGATGCACTTGTCCTAGCAGCCGAAACAGGACAGCGCCAAGCTGCCCTTTTGGAACTACTTTGGTCACAAGTTGACACTGATCATCTGCGCATAACACAGAACAAAAACAGAAAGCCCGTCAGCATTCGCCTATCCCGCGAACTCCGCGCTCTCTTGCAGGACATCAAACGGCGCCAGACAACCAACAACCAAAACTCAACACACGTGCTCACAAACAGCCGCGGATTGCCCTGGACCCAAGATGGCTTTCAGACCTCTTGGCGAAAGGCCATGAAAAATCTGAAGATTGAAGGCGTCACCTTCCATGACCTGCGCGGCACCGCAATCACCAGATGGGCTGCAGATGGAGCCACTGTCCCGCAGATTGCAGCCCTGTCCGGCCATAGCATGAGAGATGTGGAAAAGATCTTGGAAGCGCACTATCTGGCCGACCACCAGCGCCTCGGTGACGCGGTCATATTAAGAATAGACGGCGAACAAAAATAGCCCATTTCTGGAAAACATTTTGGAAAACAGGTCCGGAAACAGCTCAGCGCGCCATCCCGACAAAATGCTAAACAATTGATTTATATAAAGAAATAATGGCGACCCCTGCAGGATTCGAACCTGCGACCATCGGCTTAGAAGGCCGGTGCTCTATCCAGCTGAGCTAAGGGGCCGTATCGCACGCGAAGGCCTTGCCCACACGCGTCTTGCTGGTGTGGCGTTTCATAAGCCACTCACCAAAATATCTCAATGCCCAATTTCAATGAGTCCACGGCGCAGCGCGGTCATAGCGAAAATTGTCTGAGTAGGACGCGATACGCACCTTGCGCGGCTGCTTTTCAACCACACGATAAGGAATCTGATTGCGCTGTGCGAACTCAATCGCCTCTTCTTTGGTCTGAAACGTCAGGCGAACCTGCTGCTTCATGTCCGAGGAGGTTGTGTAGCCCATCAAAGGCTCAATGCTCTTAGCTGCGGATGGTTCGAAGTCGAGAACCCAATTCTCGGTCTTTGCCTTTCCGGACTGCATTGCGGTTTTGGATGGCCGATAGATGCGCGCAACCATGTTCGAGCCCTGCCCTTCAATTCTTTTGGAAACGGCCTCACGATGAGGCTTCAGGTCGTTTTTTCCGAAATTTCTGTTGCTTGTCAATGAGCCAATCCAACTAGCCACCGTATTTGCCCCGATTAGCCAGCGAATCTGTTCCCGCTGAACTGTTCTTAAATGCAGAAGAGATGCACTGGTTGCTCCTGTCGAGGCGATATCCGTGAATTGGGTGCAAGTGCATTGTGACGACGGCATTTAGTTGTTGCCTGCCGCGTTTTTATCGAGCTATGCCACCGTCATAAAATTGTAACATTGCAGCTTAAGCGCCACTGATCACTCCCCTTTCGCCAGTATTGCGACATTTTGGGATCAGCGGCCCCTGGAAAGCTCGTAGTGGGACAAAATCTTCACTTAAAAGCACTGCCAGAAAGCCAGAATCTGCATGAGCAACACAACGCTTAAGCCCACACTGGATAAAGATCTCGAAAAGGTTTCCCGCCTTCAGGGTGCCAACACGTTTCTCACTGCCCGCTTTGCAGCACCAAGCCTGAGCTTTGTGTTCCTCCTGCTGGCCATGGGTATATCCAGCATTTACATGACCGGCGAGCTTGGCACCGGAATTGTCATTGCAGCAGCCGGTGTTGGGGCCTATCTGGCGCTGAATATTGGCGCAAATGATGTTGCCAACAACGTCGGCCCCGCCGTTGGTTCTCAAGCACTTTCCATCACCGGAGCCCTGATAATTGCCGCTATCTTTGAAAGCGCAGGAGCGCTGATTGCTGGTGGCGACGTGGTTGGCACCATTTCCAAGGGCATCATCGACCCCGCCACCGTATCGCAAAGCGATGTGTTTGTACGCGTGATGCTGAGCGCCCTTGTCTCTTCAGCACTCTGGGTCAACCTGGCCACCTGGATTGGCGCACCGGTCTCCACCACACACGCGGTTGTTGGCGGTGTGATGGGCTCTGGCATGGCGGCATCAGGCTACAGCTCGGTCAACTGGGATACGATGGGCTCAATTGCCGCCAGCTGGGTAATCTCTCCAGTTCTCGGCGGCTTGATCGCAGCCGCATTCTTGTTCTTCATCAAGACTTTCATCATCTATCAGAGTGACAAGATTGCTGCTGCCCGGCGCTGGGTCCCTCTCCTCATTTCAATCATGGTGGGCGCTTTTTCAGCATACCTAGCCATGAAAGGCTTGAAGAAGGTTATTTCCATTACGTTGTGGCAAGCGCTGCTTTTCGGTTTCGCTGCAAGCATCCTCAGCTATCTTGTCGTCAAGCCGCTGATTGCGCGGCAGGCCGAAGGACTGGAGAACCGAAACCAATCGCTGCGCAAACTGTTTCGTATGCCGCTGATTTGTTCTGCCGCCCTTCTTTCTTTTGCCCACGGCGCAAACGATGTTGCGAATGCCATCGGCCCCCTGGCGGCCATTGTGCATACTATCAGCGCTGGAGAGGTTGCCGCCAAGGTTTCCATTCCGCTTTGGGTCATGGTCATCGGCGCCTGTGGCATCTCGTTCGGCCTGTTGCTTTTCGGCCCAAAACTCATCCGAATGGTGGGAGAACAGATCACCAAGCTCAATCCAATGCGCGCGTACTGTGTAGCACTCTCCGCAGCCATCACAGTCATTATCGCCTCTGGCTTTGGTCTACCTGTCAGCTCGACTCATATTGCTGTGGGCGCGGTGTTTGGCGTTGGCTTCTTTCGAGAATGGTACACCCGCTCCTCCAAGCGCCGCGTGGACTACATGCACTCAGAAACCGGCCGCAGCAGCTATACTCAGCTTACAGCCAAAACCAAGCGCCCAAAGCTGGTGCGGCGTTCGCATTTCACAACGATTGTGGCGGCCTGGGTGATCACAGTTCCGGCTTCAGCCGGTGTATCGGCCATGGTCTATGCCGCGCTTACCGGCCTCCTGATGCCGTGAGCGGTCACAAGCAAGCAATGCAATGAGAACGAAGCTCGCCTCAATGGCGGGCTTTTCTTTTGTTCTTCCAACAGTTTCTGCGAGAAGAAACGACAAAATCGCCATGAGCCGTCGGAACCGGCGCATTGCGTTGAGCATGAAAGGATATTTTTGGAGAAATGGTCGGGGCAGCAAGATTCGAACTTGCGACCCTCTGGTCCCAAACCAGATGCGCTACCAGGCTGCGCTATGCCCCGACTACAGAGATTTCAAGAAATGGTCGGGGCAGCAAGATTCGAACTTGCGACCCTCTGGTCCCAAACCAGATGCGCTACCAGGCTGCGCTATGCCCCGACAGCAGAGATTTGAAGAAGTGGTCGGGGCAGCAAGATTCGAACTTGCGACCCTCTGGTCCCAAACCAGATGCGCTACCAGGCTGCGCTATGCCCCGTGACTTCTTCAGTGCCCTGCACTGTTTCTTGAGGGGCCTTATATTCAGATGACAGGTTTATGGCAATACCAAAAATGCGATTTATCCAAAACGTCGGTGGATCAATCTTATTGGGATTGTAGATAACCGGATAACTCCTAAGCCTCTGAGAGATATCTGAAAAAAGAGGCAGGTCCAGCCTGCCCCAAGGTGTTTCCAGAGTTCCGCCAAACCAAAAAGAGATAAGGCGACACGTAAAACATGAGTTTTACAATCATATTTATAGCCAGCCGCAGCCTTTCCTGTCAACCGAACCTTAGAAAACTAAAAAGCCCGGCATGGCGCCGGGCAATTCAATTGCTGAAATTCTGATTTATTGGCTCGCAGCAGCAGCTTGAGCTTGCGGTCGGTGAACGGACAACCAGTTATCCGCCCATTCGGCGGCGCGGCGGCGCTCATTTTCAGAAGCAAGCGCGAAAGCGCGCTCGTGGGTCTTTACGATCCAGTCATCGGTGCTCGTTGTGACCTGCCTGCGGGCTAACGTCATCCACTGAAGACCGACAAGCTTGGCATTCCGCATGGAACCAGAGGTATAAATCAACTCACCAAACTTTGCCTGGGCCCCCACGTGCCCTTTGGCGGCTGCAAGCTTCAGCCAGCGCGCGGCCTGACGGGCATCATGCAATGATGTATCCGGCGACAGATAAAGGTTGCCAAGGTTGAACTGCGCGTCTGCATCACCAAAGTAAGAGGCCGCATAGGTAAACAACTGGCGTGCTTTTGCAACATTCGGCTTCACCGGGCTGTCGCCAATGCCAGTCATGTAATAGGAACCCAGCGCGACGATGGAATCCGCCACGAGAGAAGCTGATGGCGAATCCCGACGATCCTCCGAATAGGAACTCGCTACCTGAGAAAAATACCGGAACGCGCGAAGGTCATCTTCCTTCACACCATCGCCAACTGCATACATCTGGCCGAGTTTCCAGGCTGCAAGTGGCTGGCCATGCTCTGCTGCATAATGCAAAGGATCAATCGCGGCTGCCTTGTCACCTGCGAAATAGGCCTTAGCACCCATCTGCAGTGCCTGAAGTGGCGTAATTGCGCCAGTAGACTTAGGCGTTGACTTATCGAGTTTCTCAATAGCTTTCAGCGGGTCATCATTTTGATGATCGATGCCCTGCGCATACGCCGCCTGCGTTGCGCCAGCCAGCATCAAGACCGCTGCACAAAGTCCTGCACCTGCACCCATAACGTGTCGAGCACGTTTGTTATGTCTGCAAAAATTACTCATGACCCAGTATGGCTCACTACCCTTTATTGCGTGCGCATATGACGCCCGCTACTCCCCTCAAGCTAAATGTCAAAAGTGTCAATTTTGGCACTAAAACCCATCGAGCCTGCGGCTTTATTAGGCCCACCAAGATTCCTGACAAATTTACCCCTGTCAGAAACTAGCAGAAAATTGAACAAGTTAACAATCAAGCGGGGCCAAACTAATCTGGAAAATTTGGAGAAACTGTGAAGACGATGATGCTGAGGCGGATCATATCTGCGCGCTGTTGCAGATCCGGCACACTACCCGTATGGCGCTACCTACGAACAAACACACCCAAACTAGGTGGAATAAGGGCTGAATAACTTGGGCACGTCGCCCACAGCTTTGTTAAACGCCTTAGACAAAACCGTGGATCTACCGCTATAAAGCTCCCTGAGGATGAATGGGGCTGAAATCATTTTACAGGACGGAAACTGCGAAATCTTGTTTTCCGTGTGTACAGAGCTTCTTCGCGGAGCTCTTTTGGAAAAGTGCCCAGCCCCAATTTGCGTTGCCGTCCCTTTATCGACGCGGCTGCAAACCTGTTTCAAAGAGAACCAGAACTGACCATGAGCTCAAAAGACGACCTTTTTGCAAACGTAGACCTGACTGCCTTGGACACAACGCCAAAGCCAGAAGGGACATCCGTGCAGGGAGGAGCTGCGCCAACCAAGCCGAAGGCAGCCAGCAAGCCGGCCCCAAGAAACGGCGAAGCAGGCGCTGAGCAAGCCTACTCGGCAGCAGATATTGAAGTTCTGGAAGGTCTGGAACCGGTCCGGCGCCGCCCAGGCATGTACATCGGCGGCACCGATGACAAGGCCCTGCACCATCTGTTCGCGGAAGTCATCGACAACTCCATGGACGAAGCGGTTGCGGGTCACGCAAGCTGGATCGACGTCAACCTCGACAAGGACGGTTATCTGACCGTCACGGACAATGGTCGCGGCATTCCGGTTGACCCTCACCCGAAGTTTAAGGATCGGTCCGCTCTGGAAGTGATCATGACCACGCTTCATGCCGGTGGTAAGTTTGACAGCAAGGTCTATGAGACATCAGGCGGTCTGCATGGTGTGGGTGTGTCTGTTGTAAATGCCCTTTCAGAAGAACTGGTGGTGGAGGTCGCTCGAAACCGGCAGCTTTATCGCCAGATCTTCAGCCGCGGCATCCCAACGGGCCCCTTGGAACATGTGGGTGATGTACACAACCGCCGCGGAACTCAGGTGCGTTTCAAGCCCGACCATCAGATCTTTGGCAAGAGTGCCCGCTTCCGTCCAGAACGCCTTATGAATATGGCGCGCTCAAAAGCGTACCTGTTTGGCGGCGTGGAGATTCGGTGGCGGTGTGCGCCCGAGCTTTTGGAGAACGTTAAGAACGTTCCCTCTGAAGCTACATTCCATTTCCCTGATGGCCTGAAGGATTATCTGGCAGAAACACTCGCTTCTGAACGCCGTGTCACAGATGAGAGTTTTTCTGGTCGCACTTCAGCAACTGGCAAACACGGTGCCGTTGAATGGGCTGTTTCCTGGTTTGCAGGCGATGGTTTTGTGAATTCATACTGTAATACGGTACCAACACCTGAAGGCGGCACTCATGAGGCCGGTCTGCGTTATGCATTGCTGCGTGGCCTCAAAGCCTACGGCGAGCTCACTGGCAACAAGAAAGCCAGTGTAATCACCGGCGATGATGTCATGACTTCTGCTGGTGCCATGCTGTCCGTTTTTGTGCGTGAACCCGAGTTTGTTGGCCAGACCAAAGACAAACTGGCCACGAATGAGGCGACCCGCATTGTTGAAAATGCCGTGCGCGATGCCTTTGACCATTGGCTGACAGCCTCTCCAAATCAGGCAAACAAGCTCCTTGAGTGGGTCATTGACCGAGCTGACGAACGGCTGCGACGCCGTCAGGAACGGGATGTGGCGCGCAAGACCGCTGTGCGAAAGCTGCGCCTTCCGGGCAAGCTGGCGGACTGTTCCACCAGTCAGGCGCAGGGAACTGAACTCTTTATTGTTGAGGGTGACTCGGCGGGCGGCTCGGCAAAGCAAGCGCGGAACCGCTCTAACCAGGCTATCCTGCCCTTGCGAGGAAAAATCCTGAACGTTGCCAATGCAGGGCGTGAAAAGCTGGCCAGCAACCAGCAGCTTGCTGATCTTATTCAGGCACTCGGCTGCGGCACCCGCTCCAATTATCGCGAAGAAGACCTGCGCTATGAGCGCATTGTCATCATGACTGATGCGGACGTGGACGGGGCGCACATCGCCTCACTGCTGATTACGTTCTTCCACCGCGAGATTCCTGAAATCATCCATGGCGGGCACCTGTATCTTGCCGTACCGCCGCTTTACCGCATCAGCCAGGGCGGCAAGACGATGTATGCCCGAGATGACGCGCACCGCGATGAGCTTCTGGCAAAGCACTTCAAAAAAAGTGGAAAAGTCGAAATCGGCCGCTTCAAAGGTCTTGGTGAGATGCTTCCGGCGCAATTGAAAGAAACAACAATGGATCCAGCCAATAGAACGCTGCTGAAGATTGTTGTAAGTGACGAGCATGCCATTGAGACAGGTAGTTCTGTCGAAAAGTTGATGGGTAATAAACCCGAGGCGCGCTTTAACTTTATTCAAGAACGTGCAGAGTTCGCCACTGATCTCGATATCTGAGTATATGACCGCCCCGATCTCTTAAGGTAAACAGGATTTAGTTTTAACCTCTTGAGATTCGGGTCGTCATCGGATGCTTCGAGCCCTTTACAGCCTTTATGATCGTTCACGGCGCCCTTTACGCGACCGGGTGTTTTTCATTCTTCCCAACTTGAAGATGGCCTACGGGCGTATACCCGGCGCAAGTGGATGTGCAGGTGATCCGATTTTGCGCCGCTTGAACTCCATCGAATTTGCCCTGGAGCACGGATCTCCTGACTTCAAGCCAGACCCTGAATTTCCCTATGAAGCGTTAGAGTGCGTCAAAGCAAGAGACTTGCTGCGCACACCCAACAGGCTGATGACCATTGCAGTCCTCAAACATCCGTTGCATCGCCTGATGTCGTGTTATCGCCAGCACTTTGGTGCTGAGGGCATCCCCTCGCCCCGTCTTGAACATTACGGCCTTGATCAGTCGACGAGCTTCGGAGGCTTCGTGCGCCGTATATGCAGGGTGCCCGATTATCGGGCAGACAACTATTTTCGTAGCCAGATCGATATTTTAAGCCATAGGGGACAGTTCGTACCAGACTTTGTCCTAACAACAGATCATATGGAAGAAGGCCTACAAGGTTTACGTGCAATCATTAGCCGCCGTACCGGCGTAGATATGGGCAGTTTCGAGCGCTCCGAGCTTGAAAATTACTTTTCAATCAGTTTTCCTAGCCACAGCAATGCTGAAGAGGTTGAGTTTCATCTCGCAACTCGGTACAAGAGCGACCTAGAAATGTTTACTCGACATGCTGCAGGTTCAGCTTAGGGCGGTATTTTAAAATAGCGTTCGAGACATGACCCTATGGAAGTCGCATAGAGCTGCGGGTCACATCCGATTATTACGGAGTGAAACGTAGATCTGCGGAATGTCGAGCCAATAGACGAATTCTGGTCCAATTAAGGTGTAGGCACTCAGACTTTTAGTTGCCGCCGCAAAGATCGCGTACATATGTCATTTTCTTCACTAGGCCTCAGCGAGAAAGTTCTCTCTGCAGTAGAATCTTCTGGATACAAAGAACCTACCGAAATTCAGGCACAAGCCATCCCGCATGTTCTTGAAAGAAAAGATGTTCTTGGGATCGCGCAAACGGGCACAGGTAAGACGGCATCCTTCACCCTGCCGATGATAACGCTTCTCGAAAAAGGCCGTGCGCGGGCTAGAATGCCACGCACCCTCATTCTGGAGCCAACCCGCGAACTTGCCGCGCAGGTGGAAGAAAACTTTCAGCGTTACGGCATCAATCACAAGCTCAACGTTGCGCTTTTGATTGGCGGCGTGTCCTTCGCAGAGCAGGATCGTAAACTGGAAAAAGGCGCCGACGTGCTTATTGCAACGCCAGGCCGCCTGCTTGACCACTTTGAGCGCGGCAAACTGTTGCTTCAAGGCGTCGAGATTCTCGTCATCGATGAAGCAGACCGCATGTTGGACATGGGCTTCATCCCGGATATTGAGCGCATCTGCAAGCTCATCCCCTTCACGCGTCAGACGCTGTTCTTCTCAGCCACCATGCCAAACGAAATTCAGCGTCTGGTGGATACATTCCTGCACAATCCAGAACGTGTGGAAGTAGCGAAGGCTTCATCAGCAGCAGATACAGTGACACAGCGCCTCGCCGGCACCGGCTTTGAAGACTATGAGAAGCGCGCCACGTTGCGTGAACTCATCGACAACGCTGAAGACCTGCAGAACGCCATCATTTTCTGCAACCGTAAACGCGATGTCGCCACCCTGTTCCGCTCTCTGGACAAGCATGGCTACTCTGTTGGCGCTCTTCATGGGGACATGGATCAGATGTCGCGCATGGCGATGCTGGAAAGCTTTAAGACCGGCAACATCAAGATCCTCGTCGCCAGTGATGTGGCGGCACGCGGCCTTGATATTCCGTCCGTATCTCATGTGTTCAACTTCGATCTTCCAATCCATGCGGAAGATTATGTGCATCGCATCGGCCGTACGGGCCGCGCGGGTCGCGAGGGTGCCGCGTTTTCAATCGTGACAGGCGACGATGAGAAAGCTCTGGACGCCATCCAGAAAACCATTAACCGCACGTTGGAATGGATTGGTGAGCCTGTCGACTTCGAAGCAGCTGCTGAGGAGAAAAAGGCTCGCAAGAAGAATCGCCGCGGTGAAAAGTCCAAATCCGTCAAGGAAGGACGCCGTGGGAAAAAAGATTCGAGCGCAAAGAAAGATAGCCCGAAGTTGAATACAGATGAATCTGTGGAATTTTCTTCAGCCAGCGAAATAGATTTCCAGCCGATTCCGATCTCTCAACCCGTTCAAAGACGCAGTTCAAATCGGCGAAATTCCGGGAATGGTGAAGGTTTAACCTTCAAAGAAAGTGGCCACATTCCCGCGTTTCTGCTCAGGGACACCAAGCGCAAGGTCGCTTCGTAGCTCCGCGGAAATGCACCTTAATTTTAAATTAGGTATATACTAATAATGATCTTTCAGAGGGTTGGTGATCAAAGCAGGCACTGGGGCAGTGTCTGCTGCTAAACTGCGAGAAGCTTATGAGCAATGGGGACGATTTTCTGCGTACGATCGCTTATGGCGAGACCGCGCTAGATTTCATCAAAACCAATAGTTTGCCTGCATATCCGCGCAACTATGAGCTGTGGTACAGCTACGCTTCTGGCTTCAATCAGTCCCTCAATCGGGCCATCAATAAAATCATCGAGAAAAACGGCAAGATCACCGCTGATGAAACGCAGAAGATCTACAACCGTTTTCTGTCTCCCAACCGCTTGGGGGAGCGCATCGATGACGTTGGCGAACAGATCTCGATTGAGGTCAAAAATCTGCTGGCATCGATTGATAGCGGCAAGGTCGCAACCGACGAGTACGGCGGAAGGCTTCGCACCGCACTTGAGTCACTTCAAGAGGTGAATACGCGGGAGGAGCTTGAGCAGGTCATTCGCGGCCTGATCAATGCAACCACCGCCACAGCTGAAACCAACGGCGATCTCAAGAACCAGCTCATTTCGGCGCGCAAGCAGATTAGCACCCTAAGGGATAGCCTTGAGGCCATTCGCTACGAAAGCCTCACAGATGAGCTGACAACCCTCAACAACCGCAAGCATTTCGATCAGTCTTTGGAAAAAGAGTTGCAGGAAGCGGCCAATACTGGCCGCCCGGTTGCCCTACTCCTAACTGATATTGATCACTTTAAGCAGTTCAACGACAACTATGGTCACCAAACCGGCGATCAGGTACTGCGACTTGTGGCGCTGTCGGTAAAACAAAACATCAACAGCCACGACATCGCCTGCAGGTACGGTGGAGAAGAGTTCGGCATCATCATGCCGCATTGTACGCTGGAGAAAGCCAAGGAAGTGGCTGAACGTATTCGACGAACAGTGACCTCCAAGGAACTTGTAAAACGATCCACCGGTGAAAATCTGGGGCGTATTACAATCTCGATCGGCGTTGCCATCTCCCACCCCGATGACACACTGCATTCGATCGTATCGCGAGCAGATGATGCTCTTTACACAGCAAAGAATGCTGGGCGAAATTTGGTGAGATCTGAAAAAGACATCGACCGCGGCCCCGCCAAAAATCACGTGGCCTGATCACTCCTCATAGACTGGCCGAACGTTGAACTCCGTCCATTTAGCGAAGTAACGATGCCTTGCCTTGTCTGGGTTTTTGGAGACAGCTTTGGCTTTTTCCGCCCACTCTTTCAGTGTTTGATGTTCCAACTGAACGAAATGAGGAACTGAGTAGTAAGGCAAAGCGAAGAAACTACCAAAGCATTTGTGAATGTAGGGGGTCTGCCCTTGCTTCAGGTAGTCGGCGACGTTGCTGCACCCTGCCCTCAGATAGAGCTGACTTTCCTTCACCAAACCGAACATGGTGGCTTCATGGAAGATGCCTGTTCCCCCAAACATCTCCCGCGTTCGCACTCCGTCGAGAGTCTTCAGGTAGTTCAATGCAATCCTACTGAAACCAACTGTCATAACACCACGCCATCCACCAACTTTCCCAATGATGGACTCGTGCGACCGATTATCGCAATTAGCCGTAGGACTGATTAAAATTTATCTTATGCAATTTCCACAATGTTCATCGAGTAGGTAAGCGCTTCAGACCCATTTGCCAAAAATCTGTCTCCAACCTTGTCGCTTGATCAAAGATGGTCACGAGACGCTGGAACTGGTCGGCCTCAATATGGCTTGGTGCAAGTTCATCCAGCTCGGCGATGGCGTGGCTTCGAAGCTCCTGATACTCAGCACCGGCATATTCGCTTATCCACTCAGCATAAGGGTTGTCTTTTGCCAGCGCCCCAGGCACCTCGGCCAGGCGTTCCGCAATTTCACCATAGCCAATGACGCAGGGTGCCAGTGCAATCTTGAGATCGAGCAGATCACCACGCATACCGGCTTCTAGAACATAGCTGGTATAAGCCAGCGTTTCTGTCTCCAAGGGTGTTTGCTCAAGATCTGCGGGAGACAGCCCCCACCTTTCGCAAATCCGGACATGGAGATCCATCTCCACCTCGAGCAGTCCCTTGAGCCCGAGAAGATTGCTACGCATCTGCTTGAGATTTCGGCTTTTATAAATGGCGAGCGCATAGGCGCGAGAAAAGTCGATCAGGAACAGATAATCCTGGACCAAATAGGTCTGGAATGCTTCCTTAGGAAGGGTCCCTGCGGCCATCTGCTCCACAAAGGAATGATGAGTGTACTCCCGCCAGCTTTCGCTGGCGGCATCTTTTAGGCGATCAAAAAGTTTCATGATGTTCAATTCGCGAGCGGCGCGCCTTCAGACGGGCGAAGCTCAACAGATTCACCACAGCCACAGGCAGACACCTCGTTAGGATTTTTGAAGGTAAACCCAGAACGGAACTTGGTTGTTTCAAATCCCATTTCGGTGCCAAGGAGGTACAGGACTGCTGACGGATCAACGAACACCTTCACGCCTTTGTCCTCAACCAGATCATCGCCCGGCTTGTGTTCAAAGGCCAAGCTCATATCGTATTCCATGCCGGCACAGCCACCCTTCTTGACACCAATGCGCAAACCAAGCGCGCCGTCGGCATCACTCAGCAGCTCGCGCACTTGCTCTGCGGCTTCGTCGGTCAGAGACAGAACCTGAAACTTGGCTGCATTCATCATAACTGTGCTGTTCCTCTCTCAGAGGGCCTCATACCCGTATTAGAAGAAGTTCAACGCCACACGCGCTTCGTCAGACATGCGGCTGGGATCCCATGGTGGATCAAACACCATGGATACATCCACGTGCCCAACGCCTTGTACGGAGGCGACTGCGTTTTCAACCCAGATCGGCATTTCTCCTGCAACCGGGCAGCCCGGTGCCGTGAGGGTCATGTCAATCTTAATGGAACGATCGTCTTCGATGTCCACCTTGTAGATTAGGCCCAACTCATAAATATCGACCGGAATCTCCGGGTCATACACGGTCTTAAGCGCACCGATAATGTCGGTAGTCAACCGCTCCAACTCATCTGCCGGAATGGCAGATTGCTGAGTGACTTCGGTGGCCTTGATTGGCTCGCCGGAGAACTCACTCACTGCTGGCTGTTCACTCATCGCTCTTCCTATCCAAATAACCTCAGGGCCTTGTGCAACGCTTCGACCAAAACATCAACTTCTCTAGTTGTGTTGTAGAGACCAAAGCTCGCCCGGCAGGTGCTTGTTACACCATATCGTGTCAACAAAGGCTGTGCGCAATGGGTTCCGGCTCGAACCGCGACGCCTTCCCGGTCAATCACCATGGAAACGTCGTGAGCGTGGACCCCTTCTATTTCGAAGGAGAAGATTGCGCCTTTATTCGCCGCATTGCCGAAAATCCGCAGAGAGTTGATTTCCGAAAGCCGCTGTTGGGCATAGTCTCTCAGCACCAACTCGTGGTTCGCTATGTTTTCGCGACCGAGCGCTTCAACATACTGAATCGCGGCTCCTAGGCCAATGGCCTGCACGATCGGCGGTGTGCCTGCCTCAAAACGGTGTGGCGGATCTGCATAGGTAACCGTGTCTTCGTAGACGTCCTTGATCATCTCACCGCCGCCATTGAACGGGCGAAGACGATCAAGAGCCTCAGGCTTACCGTAGAGAACGCCGATACCGCTTGGCCCATAGAGCTTATGGCCGGTAAAAACATAGTAATCACAGCCAATGTCCTGAACATCGACCGGCATGTGGACGGCCGACTGGGAACCGTCCAGCAAGACCTTGATCCCGCGATCCTTGGCCAGCCCGCAGATCTCTTTTACCGGAACCACAGTGCCAGTTACGTTGGACATGTGGGTCACGGCAATCAGCTTGGTACGATCTGTGATGAGCTGCTCAACCGCATCAACGGTCAGATTGCCCTCCTCATCAATCGGTGCCCACTTGATGACAGCGCCTTTGCGCTCCCGCAAGAAATGCCAGGGCACGATGTTGGAGTGGTGCTCCAGAATGGAGATGATGATTTCATCGCCTTCTTGGATCTCATCCGCCAAGCCATAGGAAACCGTGTTGATGGCCTCCGTGGACGACCGGGTAAAGACAATCTGGTCGATACTTGAGGCGTTCAGAAAGGCACGTACGATCTCACGAGCGCCTTCGAAGTTATCCGTCGCCGTATTGGACAGATAATGAAGCCCACGGTGAACGTTCGCATACTCGTGGGAATACGCCTTTGTGATCGCATCAATTACCGCCTGCGGCTTTTGCGCAGACGCGCCATTATCCAGATAAACCAACGGCTTTCCGTGAACTTCACGAGACAAGATCGGGAAGTCCTTTCGGACTTCCTCGACATTGTAGCCTGTGTTTACTGGTTGGCTTGAAGGGATATTCATTTTCTCATTCCTCAGAACCGAGCAACGCGCGCAGCTGTGTTTCCAGCAGAGCAACAACACGCTCGTTCTCGATCTCTTCAATGGCCTCTGCCAAAAATGCCAGTACAAGCATTTTGCGCGCTTCGGCCTCAGGGATCCCGCGGGCTCGCAGATAGAACAACAGATCTTCGTCGATCTCACCGGTGGTGGAACCGTGCGCGCACTGTACATCGTCGGCAAAGATCTCAAGCTCAGGCTTGGCGTTCATCTCAGCTTCCTCAGAAAGCAAAAGAGACTGCACCATCATCTGGCCATCTGTCTTTTGTGCATCCGGCCGCACAATGATCTTACCCTGGAAAACCGAACGTGCCTTATCTGCAATGACGGACTTGTAAAGCTCACGGCTCTCGCAGTTCGGCACCGCATGATCCACAAACAACGTCACATCCGAGTGCTGGGTATCGCCCAAAACAGAGATGCCTCGCGCACCAAGGTTGCTCTCTTCGCCCTCAAACTCAACAAACAGCTGAGTACGAGACAGATCGCTACCGGCATTCAGTGTGAAGTGGTTCACATCTGCATGCGCACCAATCTTCAAGGCCACACTGTCCAGATGCTGCGCCTTGCGGCTTTCATCCTGCAACTTGATGAAGGTTGCGGTTGCCTTGTCCCCAACACGAATTTCTGTAGCCGCGTTCGTCTGGTACACCGCATCCGCCTCACCGACAAACCGTTCCACGACAAGGACCGATGCGCCGTTGCCAACCACGAAGCGATTGCGCGGATATGTTGCCTTCTCCGCACCAGTGGTGATGTGGGAGATCTCGATCGCGGTGGCGACTTCCACTCCCTCAGCGACCTCGATGGACACACCCTCCTGCTGGAACGCTGCATTCAAGCTGATGATGGCATCCTTGGCCGGAAAGAGTGAGGCACCCTCTGCAATTGGAGAGATCGTTACACCTTCCGGAAGCACACCTGAGGACAGATCCGCTCGATAGTAGCCATCCACGATGGCGATACGAGCAGTTGCACCATCATCCAGAAGCTCTGGCAGTGCAACGGCTTCACCAGCGTTCGCGGCTGGCGCAAACGCCTGCCGCATCTTGGCGCGCAGATCGGTGTAGTGCCATTCTTCCACTCGGCGATGAGGAAGCCCGGCCTCTTTGAACTCGGCAAAGGCTTTCTCGCGCGTTTCTGCAGAAACGCCACCCTGATCCTTTGCAAGACCTGCAAACTGTTCAATCAGGCTGGCTTCCGCTTGGGTTTCCTGAACCCGTACTTCAGCGTTCATATTTCACCTCACCTAATTAAGCAGCTTCTTCGCCGACGTAATCCGCATACCCATTGGCTTCCAGCTCAAGTGCCAGCTCTTTGCCACCAGACTTCACGATCTTGCCCTTTGACAGAACGTGAACAAAGTCCGGTACGATATGGTCAAGCAGACGCTGGTAGTGAGTGATGACGATCATGCCGCGGCTTGGGTCGCGCAGCTTGTTAACGCCTTCAGACACGATACGCAGGGCATCAATATCCAGACCTGAATCCGTTTCATCGAGCACACACAGAGTTGGCTCCAGAAGCGCCATTTGCAGGATTTCGGCGCGCTTTTTCTCACCACCGGAAAAGCCAACATTCAGCGGACGGCGGAGCATTTCGGGGCTCACATTCAGGTCCTTTGACTTTTCCTTGACCAACTTCATGAATTCTGGTGTCGGAAGATCTTCCAGACCACGAGAGCGACGCTGAGCATTCAGCGCGGTCTTCAAAAAGGTCATGGTTGCAACACCTGGAATTTCGATCGGGTACTGGAAGGCCAGGAACATACCGGCAGCCGCGCGCTCATCGGCGCCGAGCTCAAGCATGTCTTCACCGTTGTAGGAGATTGACCCCTCGGTGATCTCATAGTCTTCCTTACCGGCCAGCACGTAGGAGAGAGTGGACTTGCCGGAACCGTTTGGCCCCATGATTGCGTGCACTTCACCCGGCTTTACAGTGAGGTCGATGCCACGGAGGATTTCGTTGCCTTCTACGTGGGCGTGCAGGTTTTTAATCTCTAACATTTCTCAGATCCTGTTTAGTCTGACGCGCCGCTTTTAAGCTTCGCCGTCCCAATAGTTGACGTGGTTTTCACTTTCTCTCCCGCAATGACGCAACCGTCCTCCGGGCTTGTAACTGGTGACCTGAAACTTGCCGGAGTCTGGGTATTCGCAGACTTCCGTCTCAGATTTGTTGGCAATGGCCAGATATTTAAGGGTCATTGAACCTGTGTTGATGATCTGGTGCGCGGTCTCAGGACCGCCTGTTGGTGCACCAAGCACATCTCCTGCGGAGAATGACACTTTGTTTTGCCCGTACCTGTATGTGCCTTTCCCTTCCAAGATAACGAAGATCTCCTCTTCATTGTGATGGCAGTGAAAAGGGCAAGCAGACTTGCCGGGCTGTACTTCGTTGTAACCGATGCCAAGCTTTTTCAGCTTCAGCAGGTCGCCAAAGGCGGCATCCTTTGCTGAAAAGAAGTCGCCCTGGCTCCAATCATCAAGAGCAAGCTCAGACAGAGTAGCAATCGGCATGTCCGAGGCACTCATCAACCTACTGATCCCTCAAGACTGATCCCGATGAGCTTTTGTGCTTCCACGGCAAACTCCATTGGAAGCTGCTGGATCACGTCACGCACAAAGCCATTCACGATCAGCGCCACAGCTTCTTCCTCATCAAGACCGCGGGCCTGACAATAGAACATCTGATCATCAGAGATCTTGGAGGTGGTTGCTTCGTGCTCGAACACAGCCGTTGCGTTCTTGCTCTCGATGTAAGGCACGGTATGCGCGCCGCACTTGTCACCAATCAACAGCGAGTCACACTGAGTGAAGTTTCGCGCGTTTGATGCCTTGCGGTGCGCTGAGACCTGACCGCGATAAGTGTTCTGAGAAACACCTGCGGAGATGCCCTTCGAGATGATACGGCTTGAGGTATTCTTGCCGAGATGGATCATCTTGGTGCCACTGTCCACCTGCTGGTGGCCATTTGAAATGGCGATTGAGTAGAACTCACCAACGGAGTTGTCACCGCGCAGGATACAGCTTGGGTACTTCCAAGTGATGGCAGAGCCTGTCTCAACCTGTGTCCATGCGATCTTGGAGTTCTTGCCACGGCAATCTCCACGCTTGGTCACGAAGTTGTAGATACCGCCCTTTCCTTCTGAATCGCCCGGATACCAGTTCTGAACAGTCGAGTACTTGATTTCCGCATCATCAAGCGCAACCAGTTCCACAACAGCCGCGTGCAGCTGGTTTTCGTCGCGCTGAGGTGCCGTACAGCCTTCCAAATAGGAGACGTAGGAGCCCTTTTCAGCGATGATGAGCGTGCGCTCAAACTGGCCGGTGTTCTGCTCGTTGATACGGAAGTAAGTGGACAGCTCCATGGGGCAGCGCACGCCCTCTGGGATGTATACGAACGAACCGTCAGAGAACACAGCTGAGTTCAGCGTGGCATAAAAGTTATCGGAAACCGGTACAACGGAACCGAGGTACTTCTGGACCAGCTCTGGATGCTCACGAATGGCTTCAGAGATCGGACAGAAGATCACGCCAGCTTTTGCCAGCTCTTCCTTAAAGGTGGTCGCGACAGACACACTGTCGAACACGGCGTCGACTGCAACGCGGTGCTCAGGCGCAACGCCTGCGAGGATTTCCTGCTCTGAAAGCGGAATACCAAGCTTCTTGTAGGTCTCCAGAATTTCCGGATCCACTTCGTCAAGGCTCTTGAGGCCTTCCTTGGCTTTAGGCGCCGCATAGTAGTGCAGCTCCTGAAACTCCACAGGCGGGTAGTTTACGCGGGCCCAGCTTGGCTCTTTCATGGTCTGCCAGCGCTTGAAAGCCTCAAGACGCCAATTCAGCATCCACTCCGGCTCTTCTTTCTTTGCAGAAATGAAACGAATAATGTCTTCGTTCAGACCTTTTGGAGCCAATTCGGACTCGATGTCTGTCACGAAGCCGTACTTGTATTGATCTACGTCGATCGCTTTGACCTGATCAATTGTTTCCTGGACTGCCGCCATAATCTACTCCGTATGCGGGTTATCCGCTTGGAGAACGCTTTTGCGTTCCGTTATTTATCTTCGACTGTTTGCCAACTTTGACGTTGGTTTAAGTGCCCTAATTCGTTGTAGTCACTGGACCGGCATTCAGACCGCATTGGCCTGTTTCTGCCGTGGGCCCATGCGCTCGTAAATGCGCTGCCACGCCCTCAACGCCGTATCCAAATCTTCCGGTCTTGTCGCCCAACCCATACTCAAGCGGATCGCACCGCGAGCAGCCTGTTCGTCAACCCCCATCGCGGTGAGGACATGGGACACACCCACCTTGCCGGAGGAACACGCCGATCCGGAAGAAACCGACACGCCTGACAAATCAAAAGAGATCAGCGCGGTCTCTGCTGGAACGCCCGGCACAGAAAAGCAAGTAGTATTACCTAGACGTGGCGCATTTTCACCAAAAATCAAGAGGTCTGGGTAGTTGGATTTCAATTTGTTTTCAAAGTCTTGCTGATATTCCACCAACCTCAGAGAACCACGCTCTGAACAAGCCGCTTCGCTTGCTGCTGCAAAGCCCGCGATGCCTGCCGTGTTTTCCGTACCCGCACGGCGCCAACTTTCCTGACCACCGCCAGTAAAGAGAGGCGCTGGACGCAGAATGCCTTTCGCCAAGACAAGCGCACCTACCCCTTGAGGGCCACCGATCTTGTGCGAGGAGATTGAAAGCGCCTGACAGCCGATCATGGCCATGGACAGATCAAGGCGCCCGGCTCCTTGAACCGCGTCTACGTGAAACAAGTGACCGGCGTCCTCAACAATCACACCGATCTCTTTCAAGGGCTGTATGACGCCGGTCTCGCTGTTGGCCGCCATAACTGACACGAGAGCTGTTTCGCCTTGCGGCACGGTCGCCAGGCTGTCCTGCAGTGCCGCAAGATCCACACGCCCATCGCCATCCACCGGCAGAACATTGACGTGATCTGCAGCAAACCTGCCACCAGCAAGAACAGAAGGATGCTCAACAGCGCTTACAAACAGGTGCTTCACGTCAAACGGCTTGCCATCTCTCATCCAGACAGGAGAAAGTGCTGTGACGTTTGCTTCAGTCCCACCGCTGGTGAAGATGACGTTCTGCGGATCCCCATCAACCAAAGCCGCAACACTCTCGCGTGCTCTTTCAATAACGCTGCGCGCGCCGCGGCCATTTGCATGGATGGAAGATGCATTTCCGGGAGAAGCAAAAACCTCCCGCATGGCCGCAAGAGCCTCTTCGCGCAACGGGGCTCCGGCATTGTAATCAAGATATGTTCTGTTGTTCTTCAAGACAGTAATCTCTGCTTGCTCTTTGACCCAATTGCACCGTTACCCGTCTTACAAAGCGATGCCAGCTCCAGCAAATCGACGCTTTGTGAGAAGTTGCGAGAATCATTCAGGGTTCTTGCTTGCGATATACCGCGCACTCATTTAAATGAGCGAGTAGGTTTGTTGGCGAAGCACCAACCTCTTTCGAATAATTCTAAACTGGACCCTATTAAACCTGCGTTTCTGAGTCAAGTTTTATCGGAAAGCAGATGCGCGGTCTATACATTCAGCTGTGAAAACAGCCCGTAACCTAGAGGGATTTCTCGCGCCTATGCCTGAGGTGATCTTTAACGGCCCTGCCGGACGACTGGAAGGACGCTTCCATCCTGCGAAACAGCGCAACGCGCCGATCGCACTGGTACTGCATCTGCACCCGCAATTCGGCGGCACGATGAACAACCAGATCGTCTATCAGATGTACTACATGTTCGCGAAGCGTGGCTTTGCGGTTTTGCGTTTCAACTTCCGTGGCGTGGGCAGAAGCCAAGGTCAGTTCGACCATGGTCAGGGTGAACTTTCTGATGCCGCTGCGGCGCTTGACTGGGTGCAAACTGTACATCCAGATGCACGCGCTTGCTGGATCGCTGGCTTCTCCTTTGGCGCTTGGATCGGAATGCAACTGCTTATGCGTCGCCCGGAAGTAGAAGGATTTATTTCCGTCGCACCACCAGCCAACCTTCACGACTTCTCATTCCTTGCACCTTGCCCCTCTTCCGGCCTGATCATCCACGGCGATCAGGACAAGGTCGTGCCGCAAAAGGACGTGCAGGCTCTGGTGGATAAGTTGAAAACCCAGAAGGGTATCACGATCGATCACCAGATCATTCCGGGAGCAAATCACTTCTTTGAAGACAATGTTGATGTTCTGATGGAGGACTGCTCCTCGTATCTCGACAAGCGCCTAGGACTGATCAACGAAGAAATGTAAGGCCCTCGTCCTCAGGGCGAAGACCAACAAAAAACCCGGCTCTGCAGGCCGGGTTTTTTCGTTGTTCGAAACTTTTCATCAGTCGCCAGGGGACCAGGCTTCATAGTCGCCAGTCACACGCGGGCGGCTCTCCGGTGTAAGGATGGAGCCTTTTGGACGATACGCGTTGGGCGTACCCGTCATGTTCGGCACATATGCAGCTTCCCATTCGCGGGGCTTGTAGCTGTCCTCGGTTGGCGGCACGTCGGTTCGGTGATGCATCCACCCATGCCAGCCAGCAGGAATGCGAGAAGCCTCTGCCGTGCCATTGTAAAGCACCCAGCGGCGCTTACCTGCACGCTCACGGTAGTACTTGTTGCCAAATTCGTCTTCGCCGACAAACTCACCCTTGCGCCATGTGAAGAAGCGCGTTCCCATGGTCTGGCTATTCCACCACGTGAACAGCTCGAGCACCCATTGCTTCATAGCGGCAGCTCCTAATCGTTTTTCCGCTTACCGGTTCGCTTTGGGCGCGAATATGGCCCCATGACACGCGTCTGTCCACCCTTTGCGCCTAGTAAAAGAGACTATGCACCGGAACCAGGGTCTTTTGGACGCCGCCCTTCGCCAAATGCGCGCGACGAACGCTCCTTTTGCGTACGAGGCTCGTCACGCTGCGCATCACGATCTTTATCCGCCTCAAAGTCAGGATGAAGGATCAAGGAAGCAAACTCGTGCGCGGCGAGCTTGGCCTTTCGGTCAATCATCTCCTTGTTGGCAGTCTTGTTCATTTCTTCTGCCCTGAGCAATGCCGCGTATTTTTCCTCACCTTGATCGAGAAGTTCCCGGACGCCCTCCACGATAAGACCACCATCGTCGGATTCGATGATTTTCCGAGCGTCCCTGGTCACCCATTCCAGAGTTTGCTGCAGACCGGCGGCGGAGAGCGGCTTGGCCAATACATGATGCGCCCCTGCCCGCATCGCCTTGCTGATGAGGCCGCGCGTCCCATGAGCGGTCACAAAGATAAGCGGAACATGGGTAAGTGGTGCCATCTTCGGGTTCCGCAGCAGGCACAACATCTGGTAGCCAGAGACGGGCTGCATATGCCAATCACTCAAAATGAGGTTCGGCGGATCCGCAAACATCTGTGGCACCGCTTCTTTGGGAGAATCGAAGATGCGGAACCGTTTCACCTTCATGGTATTCATGAGGCTTCTCAGAATCGTCTGTGCCGCGCGCGAGTCTTCAACAATCGCGACATCCAACTCCGAAATCTGCTTGCCATAGGCTCTATGGTGCTCGCCCAAATCGCCGACCTTTCTGCCAAGACCCCGCGCCTTTGCGCGGTTCCGCTCTGATATCCCAAAACAATTACCAGCACAGCCTTGTGCCAGTATAAAACACAGGCGTTTTCCACCCGTTTTCTGCTGGTCAATCCATTAGAATTTCTCCCCAGCTTAATTCAATGGGCACAGCTTGGTAAATCCACTCACTTCCACATGCTGAAGCACACCGGAAAACAGCCATTACAGCAACCTTTACCGGCCATTTGTTAACCTGGCTAAACCACAATATCTGGTGGGGCCAACAATTTTTAAAGCACCACACTTAGCGCCCCACCGCTTGACGCCTATGTCCGATTCAATCTACTTTTGCCCGGTGTTCGGGGTCGGGGCAAATCGGCGCGTTCTTGCCGAGCGTTCTCTATAAATACGAAGTTTGATCGGTGCTTGCGTTTCTTAAAATGAAATCGAGCAGCCGTAGACTTTTGCGCGAGCAAGACCTACCTATTGTGTGTTAACCAAAAATAAACACAACATATGGTAGGGCTTGCGCAGATTTATCGTGAATGTGTCTCGACCATACTATATTGGCAACCAGCTTCGTGATTAACACCTGATCCAGCGGCGGAGACGGGCGCGAAGCAAATTTCTTACCCGTCACCAGTGTGGCATGCTGGTGGCTTGTTAAGGGGGCATGTATGAAGATCGAACGGCGCTATACGCAGGAGGGGCAATCCCCCTACGCCGATATCGAGTTCCGCGAAGCAACGAGCGAAATCCGCAACCCGGATGGTTCCGTTGTGTTCCGCCTGGAGAACATTCAGGTACCAACTCAGTTTTCACAGGTCGCCTCCGACATTCTTGCGCAGAAGTACTTTCGCAAAGCCGGTGTGCCGGCCCGCCTGAAGGCCGTGGAGGAAAACTCCGTGCCTTCGTGGTTGTGGCGCAAAAAGCCTGATACCCGCGCTCTGAAGGATCTGCCTGAAGAAGAACAATTCGGATCTGAAACCGACTCCCGTCAGGTATTCGATCGTCTTGCCGGCACTTGGACCTACTGGGGCTGGAAAGGCGGCTACTTTGACAGCGAGGCCGATGCTCAAGCGTTTTTCGACGAACTACGCTACATGCTGGCGACCCAAAAGGTGGCGCCGAACTCTCCGCAGTGGTTCAACACCGGCCTGCATTGGGCCTATGGCATTGATGGTCCAAGCCAAGGCCACTACTACGTGGATCATGAAAGCGGCAAGCTGACCCGCTCTTCTTCTGCTTACGAACACCCACAACCGCACGCCTGCTTCATTCAGTCCGTAGACGACGACTTGGTGAACGAAAACGGGATCATGGACCTTTGGGTTCGTGAGGCACGCTTGTTCAAGTACGGTTCTGGTACCGGCTCCAACTTCTCTCGCCTTCGCTCTTCTGGCGAAAAGCTTGCTGGCGGCGGCAAATCCTCCGGCTTGATGAGCTTCCTGCGCATTGGTGACCGCGCAGCTGGCGCCATCAAGTCTGGTGGCACCACCCGCCGGGCTGCCAAGATGGTGGTGGTCGATGTGGACCATCCTGACATTGAGGAATACATCAACTGGAAGGTGACCGAAGAGCAGAAGGTTGCGGCTCTCGTGACCGGTTCCAAGATCTGCCAGAAACACCTTCAGGCGGTCATGCGCGCCTGCGTGAACTGTGAAGGTTCAGGCGACGATTGCTTCGACCCAAAGAAGAACCCTGCCCTCAAACGCGAAATGCGGGCGGCAAAGAAGGCACTGGTTCCAGACAATTACATCCAGCGCGTGGTTCAGTTTGCGCGTCAGGGTTACAAGACCATCGAGTTTCCGACCTACAACACGGATTGGGACTCTGAAGCCTACCTGACCGTAGCGGGCCAGAACTCCAACAACTCCGTTCGCGTGACAGACGGCTTCCTCGACGCTGTCACCAACGACGGCGACTGGGATCTCGTCGCCCGCGTCAAGGGCGACGTTGTGAAGACCGTCAAGGCAGCGGACATCTGGGAACAGATCGGTTATGCCGCATGGGCTTCAGCTGATCCGGGCCTTCAGTACCACACCACCATCAACGACTGGCACACCTGCCCCGCTGGTGGGGAAATTCGCGCGTCCAACCCCTGTTCTGAATACATGTTCCTGGACGATACCGCGTGTAACCTTGCATCCTTGAACCTGCTTCAGTTCCGCATGGAGGACGGCTCCTTTGACCACGAGCGTTTTGAACACGGCGTGCGTCTTTGGACCATCGTTCTGGAAATTTCCGTTCTGATGGCCCAGTTCCCTTCCAAGCAGATCGCGCAGCTTTCCTACGAGTACCGCACTCTTGGTCTGGGCTATGCCAACATTGGCGGCTTGCTCATGACCTCCGGCATTCCTTACGACAGTGAGGAAGGACGTGCGCTGTGTGGTGCCATCACCGCGATCATGACCGGCGTTTCCTACGCCACCTCCGCCGAAATGGCTGGCGAGCTTGGGGCGTTCCCGCGCTATGAGGAAAACGCAGAGAACATGCTCCGCGTGATCCGCAACCACCGCCGCGCCGCCCATGGCGAAACCGCGGGCTACGAGGGCCTGAACACCCTTCCCGTTGCGCTGGACCACAAGTCATGCCCTGAACCGATCCTGATCGATCGCGCCAAGAAAGCATGGGACAACGCCTTGTCTCTTGGTGAGAAAAACGGCTACCGCAATGCACAGACCAGTGTGATTGCGCCAACCGGCACCATTGGACTGGTGATGGACTGTGACACAACCGGCATTGAGCCAGACTTTGCGCTGGTGAAGTTCAAGAAGCTTGCCGGTGGTGGTTACTTCAAGATCATCAACCGCGCGGTTCCGGAAGCGTTGAGTGCACTGGGATACTCGGCCTCTGAAATTGCCGAGATTGAAGCATACGCTGTTGGTCACGGGTCCATCAATCAGGCACCGGCCATCAACCCAACAACGTTGAAGGCCAAGGGCTTTGATGATGAGGCACTTGAAAAGCTCGCAGGGTCTCTGGGTTCTGCGTTCGATATCAAGTTTGTCTTCAACCGGTTCACCTTTGGCGATGCTTTCCTGACGGAAAAGCTCGGCGTTCCAGCGGACAAGCTCGACGACTTCGAGTTCGACCTGCTGGCCCACCTTGGTTTCTCCAAGGCAGACATTGAAGCCGCCAACACCCATGTGTGCGGTGCCATGACCCTTGAAGGTGCGCCGCACCTGAAGGAAGAGCACTATCCGGTGTTTGACTGCGCGAACCCATGTGGTCGTATCGGAAAGCGCTACCTGTCCGTTGAAAGCCACATCCGCATGATGGCAGCGGCCCAGCCGTTCATCTCCGGCGCGATCTCCAAGACCATCAACATGGCAAATGCGGCCACCGTTGATGATTGTAAAGATGCCTACATGCTCTCTTGGAAGCTTGGTCTGAAGGCAAACGCCCTTTACCGCGACGGCTCCAAACTGTCTCAGCCGCTGAACTCTCAGCTGCTTGAAGATGATGAGGAAGAAGCCGAAGATGTTGTTGAGGCCATTGCTGCTCAGCCACAAGCTGCCCGTGCTGAAGTGATTGCAGAACGCATCGTGGAGCGCATTGTTGAACGGTCCGTGCGCACCCGCGAACGCCTGCCGAACCGCCGCAAGGGCTACACCCAGAAGGCATCGGTTGGCGGCCACAAGGTCTATCTGACCACTGGCGAGTACGAGGATGGCCGCATCGGTGAAATCTTCATCGACATGCACAAGGAAGGCGCGGCTTTCCGCTCGTTGATGAACAACTTCGCGATTGCCATCTCACTTGGCCTGCAGTACGGCGTGCCGCTTGAAGAATACGTTGACGCCTTTACCTTCACCCGTTTTGAACCTGCGGGCATGGTAATGGGCAACGACGCCATCAAGAATGCAACCTCCATTCTTGACTATATCTTCCGTGAACTGGCCGTGTCCTATCTGGGTCGCAACGATCTGGCCCATGTACCGCCAGAGGCGATCGGCTCGGCAACCGCTCTGTCTGAAGGGGACGCGGAAACTGAAAGCCAGCCGGCTGTGGTCTCTCACGGTCTTGTCCGCGGCCAGACCGAACGCTTCCGTCTGGTACCGGGTGGAGAGCCTGCCGGGCTTGCCGATGGCGAGATCGCAATCAAGAGCCAGGCCATTGCCACAGCGTTCAGCCGTGATGGCAGCGCATCGGCAGCGGCAGCGGTTGTGCAGGAAGTCGGCTTGGCAGAAGCGCAACCTCAGCCATCCGTCGCCTCTCAGGTCGCGCAGGCCCGCATGAAAGGCTATGAGGGCGAGAGCTGCTCGGAGTGCGGTAACTTCACCATGGTGCGCAATGGCACCTGCCTGAAGTGCGACACCTGTGGCTCCACCAGTGGCTGCAGCTAACGCTTCAGCCCCTTGGTGTCCCGAGCTGCATAGGACGCCCAAATTAGGCCAATAAGCGGCTCAAACGGCGTTAGATAACAAAAGAAACCCGCCCATCAGAGACGATCGGGCGGGTTTTTTGGTTTCATGGGGATGATGTGGGGTTTGGGGGCGATAGGAGACTGACAGATTTTTGCATCAGCAATTGGCGAAGCGGACACCCCTAAAAAAACAGTTTCTCGAGCCTGTTGTTTCGTCGCGCAATTCCTCAATTGACAAGTTTCACCAGCACCGGCGATCTTCTGAGGCCGTCACCTCAGTCCTAGGCGCGCAGCGGATATGCAGATAACGGAGCATACGGGAACCATGCAGGGATCCACGCTTGTTCCGACGTGTTCATTCCCACTGGCCCTGTGCCAGACCTGAACGACACTTCCAACCGCGGCACGTTATGAGGCGTTGTTTGGCAGAAGAATTACGCGGATCTGGCAAGGATGTGTTTCCACTCTCCCCAATTCCCCGCCCGCATTTCTGACTGACCCAAAGGGCCGTGAGACATGCCAGGTCGGCTCACTCCTTTGTCAAAATCGGGATCGCCATGAGGCCTTCGATTTCAATCCTAGTCGCTTCGACATCCAGCGGCTTGTACAGGCGGAAGGTGCCATTCCAGCCCTCGCTCACCGTCACGGAGTGGTCCGTGTCGCAGTTGAAGTCGATGGTCATGGTGCCGTCGCCATTGTCCTTCATGCGGTTGTGGCCGATGTAGAAATTGTCGCCCTCGATCCAGGACCCGGCATTGTAGGTGGTAAGCGAGAAAAAGCCGCCATTGTCGTAGTCAAGGTTGGGCCTGGGAAAGGTAATCGTCTGGCAATCTTCGGCTGAGCCCTGGCCATTGACGGCAGGGGTGTACTGGGCATGTTGCGGCGGCAAACCACCCCAGCCCACGGCGGCCCCGTAATAGTAGTCGTTTTGCACAACGTCATCGAGCGTTGCCCCGAAGGCGTTGAAGCCGTCGAGCGTCGCCGTGCCGTTGTTCACCTCATCAATCAGTTTCTGGCGGAACGCTTCGACCTCCTCCGCATCAAAGCCTTTGGAGGGATAGGGATTGGAGGATTTGGCGTCGATCACCATGGCCGCCTGGGCCGCCTTGGTCTCGTCCAGATCATCGCTGATCTGGGTCCGTGCCAGGATGTAGATATGGGTGCCGCCGGTCAGGCTGTCCGGCGTGAGGTCGACGGTTTCACCTGCATAGATCACGCCGTGGGTGAGATGGTTCTCGTCCATGTAGTGAATGAGCTGGAGCGCGCCGTTGGCCCGCTCGGGAATGGAAAGCGTTGCCCCTTCCGACACATCCACGACCGCCAGCGAGTAGACCACATCGGCATTGGAGCGGATGATGGTCTGGTTTTCTTCCGTTACCGGATCGTTATGGGTCCAGGTGTTCACCGGCGCTTGCGCCTGTTGGGCCGCGAAGTTCCAGTCGGTCTCAGCCACAACATAGTTTTCCGGAGTGACCGGCTCGGCCATGGCGGCCACGGGTGTCCAAAAAGCCAGTGCAGCGGCAGAGACGGTCAATTTCATGAGTGTCTTTTGCATAGTGAAGTTCCTGTTTGGCAATCGCCTGATCAATTGACTGGCTCAAAATCCGGCAGGGCGAAGCTTTTGTCGAAGAAGGCCTCTTCCGGTCCGTAGAGACGGAAATAGACAAACCAGCCGTCATCTTCGGCGGTAGCAAGATGATTGCTTTCCATGCCCTCCGGAGCACTCGGCCCGATGAACAGATCAAGGCTGCCATCTTCGTTGCGCTGGAGCTGCTCCATGCGGCTGTCGAGACTTGCGTCGGTGACCTCCGTTCCGCCGTTGTCGTAGGGCCGCCGGGTGTCCTCGGAGTAGAGCGTCAGGGACCAGAAATTCGCCACGGGAACGTCCGCCGGAACGCTCAGCTTGTAGGTCTTGTCGGCGCGCACCAGCTCGCCATTGGCGTCGCGTTTGGTGGTCATATAGACCTGACCCACGCCCGGCTTGGGGTTCACCATGCCTTCACTTGAGGTGACGGCCTCATAAAACCACACGCCGCGCTCATCCAGTTCCACCCGCTCATCGGTGATCTGCGGCACCGTAAAGTCAAAGCTCTTATACCAGGACGTTCCCTCCCACCAGGGCTCGGCAAAGCGCGGATTGGTCTGCATGTTGCGCAGCATCAACTCACCCATTGTGGCGCCACGGGTCAGGATCTTCGCCTGGCGCTCATCCGGGGCAAAGGGCTCGCCTTTCTTGATGCCGAGCGGTTCCAGCATCGCCATCCAGACCTTGTCCTGGTCGCGGACCGGCTCTTCCTGAAGAACCGCATGGAGCACTTCCCAGTAACCAAGGCCGCGGGGCGGAGTGGCCGACCAGACGGGATCCTTTCCGATGATCGGGGTGGCCGGCTGTGGTTCTTCTCCATGACGGGCGAGTTTCAGGCCGGCCTTGACTGCTTCAGCGGCTTCCGGTGACGCATCGAGAATGCGCACGCCAATGAAGAGATTGTTAGTGGCACTTTGCAGCACGAAGTCGGCCTCGCCTTCATAGGCCTTCAGATCGTCTTCCGGGCCAACGATGAGGTAGGTGCCGCCTTCACCCCTGTCCGGACCGGTCTGTCCGATGTCGGCGACCGGACGCTGCCAGGCATCCATCAGCATGCCCGCCATCGGCGCGGCAGGCACTTCGATGAAGACCGGCCCTTCCGCCAAATTGGTGAAGTTGATGACATACGGCGTGGTGAGGTTCGGCGTCAGAATGCCGCCCTTTTCGTTGAGCGACACCAGCACGGCAAAGTCGGTGACCTCACTGGCCCCGAAAGCCTCGTTCTGGGCGATCTGCCATTGCTTGTAACCGACCAAAGGTGCTGCCCAGATAAAGGACTGGACGGCACGCTGATAATCCATCTCGTCAAAGAGGGCCTGAACGCTGGCCTCGGTGACAAAATTGTCTTGAAGCTCAATAACGCCAGCCGGTGTTTCGATCGTCTCGTCCCCGGACAGCGTCGCGTTGTCCAGCGTGCGAACGTCCTGCGCCACGGCAGAAACGCCGGTTAAAAGGGAAAGGCTCAGGGCGAGGCAAGACAGCTTCATGCTTGGAACTCCTTTTCAATTCGGCCGGACCCTATCCCATGTTCCGCGTTGACCGGCGCAAAATGACCTAACGTCATTAATTCACCGTGAATGCTTGCCGGCTGACGCCACCTTGCAGGCTCTTCAATTGCGCATGATCCATCTCTCCGGCGGGAAACGTTTCGACTAACTGGTTGCATAAAACAGGCCATAGCTACTGTTGAAAATATTTTGTTGCAAAACAGATATTTAGGAGAAGGATGTCCATTTTGACCGCGCCGCCCTCACTCAGAAATAGAAAGCTATTTTGCAGAATTGGAATCGCCGTCCAAGGCAAAAGCTCAGGCTTTCCGGTCATCTGACCAAGGCGCGGCGTACGACCGCTGTCGCCCAGAATGGTCAGACCGTTGGGGACTTGGCAGGGCCGCACTAACCCTTCATTTAAATAAAACCTTGGCAGACATTTCGAAGAACCTGAGCCAAGGCTGAGATATTGGTGGTTGAAGCCAATAGGAGGCTCAAACGGCCCTGAAACCAAGGAAACCCATCAGTGGCTTGCGCAAACAAGACGACTAATGGGTCTATGAGCCCTAGCCGGATCTGTTTGTTCCGGCACTTTATTGAGCCGTGTCGCGCTTTGCTTCAATCAATGAGAAGCATGATCTGACAGGACTGAAGAGGCTATTGATGCCGTTTCGGCATGTGCATGATGCAAAGCTTTATCAACTCTAGATAGATGGATGCAAATAAAAAACTTTCCACTTTAAGACGTGAAGATCAAACCACAACCAATGACCACCAGAGCGGCGCCGATCCACGCGCCCATGGCTGGCTTTTCTCTGGTTCGCCACCACAGCATGGGCAGCAGCAACGCCGGGCTTGTGGCGGACAGTGTTGAAACGATACCCACCTCACCACCTTCCAGTGCAAACAGCAGCAGGGTCATGCCCAGGCCCATTCCTAAGAATCCAGAGAGCGCTGTGCGCCTGACAATCTGTCCTGTTAATGGGTTGGCCAGTTTGAACCGAGGATTTGGCAGTTGCATGAGCATCGTCAAACAGGTGGCTGCCACAAGGCAGCGAAGCAATGCGACCACAACAGGGTCGGCGCCTCCCTGCATCACCGGGCGGATGACAAGTGACCCAAGAGACTGGGAGAGCGCAGCCACAAGGCCAAGCGCAACGCCAACAACCACGGGCCCTTTGATGCTTTCCCATTGGTGAAGCTGATCTTTGCGCTTGCCGAATACGATGGCCAGAACAACGCCCACCACAACAGTCAGAATGCCGATGCTTGCCAAGGCAGAAAGATCTTCTCCCAAAAAGATCCAACCAAGCACGGCTGAGATTGGTGCGTTCATTGCGAACAGGATCGAGGTCCTGCGCGGCCCCATGCGGTTCAACGTCAAAAACAGGGCGGTATCGCCAAGGAAGATGCCGACGAAACCGGAGATCAGGATGATATCCAGTGTACCAAAGTCAAAGTCCAACAAGGCACCGGACACCAGCGCATACGCCAGTGTCATGGCCACGACGAACCACATACGTACGCAATTGAAACCGATTGCGCCAAGATGTGCGGAGGGGCGTGAGGAGATTAGTCCGCCGACTGCCCAGCAAAGCGCTGCACCAAGCGCGGCCATTTCGAACATAAACATGGGAAAACTCAAAAAGCGTTGGGACCAAGATTGTTAGTACGCACAAGGGCGCAAGGAAAGACTGCATTCCGGTTCCCCACCCAAATCTTGCATATGTTGCAGGTGTCGCCCGAAACGGCTCCATTTGCGGGCCAAGTTCGACGGCCGATTGGCTCACGCATGGCGTTTGTCCCATTGCATGGAATTTCGGTGTTTGCTAAACCGCGCTGAACCCTGCCATAGCCCTCGCGGTAACGCGCGAGAGATCAGACTGGATCCGCATGAACGATATTGCCATCGCCCGTGCCGCTTCCCTTAAACCGATCAGTCAGGTCGGTGAGGAACTCGGCATTCCGGAAGACGCCATCGAGCCCTTTGGTCGATACAAAGCGAAAATCAGCAATACCTATTTGGAGGGCTTGGCCGATCGCCCCCAGAGCAAGCTCATTCTGGTTACGGCGATCTCGCCCACAGCCGCAGGTGAAGGCAAAACAACGACCACCGTCGGGCTGGGAGACGCCCTCTCCCGCATCGGCAAGAAAACGGCGATCTGCCTGCGCGAACCCTCCCTTGGACCCTGTTTCGGGCTGAAGGGCGGCGCTGCTGGCGGAGGCCATGCGCAGGTGGTGCCCATGGAGGACATCAACCTCCATTTTACAGGCGATTTCCACGCCATCACCAGCGCCCACAACCTGCTTTCGGCCATGATCGACAACCACATCTACTGGGGCAATGCGTTGGAGATTGATCAGCGCCGCATTGTCTGGCGCCGGGTTGAGGACATGAACGACCGGGCTTTGCGTGAGATCACCACAGGCCTTGGCGGTATCAAGAACGGACATCCCGCAACCAGCGGTTTTGACATCACCGTGGCCTCTGAGGTCATGGCGATCCTGTGTCTTGCTGAGAACCTGAGCGACCTTGAAGAGCGCCTTGGCGATATCGTTGTGGCTCACCGCCGTGACAAGTCTCCTGTCACCGCGCGGGACCTCAATGCGCATGGGGCCATGACAGTGCTTTTGAAGGAAGCGTTGCAGCCCAACCTGGTTCAGACCTTGGAAAACACGCCTGCGCTCATCCACGGCGGCCCTTTTGCCAACATTGCCCACGGGTGCAACTCGGTCATTGCCACCAAAGCCGCCATGAAGCTGGCTGACTTTGTGGTGACAGAAGCCGGTTTTGGTGCCGATCTTGGCGCGGAGAAGTTCTTCAACATCAAGTGCCGCAGCGCGGGCCTCGAGCCTCAGGCGACGGTTGTGGTTGCAACGGTGCGGGCGCTGAAAATGCATGGCGGCGTGGCCAAAGACCACTTGGATGCGCTCAATCAAGACGCACTGCGCGCGGGCTGTGAGAACCTAAAGCGCCATATCCGCAACATGCAGCAGTTCGGCGTACCAGTTGTGGTGGCCATCAATCAATTCACTTCGGATCAACCGCAGGAGTTTGATCTCATCCGTGAGGCAGCCCGCAATTGCGGTGCCGACACAGTTCTGTGCTCTCACTGGGCGGAGGGCTCCAAAGGCACCGAAAAACTTGCAGAAGCGGTGGTTGCGCTCATGGAGACAACGCCAGCACAGTTTGAGCCGCTCTACACTGTTGAAAGCTCCATCGAAGACAAGCTGAACGCAGTTGCAACCCGGATCTACGGCGCAGAAGGTATTTCGCTCGGCAAAAACGCCAAACGTCAAATCAAAGAGATCGTGGCTCTCGGAAAAAGCACTCTTCCGGTGTGCATCGCCAAGACGCCCTATTCGTTCTCAACGGACCCTAAGAAAGTTGGTGCGCCATCCGACCACACACTTGACATCCGCGAGCTGCGTCTTTCAGCCGGGGCCCGGTTCATTGTAGCCCTTACCGGTGACATCATGACCATGCCGGGCCTGCCCAAACGTCCCGCAGCAGAACGCATCCGCCTCGATGAAAACGGCCAGATCGAGGGCCTGTTCTAGACCGGAAAATGTCATGGCGTGAGGGCGAGGCTAGTCCACATCCTCACGGCTATGACCGCGGCGAAAGCGGTCGAAATGGAGCACGGCCTTGAAATCGTGGCGGTCCGGGTCCCGATAGTGACCAAACTTGAAATACTGCGTCGGGCCTGCAAACTCATCATTTCCGATGAAGCCGGTAACTCGGGCGATAAACCGGTCGTTGGCCCAAATCTCGATGATCCCTTGCCCTTCCCGGCTCCCTTTAATGCGATAGCGCATATCCACCCAGCCTTCAGTGGGGTCTGGCAGGAAGGGGTTATCGGAGAGTTCAATATGAATGCCGGGATCATTCTTGAACTGAGCCTTGTCGTTCAAAAACGGAAACTTCGTTACATCCTGCGTCGCAATCGCTTCCTTGTACTTTTCAACCGCAACCTCATAGCTCGCAACTTCGCTCGATGCGATGGCCTTGTTCGCCTGCCTCAAGGCGTAATTGGGATCGAGCAAAAGCAACTGCTTGAACTCATTGCGAAATAGCGCAAAGTCCTGTTCGAAGCTACCAGCGGACTTGGCCACAAGCTCCCGGGTTTCATTGTGCTGAACAGTGATGTGAAAGACGCCATTGTCAAAACGCTGCGCCAGGAACGGGCTGCCACCGCTGTCTTCCTTCCACTGGCCAATCACCCATCTTGTGCTGCCCGTGTTCCAAAACCGCCCTTCAATGCGAAAGCTGAAGGAATACCAGACCTCTTCACCAAAGTTACAGCGTTTGTCATTGGCCACCCATAGCTCATGCTTCAGGTTCCCCTCTCCGTCTACCTGGTCTTCACCACTAATGGAGATGGCAAGCGACGAACCGCCCTGTCGCACGGTGATCTTGTCCAAGTTATAGGCGTGAGATGGCTGTATCCGTCGGGGGTCCCAGACTTCTTGATCGGGGAAATGGGCGAAGTCATCGGAAAGTATGGCGCACTCGCGCACCATCTGAGGCTTTTCATTTGCCATGCCTTCCCCGGAACCGGGGGTTTTGCGCGCTTCAGCGCTTTGCCCCATGATACTGGCAAGGAGAAACGCCGCGAGCAGTCCGTGAAGAACCCGTGACTTGTCGAGCGCCATGTGCGGCCCCCATTTATTGTTATAGGTCACTCTGCCAGAACGCGGAGAAGCCAAAGCGAAAGGCTAGGCTCACCCAACGTTCTGAAGGTACTATGCTGCTGATTTTGGAAGAAACAATGAAGGTCAGGGCAAAAAACCATCAAGAAGCGCATTCTCGGCTTCTTCAAGGCTCAAGTCCCTGATGCGGCGGATGGTGTCATAGCCAAAGCCGGCGCGCGCAAACTTGGCTATTTCCCTCGCCTCATCGACCTGTGTATCCGGCCGGGCAAAAGGACCCAAGCGCCGACGCCTTGCCAGTCGCAGACATGCCAGATCTTCATCGTGATCGGATTGTTCAAGCGCATCCTTGGCAATCTCGTCAGCCACACCCTTGGCCTTGAGCTCCATTTGTACGCGCCTTGAGGACTTACCCCGCGCAAGCCCTGCATTGGCTTTGACGCGAGCGAACTCAGCATCGTTGACGAAACCGTGGCCGACAAACCATAACACTGTCTCAGAGATGTCAGAGAACCACTCTTCCGGTTCCTGCTCCAACGCTTCGGCCTTCCGACGCGCTTTGCGAACCAAAACCTGCCGAAGCTGTTCTTCGGATGCAGCGTGCTTGGAAAGATAGTAGGCGGCTGCGTTTTTCAGATACTTTTTACGTCGTTCCGGCGACAAAAAAGGCCCCTGTTCAAGTCTCACCAGCAATCAGAACTGGTCACCTGAATAGAGGCCTTTCTAAAATACTTCTAGCCTACGAAAGCACGTTCCACGACAAACTCTGCTGGCTTGTTGTTGGCACCTTCGGTAAGACCGTTCTTTTCAAGAAGCACTTTGGTGTCACGGATCATTTCCATAGAACCACAGATCATGCCGCGATCCACCGCAGGATCCAGTTTGGGCACACCGAGATCATCAAAGAGTTTGCCGCTTTCGATCAGATCGGTGATGCGACCGGTGCGCGGATAATCTTCACGGGTGACCGAGTTGTAAAGGCGCAGCTTTCCTTGGGCCAGCTCGCCGATCAGCGGATCTTCGCCAATAACGGCAACAAGGTCTTCACCATACTTGAGCTCATCCACATTGCGACATGTGTGCGTCAGTATGACTTCCTCGAACTTCTCATAGGTTTCGGGGTCGCGAATGAGGCTCGCAAACGGCGCAATGCCGGTGCCTGTCGAGAACATGTAAAGACGCTTTCCTGGCACCAGCGCGTCATTGACGAGAGTACCAGTTGGCTTCTTTTTCATGAGAATGGTATCGCCGACCTCGATCTTTTGGAGATGCTGGGTCAACGGACCGTCTGGCACCTTGATCGAAAAGAACTCCAGTTCCTCATCCCATGACGGACTGGCGATTGAATAGGCGCGGTACAACGGCTTGCCATCGATCATGAGCCCGATCATGACAAACTCCCCAGAACGGAAACGGAAGCTTGAAGGACGCGTGATGCGGAACTGAAACAAGCGATCGGTATAGTGTTTGACGGCAGTGACTTTTTCAGCGTGCACGTTTTCCGGAATCGCCGCAGCCAACTCCTCACCTCTCATGATGACATTCATCTGTGTACCCATATTCTGAACGTGGTCGTCTCGGTGTTCTTGGTTATAGCTTCAGAACAAGCACCGTTCGACGTCAGCGCTGACCAAAATGAGGCAGCCTGTAGAATAATCATCTATGTCAGAGCGGTTGACTAGAACACCTCTACTTTAAAGCGCCTATAGCAAACCACGATTGGTATTACCACACATTCTTTCGCACCAAGGTCTTCCCCGCACAAAGAACCACAGGGCTTGGTTTGGATGCGAGGTAACCCAGTACCCGACCCTATCAAACGGCAAAAGAAAGATCCTCAATCATAGTTATGGAATATTTTATGATTATGCTCAGAGTGATGGCTCAATTGCGATGCCAAGCGTCGTGGTGCCAAACAGCGCGCATTAAGGCAGCGCTACTCTTAAGGCTACCAAAACAATTCAGAAGGAGGATTAGTTAGGAGCCAGCAGCGGCAGGCTGAGCTTCTTCTTGACGGGCTTCATAGTTCCTGTCGAGTTCCGCCACGATATTCCGAGTACCGGTTTCATGCTCCTCAGCAAACTTGAGGAACGCCTCGCCCGGAAGCGGTGCTGCAAAGATATAGCCTTGAGCGGCGGTAACACCCAGCTTTCGCAGATGAAGGATCTGCTCATAGGTTTCAACGCCTTCTGCGATGATGCCCATGCCGAGGTTTTCTGCAAGCTCAACAATTGCGTCGGCGATCCGTGCGGTACTCGTCTCCTGCCCCAGTGGATCAACGAACATCTTGTCGATCTTGACGATATCCATGCCAAGCTTCTGCAGATAGGCCAGACCGCCGTGCCCTGTTCCCACGTCATCAAGCGCAATGCGCACGCCCATGGCCTGCAGTTCGGCAATGATCTTCTTTGCGGCATTGATGTCATGCAGTGGCTGACGTTCTGTCACTTCCAGAACCACCTGCTCCAACTTGATTGGGCTGCCCTGAAACAGTTCTCCAACGTCCTCGACAATGGTTCGATCTTTGAAGTGTCCAGCGAACAGGTTTATGGAAATCTTCAGATCCGGCGTTGCTTCATAAAGATCCCCTACCTCATCGATGATCTGAACCATCAAGCGGCGCGTCATTTCAAAGATGTGGCCGGATGTCTCGGCATAGGTCATGAACTGGCCAGGAGAAACCATTTCGCCATTCTCACGGCGCCAGCGCATGAGCACCTCACACCCCTGCAAAACGCCGGTCTCAATGTCGATTACAGGCTGATAGTAGGGAATGAACTCGTTGTTCTTGATGGCAGCGACGAACTCATCTTCACTCTCGTTGTGAGGCTGCCATGAGTACCAAACAGCAATGACAAGGAACAGCACGGCCACTGTTGCACACACGATCGCAGTGATTATCTGCAAACGGCCGACCAGTGATAAAGCCGCGTAGCCGTTAATGTCTACTCGCGCCACCAACGGATACCACGTTGAGAGCGAAGTTTGAGAAATGATCGTTGTATCGCTCTCGCCCTCCGGCAGATTGAGACTGCCGACCGTGGCCCAGATTGTCTCCGGTCCGAGCCTTACTTCTGTCCGCACCGCGCCACGCAGATATTCAGGCCCTGGCTCAATGTTGAGCGCCAAGGGAGACACTTCAGAAAAAAGGCGCCATCCGTTGGGCGTGCGCAGAGAGATTATGGCTTTCTTGATGCTGTCATAGCCTTGATCGGTCATCCCGATGCCAATCAGCGGGGCTCCATCATCCAGCATTGTAAGGATAGGTTTACCGCGCAATGACCGACTTGGCACCAGACACATCGGCTTACCGCTTGCATCTGCGATGCCGATGGATTCCATGTACGCCGACTTGCTAACGACTTCCCGCAGTGCATCCAAGTGATCGCGGCGGCACGTCACCACGCCTGCAGTTTCCAAGGACTGCAGTTCCAAGACAACTTCGTTGATTGTCAGTTCTGAGCGGGTGATGAAACGCTCGCCAATGGAGCGCGCTTCCTGCTTTGCCTGCTGAAGGGCAAAGTTTTCGAGCACATAGTTGGCCACGATCAAGGGGCCAAGCGAGAAGATCAACGCCAGGCACAGCGACCGAATGAAGCTGGTATAACGTCGTGACAATGGGTGATCCTAGATCTATGTGCGCAGCAATACCTCAGCTTCCTGTTTAACTATGAAAGAGTAAAGAAACTGCGAACTTCTTTAATCATTGTTTTGATCTTCCCGAATGTCCCCAGCGCATGGATGCGCTAGTATATCTCTCATCAGCTGCAGGGAGGTTTTCATGGAAGCCCTTTTTATCGGTCAAGCCTACATCGACATCGCGTTTCTAACCAAAGCTCTGCCGACCGGAGATGAAAAGACGCTGGCAGAAGACTATGCCGTCAGCTTTGGTGGAAATGCAGTAACAGCAGCGTTTGCATGCGCAAAGCTGGGCCTTGCGCCAGACCTCATGTGCACCGTTGCGGAGGATTGGCTGGCTCATATGTTCCGCGATATGGCGTCAAAGTACCGAATTCATCTTCACAGCCGGAAAGTGAATGAGAGCTCCCTGTCTTTCATCATGCCTCAAGGAGGCCACCGGGCGATTGTGCGCTGCCGAGATAACGACTTTCTGCATCCCTACCCGGAACTCTCCCTTGAGGGCTGCCGGGCACTGCATGTGGATGGCCACATGCCTGACGCAGCGCTTCACTACGCACAAGCCTGCCGGAAGAAGGGCATCCTGACTTCAATGGACGGCGGAGCCTTTCGCCAGGATACCGACGAAATTCTGGAGTTCATAGACGTAGCTATTGTTTCAGAGTTGTTCTGCGAGCAGATTGGCAAGTCATATGACGCGACGCTTGACTACTTGCGGTCCAAACGAGTGAAAGTCGGCGGCGTCACGCTAGGGGAGTATGGCATGTTGTGGTTTGAAGGAGACGGCGAGACAAGGCACCTGCCTGCCCTTTCCATACCGCCCTCCAAGACCATAGACACCAATGGCGCAGGCGACACCTTCCACGGGGCTTACATCTTCTCCTATCTGACAAACCCGACAGAACAGTGGGAAACCCATTTCCGCTTCGCACGTACCGCCTCGGCCTACTCCATTCAATATCTTGGAAATGAAGCTTCGCTACCCACCTTGCGCGACGTTGAAGACACCGAGGCATCTTTCACGATTTCGCTATTGGAACCGAAGCGAGACGGCTCTCCTTGAGGGCCGATGACCTTGTTTCGTCAAAATTTGATTGCAAGCAGGCGCCAAACCAGTTTCAGTAGCAGCCTCAAACGGCGCTTGGGAGGGCTAATCGTGAAAGTGGCATCCAGTTTAAGGAGCGCAGTCCTCACACTGTCGGCTGTGATCGTACTCTACTGCGGACCTGCTTCAGCAGAGCAGAACGCAGTCGCTGAAGCGTTCTTCCAAGTACTCAAGCAACGGGGTGCCACGGCCCTTGCCTATGACACAATCACCGTCACAGATGGCAACATTCGCATCGGCAATCTGCGCGCGACGCTTAACAACAGCGCCGAATATGCGTTGGTGTTTGAGGGTGTTGCCCTTGCCAAACCCAAGCTCCATGCTAACGGTGACCTATCGGTGGAAGCGCTTGCCATTGACGCGCTGTCCTACGGCAGCCCGGAACTGAGCTTCTCAGCCAACCGGGTGCTCACGACAGAAATGTACTTACCGCGCGCCCCCAAGTCCTCAGTGGACCAACACACCGACCTTGTTCTGTCCTACAGCACGGCTGCGGTACAGGGCATTGTGATCGAAGACTACACCACAGGAGCGATCGTCCCCATTCGCGAAATTACAGTGGCGCTGGATCGGGACCAAGGAAGTCTGCCGTCCCACGCACGTCTTGAGCTTTCAGGACTGCGCCCAGACCTGAATGCGCTCAGCACCGGTCAGCAGAGTGCTCTGGCGCGGCTTGGTATCAGCGAACTTTCTCTTTCAGCGGTTGCCGATGGCCTTTGGGAGTCCGAAAGCGGCACTCTAACTGTAAACGATGTTTCGATTTCGGCTGAAGACTATGCGACCTTGAGCCTTTCCGCTTCCTTTGGCGGCGTTACCGAGGAACTCATTCTCGAGTTCACGACCCTTGCCGCCCAGGAAAGCGTGATTGCGCTGGACCTGCTGCAAACCATTCAGGTCAGCTCGCTCAGCCTTCGTCTCGAAAACAACGGTCAGCTCGCCGACATACTGGATATGGAGGCCAACGCCCGCGATCAGGACCGTGAAGCACTGGCAAAGGAGCTCGGCAAAACGCTTGAACGGGTCTTGCTGCCCTTCAAAGCGCCCGAGTTCAATGCACAACTCATAAGTAGTACAGAAGCGTTCCTGCGAAAACCTGAGAGTTTTCAACTTAAACTTGACCCGACGGCTCCCGTTCCCGTTGCTCAAGTGATGGGAACCCTTATGCTGTCACCTTCCAGTCTTCCCTATCTGCTAGGGGCTACAATCACAGCGAACACCCAATGATCGCTGACGCACAACCCACTAACCGAGTTTCAAATTTGCATGCTTAAGTCATCCTCATTTTACAGCAGCGCGACGTGCGCCTCCGTGCTTGCGCTGAGCCTCGCTGCCACGCCTGCATTGGCCTCCGATGCCCGTTCCATCGTCGATGGCGTAATGGCCTCTTACAAGGCAGCAGGTGCCTCTGTCGCAAGCTACGAAGGCTTTTCAGAAGAAGGCGATACGGTCACGCTTTCCAACGTGAAGATGGAAGTGCCGATTTCCTTCACGTTCAAGGACTCCACATTTGAAATTCATGCCGCCTTCGACACCGCGACCATTGATCTCGTTGGGGCCGAAGAAAACGCCGATTCCTATAGTTTTGAGGAGATTGTTATTCCGGAACTCGGAGTGCACATGACCTTCAACTACCCTGATGACGCCGAGGATGCGGATCTTCCAACAAACAGCACCAGCAAGCTCGTGGAGTACCGGAGCTTTAATGTCAGCATTCCCAAAGAGGGTAGCTACCCGATCCTGACATCACCGTCGCTTTTTGAAAACTATGCGAAATTGCAGGCTTTCTTCTTGGCGAGTTCGGCAGATAGGGAGACGATTGCGAGCGCCGAAACACAGATGGAACTTCCCGGTGGGGGCAGTCAGACAGCGCGCTTGACAGGAATGGACTTCCTGGATCGAAGAGGTGGCAAGCTCGCCCGTTACGATGTGGCTTCCTATGAGACCACCGAGATTTTCCCAGAGAGCGCAGAGGCCGACCGGCCAAAGAAAATAGCCATTACCATGGGGCAAACGTCTGCACGAGATGTCAGTTCTTTGCCAATTCTCAGTTTCCTGGGTCTTTCGGAGCAAACTGAGGGTCTGCAGGAAGTAATCGGATCAATGTCCATCCAGGACATTAGAACCGCGGTGGAAACCAAGGATGAAACAGTCAACTTTAACGCAGATCTGGTGTCCATCTCCAAACTCAAGTATGCACCAGGTAATTTCAGCCGGTTGCTTCAAGTAATCGAAGACAACAAGGAAACCAATGGCGATTTTGAAGAGACTGCAGCTCGCAATGTCTTCAAACATATTGGCTCTTTCGCGTTTGACAGCTTCCTGCTTCAGGACATCTCTTTCGGCAGCGAAGCTGCCACAGCCAACTTTGGTGAGATTGCCCTGCGCGACTTCAGCGGTAAGGGTTTTGGCAGTATCCAGCTTACGGGCTTGGAAATCTCTTCTGTTCGCGATGAGCGCAACATGGCACTCGGCCACTTCGCCATCAGGGACGTAATCTATCCTGATCTCGTCGAGGTGATGCTGTCAGCCAAGGATGTGTCTGAAACACCAATTCAGGCTGCTCTGGATAAAGCTCCACAGATTGGCGCAATTGAACTTGGCGACATCAAGCTGGTGCAAGATGGCAAGGACGCGCTGTCGCTGAAAGGCATGGCGCTCTACCTCACGGATTACATCAACAAGATCCCAACAAAGGTCTCATTCAAGACCGAAGACCTCAATGTAATGCCGAATGAGTTTGACGGCGACGCCCTGGTTCCACTGGTTGGGGAACGTATCAAGCTTGACCAAAACACCGACATTACTTGGAATGAGGACACTCAAGAGCTGGTTCTCAACGACAGCATTGAGCTTGCAGAGGGCTTCAACGTTCAATTGAACGTTGAGCTTGGCGGCGTTGACCGTATGATCTTCGAAACGCCGGACGAGGCCGAAGCTGCACTGGTCAACATTACTCTGAACCGCGGCTCTATCCGCGTTACGGATGCCAAGCTGGTAACAAAGTTCATCAAACAGTCTTCGGAAGAATCCGGCATGCCGGAAGAAGCCATTGTCGATATGCTTGTGTCCGAGATGGTCAAGAATTTGGGCCCGGTTGCCAGCACCGAGTTTGGCAAGGAACTTCAGGACAAGCTCGCCCTGTTCCTTCTGAACCCGGAGAAGCTTGAGATCGAGCTGGCACCAGAACAGGCTGTTCCGGTAATGCAGATTGCGGCGAACGCCATGCTTGCCCCGCAGGCCCTACCAAAGGTTCTGGGAGCAACCATCAAGAACTAAGGCGCTACCGCCAATCACCACAAAACCAAAAAACCCGCGCCTCCATCCGGAAGCGCGGGTTTTTCTTTATCTTCAGGAACTTGACGGTCAGGACTGCGTTTCAGAGCGGAACTGCAATTCGCACAGACGCCGGTAGACCCCATCCATCTTGTAGAGCGCATCGTGGTTGCCGCTCTCGATAACCTTGCCAGCCTCCAGAACGTGAATGGTGTCAGCATCCCGCACGGTCGCAAGTCGGTGCGCAATCACCAGCGTGGTGCGGCCTTTCATCAGCCGCGCCAATGCGATCTGGATCTTGTTCTCAGATTCGGCATCAAGCGCAGATGTGGCTTCATCCAGCAACAGGATTGGTGCATTGGACAACATCGCGCGAGCAATGGCTACGCGTTGGCGCTGCCCACCCGAAAGCAGAAGCCCGCCCTCACCTACTGGACTGTCATAGCCCTTCTCCATGGCCATGATGAACTCGTGGGCATTGGCGTTTTTTGCTGCTTCCATGATGTCTTCGAGTGAAGCACCCGGGCGACCGATCTCAATGTTCTCGCGCACACTACGGTCAAACAGGAAAGTATCCTGCGTGACAATGGCGATGTTCTTGCGTAGTGACTTCACGGTGTACTGCGTCACGTCCTGACCATCGATCAGCACGGCACCGCCCTGCGGCTCATAGAACCGCTCGATCATGGCAAACACGGTTGACTTGCCTGCGCCAGACGCCCCAACCAGCGCAGTTACCTCGCCCGCTTTTGCGGTCAACGTCATGCCATCCAATGCTGGCGCTTCATCATAATGAAACTGCAAATTGTCGAGTTTCACCTCGCCTTTGGTGACATTTAGATCCGGAAGGTTCTTGTCATTTGGATGCGCTTCTTCCATGTCCAGCACTTCGTAGAGCAACCTGACGCCTACCAGCTGCGTGTTCAGGTTCACCTGCAGGCGTGCCAACCGTTTCATCGGATCGTAGGCAAGAAGAAGCGCGGTAATGAACGAGAAAAACGCTCCGGGATCCTGCCCGAGGTGGATCACACTGTAGCCGCCGTAGAGGATGATCAGCGCAATGGCAAAGCCGCCCAGCGTTTCCATCAGCGGAGAAGTTCGTGCCGTCAAAATGGCGATTTTGTTGGCCTGACGCTCCACATCAGCCACGGCGCTATCCATGGAACGCTGCATGTCACCTTCATAATTGAAGGACTTCACCACCCGGATCCCCAAGGCGGTCTCTTTGACCAAAGAAAGGATCTTGGACTGGGACACAAACTGGGATTTCGCAATCTTGCGCACGCGGCGCACAAGGTGCGCCACCGCAATAATTGCCGGCGGCATGATGGTGAGAGAAATCAGACTGAGAAGTGGATTCTGGTAGACCATCACCGCAACCAGTCCAATCACAGACATCACATCACGACCTGCTGCAAGGATAACCAGATCCATGACCTGCCGTGCAGCAGACGTGTTGTGCGAGAACCGGTTGGCGATCTCACCAAAGGAGGTGTGATCAAAGAACCGCATGCCAAGACTGTTGACCTTCTCATACATCCGGCGCTGGAGCTTGGCGATGATAGAATTGCCAATGCGGCTCAAAATGACTTGCTGGCCGTAGGTGGCCGCACCACGAATGGTGAAGATCGCGATCACAATTCCAGAGATGATGTAGACCATCTGGGCATCGCGGTTGATGAATACTTCGTTGATCACGTTTTTCATGATCGCAGCGCTGCCTGCGCCGGCTGCTGCAGAAACGGCCATGAACAGGAATGCCAGCGCATACCTGCCACGATAGTCCCGGAAGTTTTCCCTCATCAGCCGGCGGATCAGCGCGGGCGCCCCATCCGGATCAGCAAACAGTTTATCACCAATGGCTTTGAACACCTGAAGTCCTCAAGTATGAAACGCGGGAGTCACCTCGCGCTATATCGCAAAAAGGGCGACCTATAAACAAGGCCGCCCTCCAAATTGGTATGAGATTACAACATCGCGTTGCAACCTGCCCTACGACTTAAGCTTCTGGCAGGTTCAGGCGAATGTGCAGGTCACGCAGCTGCGCCGGGAACACATCGCTCGGTGCCCCCATCAGCAGATCCTGCGCCTGCTGGTTCATCGGGAACAGGGTCACTTCACGCAGGTTCTTTGCGCCGATCAGAAGCATCACGATGCGGTCTACACCAGCAGCCATGCCACCGTGTGGAGGCGCGCCATACTGGAATGCGCGGAACATGCCGCCGAATTTTTCTTCCAGCAGGCTTTCATCGTAACCAGCGATTTCGAAGGCCTTCTTCATGACCTCGACCTGGTGGTTACGGATCGCACCAGAACCAATCTCGAAGCCGTTACACACCACGTCATACTGATATGCGTTCAGCTCAAGCGGATCCTTGGAATTCAGGCCTTCAAGGCCGCCTTCCGGCATGGAGAACGGGTTGTGAGAGAAGTCGACCTTCTTGTTCTCCTCATCCCATTCGTACATCGGGAAGTCCACGATCCAGCACAGGGCGAACTGGTCCTCGTCAACAAGTTCCAGTTCTTCTGCCGCACGGGTACGTGCCTTGCCTGCGAAATCTGCAAATTTCTTTGGATCGCCAGCGGCAAAGAAGACAGCATCACCTTCGCCCAGACCGAGCTGAGTGCGGATGGCTTCTGTACGCTCAGGACCAATGTTCTTGGCAATCGGGCCAGCGCCTTCCAACGCATCGCCTTCCTTACGGAAGAAGATGTAGCCCAGACCTGGCTGGCCTTCGCTCTGCGCCCAAGAGTTCATGCGATCGCAGAACGCACGGGAGCCGCCCTTAGGTGCCGGAATTGCCCATACTTCAACCTTCGGATCGTTCTCGATCATGCGTGCGAAGACCTTGAAGCCAGAGCCTGCAAAGTGTTCGGTCACTTCCTGCATTTCGATCGGGTTACGCAGATCCGGCTTGTCAGAGCCATACTTGCGGATCGCTTCGGCATAAGGAATGCGCGGGAATTCCCCGGTGACGCGCTTGCCTTCGGCAAACTCTTCGAACACACCGCGGATGATCGGTTCCATGGTGGTCAGAACGTCTTCTTGAGTAACAAAGCTCATTTCCACATCGAGCTGGTAGAACTCGCCCGGCAGGCGGTCAGCGCGTGGATCTTCGTCACGGAAACAAGGTGCGATCTGGAAGTAACGGTCAAAGCCGGACATCATCAGCAGCTGCTTGAACTGCTGCGGTGCCTGTGGCAGCGCGTAGAACTTCCCTGGATGAATACGAGACGGGACCAAGAAGTCGCGTGCGCCTTCTGGAGAAGACGCGGTCAGGATTGGTGTCTGGAACTCGTTGAACGCCGCATCGTTCATGCGACGGCGCATGGAATTGATGATCTTGGTGCGCTTCAAAAGGTTTGCGTGCAAAGTTTCGCGGCGCAGATCAAGGAAGCGGTACTTCAAGCGAATGTCTTCTGGATACTCAGGCTCACCAAAAACAGGAAGCGGTAGCTCCTGAGAAGCGCCCAGAACTTCCATTTCACGGATGAACACCTCAATGTGTCCAGTTTCCAAACCTTCGTTTGCGGTCTCTTCAGACCGGCGCTTCACTTCGCCGTCGATACGGATACACCATTCAGCGCGCACGGTTTCAGCCAGCTTGAAGGCGGCGGAATCAGGATCAACAACGCACTGCGTCATGCCATAGTTGTCGCGCAGGTCGATAAACAGCAAACCGCCGTGATCGCGAACACGATGAACCCAACCGGAAAGGCGTGCCGTTTCACCTACGTGGGTTTCCCGCAGCTCTCCGCAGGTATGGCTTCGATAGCGATGCATAGCGTCCTCAGTGATAGTCTTAAAACTCGAATTTGAACTGATGAGTCCTGTCCCCTTGGACAGGTCGTCGGGTGGAAAAGCCATGTCATAACGGCAAAGTCAAGGGACGCAAGCAAAACACACGGCTTTAACGCTATTATTTCCCAGAATACGAAGTTTCGCCGTTCGGGAACTGCCGTATCGGGAAAGTTCCTGTCAATAATCTGCCTTTATCCGCCTCAAGAGCTGCCAGATTTAATTTTTGGTCGGGACAAAATGGCGACATTACGCTATAGCTCGCAAACCATGAAGATGATCACGACCACCGACGAGCTGGCTAAGGCCTGCGAACTGCTTGCACAATCCGATTTTGTTACCATTGATACCGAGTTTTTACGGGAAACCACGTTTTGGCCGAAACTCTGTGTCATTCAGATGGCGAGCCCCGATGACGCCGTGATCATTGACGCGCTTGCCGAAGGGCTCGATCTTGAACCATTCTTCGACCTGATGCGCAACGAGGCGGTGACCAAGGTGTTTCATGCCGCCCGTCAGGACATCGAAATCATCTACCATCTGGGCGGATTTGTACCCTCTCCGGTGTTCGACAGCCAGGTCGCAGCGATGGTGTGCGGTTTTGGCGATTCGGTTTCCTATGACCAACTGGTTCAGAAGATTACCGGAACCGCTATTGACAAGTCTTCCCGCTTTACGGACTGGTCACGCCGACCGCTCACCGAAAAGCAGCTTGCCTATGCGCTGGCAGATGTCACGCATCTTCGCAACGTGTATCGCTACCTCATCAAACGCCTTGAAGAGCAAGGGCGCGCCCATTGGGTTGGCGATGAGATGCAAACACTGACGTCGGAAGAAACCTACCGTTCTGATCCGGACAAGGCTTGGCAGCGGCTGAAGTTGCGGGTTCGCAAGCCAAGAGACCTTGCCATTTTGAAAGAACTGGCAGCTTGGCGTGAGTCTGAAGCCCAAGGCCGCGACACACCGCGTAGCCGGGTGCTGAAAGACGATGCGATCTATGAAATTTCCATGCAGCACCCCAAGAGTGCCGAAGCGCTGAGCCAGCTGCGCACGATCCCAAAGGGATTTGAGCGCTCCAAGCACGCGGACGGCATTCTGAAGGCGGTTGCGCGTGGCCTGGCTGTGCCGGAGGAAGAGCTTCCTGAACTTCCAAAGGGCCGCCCTGCGCCAGATGGTTCAGGAGCCGCTGTTGATCTTCTCAAGGTTCTTCTAAAGATGACGAGCGAGAACTCAGGCGTCGCGCCGAAAGTGATTGCTACTGTCGAGGATCTTGAAAAGATCGCCGCAGACGATGAGGCAGATGTTGCAGCTTTGAAGGGGTGGCGCCGGGAACTCTTTGGGGAACCGGCCCTGCGTCTCAAGCGCGGTGAAGTGGCAATCGCTTTCAACGGACGCCAAGTGGTGCTTTGCGAACAGGGTGAGCCTGTAGAGCGGGTTGTTCAGCCACGAGGCAATGGCAGCCGTCGCCGGAACAGAAACTCCCGGCCCAAAGCACCAGCCACAGCAGAGACAGGCGAATAACAAAAAGGCCCTCGATCTGGAGGGCCTTTTTGTTTGCATTGTTTTCCAGCCCTCAGGCCGCTGCGACTATTTCAGAGTCGAGATCCAACAGACGGGACAGCTGATTGAGCCGCTTGCGCAGACGTTCCCCATCAAAGGCTTCGTATCCCTCAGGAAGCGTCAAAACGAGCTTGTCTTCTTCCAGGCTCAACCCAAGCTGCGGCAGTACGCCTTCAATGGAGGCGCTTAGAAGCGAAGCCACTCGCAAGGATGCACCCAGAATACGGGCCATCTTGAGAAGCCGTTCGCTGCACAGCTTGTAAAGCTCAGGAGAGACGGCATCATCCACCAGCCCCTCATGGCGATAGAACACAGAGAGCGCAAGGTATGCCCGGCCCGGATGATCGATGCCAACAAAGCCTGCATTTGAGATTACATTGAGAGACTGTTCACCGCGATAGTCTGGATGGGCGCGCCATCCAATATCCGAAAGGTGACAGGCTGCTGTACGCAGGCGGCGCTCATAGTCGCTTTCGCTGACGCCGCACAGGTTAAACAAGCGGTTGGTCCACGCCACGAGTTCCGTGCCGTAGTTGGGCGAGCGCGCCCGCAAGAGACCAAGCTCCCTGGAGGCTTCGATCAGCGGATCCTTGGCCCGTTCGTCATCCGCCAGCATTTCGTAAAGCAGCCCTTCACGCACGCCCAAAGCGGAAAACACCACCCGCTCCGCCTTGCTTTGCAGCAACACCTCGCGCATCACCGTGGCACCGTAAGGCAACAGGGCGCGGCGGGCTTTGGAGATGAACTGAATGCCGCGCATGGCGACTTCTTCGTCGCGCATCACGCGTTCACAGAACGCAATAGCTGCATCCGCCGGAATGGAGTAGTCGTGCATGACATGAAGTGGGTAGCCTTCACGGAACAGATGCAGGCGCCCCAGAGAGCGCCAGGTGCCGCCGATTGCGAAGAACGTGCGCCCTTGCGCTTCTGTCAGCCAATCGGCTTTTCCTAGTTCCGTAGTGGCGATTTTTGCAGCCTTGGAAAGGCTACGCTTGGCGGTTTCCTGCAAGCGAATGCCGCCAAGGGGAAACGTCATGCCATGGCCAATGGTACCTTCATCAAGGTTCACCAGCTCGAGGCTGCCCCCGCCCAGGTCGCCCACCATGCCATCCGCTCGCCAAAAACCGGAGACGACGCCCTTTGCAGAGTAATGGGCTTCGTCTCGCCCTGAGAAAATCTGCACCGTCGTGCCGCAAATCTCTTCAACCCGCCGGATAAAGTCCGGGCCATTGGAGGCCTCGCGGGCGGCGGCGGTGGCCAGAATTCTAAGTTCTGTTACCCCGATGTGCTCACAAACGGCGCGGTATCGGGTAATCGCTTTTAGTGCGGCTTCAACACGGTCGTCGGCCAGACGTCCCGTCTGACCAAGACCACGGCCGAGGCCTGCCAACATTTTTTCATTGAAAAGAGCCGTCGGACTGCGCGACAGGCGCTCATAAACAACAAGTCGAATAGAGTTGGAACCAATATCAATGATCGCAACGGGGCCAGCGCCGATAAAGCGGCCCCGAATACACTCACCCTCTAAACCTTCAGGCACTTCTCGGGCGCTCCACAAACAGTTTTGGTCCATCCCCCTTCAGCGATGAACCTCTCCCAGACAATGACGGATTCGTCATGAAATACATGTGTGCATTGAACGGATCTTCATCAGGAGCCGCTATGATACGCTCATGGCTGCCATCTGGAAGCAGGCGCCAGCTCTGCTGATTGTCTTCTAGATTGGCGACCATAATCTGATCCAAAATCTGTTCGTGCACAGTTGCGTTGACCACCGGCGCGAGCGTTTCCACGCGGCGATCCAAGTTTCTCGGCATAAGATCCGCGGAGCCGATATACACATGTGCTTCGCGAGATGGAAGCCCATGACCATTGCCAAAACAGAAAATTCGGCTGTGTTCCAAGAAACGTCCTACGATGGATTTCACGCGAATATTATCGGAAAGTCCAGGAATTTCAGGGCGCAAGCAGCAAATACCGCGCACGACAAGATCAACTTGTACACCGGCCTGACTTGCCCTGTACAGGCAGTCAATAATACCGGGATCCACAAGCGAGTTCATCTTCATCCATACTTGAGCAGGACGACCGGCGCGCGCGTGCTCAATCTCGGCCTCAGTCAGATCGATGATCCGCTGGCGCAGTGTCATTGGAGAAATCTCGATCTTCTCCAGCGCGCCCGGCTCAGCGTAACCGGTGATGAAGTTGAAGATCTTCGCGGTATCACGTGCAATCTGAGGATCACAGGTGAAGTAGGACAGATCGGTATAGATCCGCGCCGTGATCGGGTGATAGTTGCCTGTGCCGATGTGGCAGTAGGTCTTCAGGCCGCCATGCTCGCGGCGCACCACCATGGACAGCTTGGCGTGTGTCTTGAGTTCGAGGAACCCGAACACCACCTGAACGCCTGCCCGTTCCAGATCGCGGGCCCAACGGATGTTGGCTTCCTCGTCAAAACGCGCCTTCAGCTCGACCAGAGCGGTTACGGACTTGCCCGCCTCAGCCGCTTCAATCAGCGCCTTTACGATCGGAGAGTTATTTGACGTGCGGTACAGCGTCTGCTTGATGGCCACAACATCCGGGTCCTGTGCCGCTTGCCGCAGGTACTGGACCACAACGTCGAAGCTCTCATAAGGGTGGTGGACGAGGATGTCCTTTTGCTGAATCGCTGCGAAACAGTCGCCACCATGCTCTCGAATGCGCTCAGGGAAGCGCGCAGAATACTTGGTGAACTTGAGATCATCACGGTTGATGTCAATGAGCTGTGACAACTCGTTGAGAGCCAGCAAGCCATTGACCTTAAAGACTTCGTCGCCTTTTACATTCAGCTCGTCGGCAACAAACCGCATCAGGTTCGAAGGCGTCCCCTCTTCGATTTCCAGACGGATTACGGACCCCAGACGCCGGCGCTTCAAAGCGCTCTCAAAAAGACGAACCAGATCTTCCGCTTCTTCCTCGATTTCCAGATCGGAATCGCGGATTACGCGGAACGCCCCCTGCCCGCGCACTTCGTAACCCGGGAAAAGCTGGGCGATGAAGAGGCTGATGATGGTTTCAACCGTAATGAAACGGATCACCTTGGTGCCCTCACCATCGGGCTCTGGCAACATCACGAAGCGGCCAATCTGGCTTGGCATGCGCAGCAGCGCGGTCATGCCCGGCCCGCCCTTGCTTGGCTTCAGATCAAGGATCAGGGAGAAGCCAAGGTTTGGAATGAACGGGAACGGGTGCGCCGGGTCCAGTGCCAGAGGTGTGAGAACCGGGAAAATGTGCAGGAGGAAATAGTCTTCCAACCACGTGCGCTCGGCGGAACTCAGATCATCCCCATCGACGATGAAGATGCCTTCTTCAGCAAGCTCGGTGCGAAGCTGCCGGAAGCGAGACTGCTGGTCACTTTGCAACCGCTCAACCGCCTCAGAGATCTTGTCGAGCTGCTCACGAGGGGTCAAGCCGTCATCGGAGCGCTTGGACACGCCAGCAATTTGCTGACCGCGCAGGCCCGCAACGCGGACCATGAAAAACTCATCGAGGTTGTTGGCGGAGATTGAGAGGAAACGCAGGCGCTCCAGTAGCGGATGGCTGGGGTTCATGGATTCTTCGAGAACCCGGCGATTGAACTGTAGCCATGACAGCTCGCGGTTCACAAAGCGCTCCGGAGAGCGCATCAGAGCCGCGCCGTCTTCCAGATTTGCCAAATCTTCTTCGCGCGTCGCCACCGGCTGCGCGCTCAACTCGGTCATATCATTCATTCTCTGGCACCTCCGGTAAAATCAATAGATGTTTCTCAATCGACCCAAATAGTTACAGCTGTTTGTCAGTTGCCCGAAAAAGTTGTTTACTCATCTAAACTTTCGAGCATGCGCGACGCCATAACGCGGGTAATTTTCTTGCCACTTGCCAGTGCCTGCCGGTCAAGCCGATCGACCATCTGTGCAGCCGCATTGAGTGAACGCTCGATGCGCACCACAAGGAAATCCACTACGGTTGAATCAATAGAAATCTGTCGGTCCGCGAACAACTTCGTCAGAACCATCTTGAGCAGCATATCGTCCGGCTCTTCGATCTCCACGGGCGTTGTGGCCCGGAAACGGGAGGCCAGATCCGGCAACTGCAGCGGCATGGACTGTGGCCACACGCGGGATGTGATCAGCATGGAGCTGCCGTGCAGGCGCACTGCATTGAACAGATGGAAGAGGCTTCGCTCGTCAAAGCCCTGATGGATGTCTTCAACGGCGACGGGCCCGCTTTCCGAGAGGCTGTTCACGTCACATCGTTGCAGATCGGACGCTTTGACGACCGTGGCACCGCTCATTTCCTGCCACACGTTTACGAGGTGTGTCTTGCCAGAACCTATTGGTCCTGCAAGCAAAACGATGGGTGATGGCCACTCCGGCCAATTGTTGATCAGGTTGAAAGCCACCTGATTGGACGAACTCACCAGATAATCATCAATCCCCAATGCCTCCTCATGGGGCAGGACTAACGGCAATTGCTGTGGCGTGATCGCTCCACTCATTCCACTTCTTCCACTTTGCTCTGTTTGGGGTGCACACCCGCATAGAACGGACTGGACAGATACTGCCGCAGGCCAAACCGGGCCAGAACACCCACTGCGGCCGCGGCGGGGATGGCAATGAGCATTCCGACAAAACCAAACAGGCTGCCGAACGCAAACAGCGCAAACATGAGCCATACCGGATGCAGGCCCACGGAGTGGCCTACCAGCTTGGGCTGAAGGATGTTGCCTTCAAGAAACTGGCCCGTTGCAAAAACCAGAAGCACGGCGCCGATCATGAGAGGATCCGGCCAGAACTGGAAAATGGCTACACCGATGGACATGAGGAAGCCCGCAAGCGCACCGATATAAGGAATAAAGCTCACCACACCCGCCGTTAGCCCGATGAGGAGTCCGAACTTCAGACCCACCAACAGAAGACCAACCGCATAAAAAGTTCCCAATATGAGGCACACCAGTACCTGACCGCGAACGAACCCTGCAACGGCCGTGTTCATTTGTCCGCATAATTCACGGATTGTGTTCTGGTGATCCCGTGGAAGCCAACTGTCGATGCGCGCGATCATATTGTCCCAGTCCAGCAGCAGATAGAAAGCCACGACCGGGGTAACGACGAGCAGAGAAACGATGGAAAGCAGCGCCTGACCACCACTCCAGATGGACTGGAGTACGGTTGCCGCCCAGCTTGCCGCCTGCCCCATGATGGTGCCGAGCTGAGACTTAACCTGCCCTTGTGAAAGGAGCCCCATTTCCTGAAGGCGCGGGCCGATGCGTTCGGAGATCAAGACCTCCAGCCCGTTGACGATGCGCGGAATCTCGGCAAGGAAACCGGCGATCTGAGTGCCGATGAGCGGGCCAATGATCAACAGTGCGGAGAAGAACAGAAAGACGAACAAGATCAAGATGATCAAGGTGGCCCACAAGCGGCCAACGCCGTGTCTTTCAAAAAAATCTGCAACTGGATCAAGCAGATATGCCAGCGCCATTCCGGCCACGAACGGCAGCAGAATGTCGCTGAATACAAACAGGAAAAGGACAAGGCCGATAAAGGTTGCGAACCAGAACCCAACTTGCTGGCGTAAACTCATTGCTCCGCGACCTCCGTCCTGTGGCGCTCCCTGCCATAATACCGGCAAGCTTACGCCCGTGTTAAGTACCAAGAATTGGCCGGTCAAGTGCTTCCACCAATATGATCGCGTTTATCCCTAAACAGACCTAAACCCAGACTTGTGGGAACCCACCACATCCGGGGTGCAGCTGAGGCACAGAATGCACGTTTTTCACCGCCTAAAACGCGCGATACGCCTTGCAATTGGGGTGCTTTTTGGGTTCTATGCGCGCAAACTCAAAGGGCGCTCGGCCTAACCCTCTTCTTACGATTGGAGCACAGTCATGAGCCAGAATGACGGTTCGTCTCTCACCTACGCGCAGGCAGGTGTGGACATTGATGCGGGCAACGCGCTTGTAAAGCGGATCAGCCCTCTGGTTAAGGCTACGCGCCGTTCTGGAGCAGACAGCGATATTGGTGGGTTTGGCGGCCTTTTTGACCTCAAAGGCGCAGGCTTCAAGGACCCTATTCTGGTTGCCGCCAACGACGGCGTTGGCACCAAGTTGAAGATCGCCATCGACACCGACACCCATGACACGGTGGGCATCGACCTTGTGGCCATGTGCGTGAACGATCTGGTGGTGCAAGGCGCTGAGCCTTTGTTCTTCCTCGACTATTTCGCCTGCGGCTCTCTGGATGTTGACCGGGCAACGGCGGTTGTGGCCGGTATTGCCGAGGGCTGCAAGCAAGCAGGCTGCGCGCTGATTGGCGGCGAAACCGCAGAAATGCCGGGCATGTATGCCAAGGACGATTACGATCTGGCAGGCTTTTCGGTTGGCGCTGCAGAACGCGGCACCTTGCTGCCTCGCGCCGACATCGGCGAAGGAGATGTTCTTCTGGGCCTTGCGTCTTCCGGCGTTCACTCCAACGGCTTCTCGCTGGTACGCAAGGTCGTTGAGCGTTCAGGTCTTTCCTGGGAGGATGCGGCGCCGTTCGACGAGAGCAAGAGCCTTGGCAAGGCGCTGATGACGCCAACCAAGATCTATGTGAAGCCCCTTCTGGAGGCGATCCGCAACACCACGGGCGTCAAGGCGTTGGCCCACATCACAGGCGGCGGCCTGCCTGAGAACCTGCCTCGCGTCCTGCCTGAAAACCTGACGGCACGGATCAATCTGGATGCCATTGAGGCACCTGCAGTGTTCAAATGGCTGGCACAGACCGCGCAGGTGGAAGAGTTTGAAATGCTGCGCACATTCAACTGCGGCGTCGGCATGGTGGTGGTTGCTTCTGCGCAGGAAGCCGACAGCATCAAAACCCTGCTTGAGCTTCAGGGCGAGAAGGTTTTCGTGATTGGCCATCTGGATCAACGCGGGTCCGAACCTGTTGAATTTACTGGCTCTCTGGGACTTTAAGCATGTCTGAAGCAACAAAAAAACGCGTCGCTGTGCTGATTTCTGGACGGGGAAGCAACATGGCTTCCCTGATTGAGGCCGCCAAGGAGCCGGGATATCCGGCGGAGATCGTTGTGGTGGGCTCCAACCGCCCCGACGCGGCTGGCCTTGAGGCTGCCAAAGAGGCCGGTCTTCAGACTTTTGCCATAGATCACAAGGAGTTCGGCAAGGATCGGGCCGCATTTGACAGCGCGCTTTCCGCTGAACTCAAGAAGCACGATGTGGAACTGGTGGTTCTGGCTGGCTTCATGCGGCTGTTAACGCCGGGCTTTACCGAAGAATGGGAAGGCCGCCTGATCAACATCCACCCGGCCCTGCTGCCGAGCTTTCCGGGCCTGAACACCCACGCTCGGGCGCTGGAGACCGGTGTGAAGCTCCATGGCGCGACGGCGCACTTCGTTACAAGCGAAATGGACGTTGGACCAATCATCATGCAAGGCGCGGTGCCTGTGCTGGATGATGACAGCGAGCAGACCCTGGCTGCCCGTGTTCTGGAAGTGGAACACCAGATCTATCCGGAAGCGCTGGCGCTGGTTGCGGCAGAACGCACCGAGATCAACGGCATGCGTGTGACCGTCGTCGGCAGTGACGATCTGGATGATGATCTGATCGCACCCACGGTCTGATCTGACCTATGAAATCTGGCGGAGGGCGACGCCGTTATCCCCCTCTGCTACCCCTTTCGGCCATGGAAATCGCGCGCCTTCATTTGAGCTGCGCAAGAACGACTTATCCCCGTGGCCGCGTTTGAACGCGCTTTGCGTTGATGCTGCGTTGGTTTGAATGAATCGCGCATTTCTTGCGATGAATGCTGCCGCCCAGCGCGCCGAACTGGGTGCGCTCTCGGACAACAGCGCCCTTTCCTCGTTCCAGCTATTCGCCGCCCTGTTATCGATTATTTTTTCTCATCCATTGCAATCCAAGTCATACAGGAATTGCTGGTTGATGGCGTTGCACACGCCTTGGAGGTCTGGGTAGAGGCTGGCCGCGCCGATGCCCAGATAGCTCAAGGATGCCATGATGCCGCGCACGCAGTCCTTCGGGATCTTGAACTCGGTGATCTTGGCATAAACATCGGGCGCGTGATCGAGAGAGAGGAACTTGCCGAAATGCTCTGAATACTGGTGGACCGTGAAGTAGCCATTTTGCGCGATGACACGGGGATTATTCAGATGGGGACGATAGACGCGGGTCTTCTCCTGATCCCATGGCCCTTTTTGCAGATCGGGCTGCATGTCAAGCTCGCGGGTGTCAAGCATGTAGATGTAGGTGTATTGCCGGTTATGGGAGAGCACCCCGTTGCAGGCAAACCAGAGCGCTGCCAGCGGATTTGAGGTCCAGTCCAGCAGACGGGTCTTGAGGCCGTAGTGCTGCGCTTTGACAAGCACCTCCCAATCGCTTTCCTTTGCCGAGATGTGTGCTGCACCGATCTGTCTGAGCTTGACGATCATGCGCTTTTCGATGTCGGTGCTGTTCCAGTTCGGCATATGGCGGGCAATGGACGGCAACAAACTGCCCGGCCGCGATTGCCCGCGATAGATGACAGCACCATCGTGCGGGTGGTCCACATCCACCTGCTGCAGGAATTCAAGAAGCGTGCAGACAGTCTTGCTGGGAACTTCCAGAGTTTCGTCAAAATCGCGCAGCGGCTTACCCTTCCCAGCTGTTCAGGAGACTGGATCATAGGTTGCATAAAACGCCATGCGCAATTGGGAAGGATACAGCGCGACAATGAGGCCACTTGCCCTGCCATCGCGCCTTTGAGTGGCAACCAGGCCCCGGAGAGGAAGAATGCGCCCTCTCCGCCTGAGCCAACGGTGCCATCAAAAACTGAGTCAGAGTTTTTCGATGGCGATGCGGGTATCGTGGAAGGCCATGCCACCAAACGGCGCGACCTGATCGGCTCCGGTCAAGGTGTTGATGCCGTTCCCATTGATGAAGCTCTTGTTGGGCCACAAGCCTTCGGAGACAACGGTGCCTTTTCGCACCCGCTCGCCGATTTCCGCGTGGAGGTGAACTTCGCCCCGAGCGTTCTTGAGCGCAATCACGTCGCCATCGGTAACGCCCAGCGCGGCGGCATCATCTGCATGCAACATAGCTACGGGTTGCCCTTCTTTCTTCAACGAAGACTCGGTTTCGTTGAAGCTTGAGTTGAGGAAGGAACGCGCCGGAGCTGTAACAAGGCGGTACGGCTCGCTGTCCGTGGCCTTTTCCGGGGTTTCCCAATAGTCCGGCAGGCTTGGAAGCTGTTGCCATGGGCCCATTGGCCCTACATTGGGCGCAGGAACGTTGACCCAATCCGGCTTGAAGCGGAATTTGCCGTCCGGATAGCCAAAGCCATTCAGGTAGTGGCTTTCTTCAAATTCGGGCTGGCAATCAATCCAGCGCTCCCTTTCGAGGCGCTCCAGCCCACCATATCCAGATGCATGCAGCATCCAATCTACGTGCTCACGTGCTGTCCAGGAATGGGCGTCCAGCGGGGCCCCCTCCAACCGATGGATCAGCTCATTGAGGAGATAAAGGTTCTCCCGCGCTTCACCCGGCGCTTCGATGATTTTTGGTCCAAACAGAATGCTTTGCTGGCCCCCTGCTTTATAGATGTCGTCATGCTCCAGAAACTGGGTTGCCGGTAGCACGATATCGGCCATCTCGGCGGTCTCTGTCATGAATTGCTCATGCACAACGGTGAAGAGGTCTTCACGGGCGAACCCCTTCTTCACCAGCTCCTGCTCCGGCGCTACTGACATGGGGTTGGTGTTTTGAATGATCATGGCGGTGACGGGCGGACCACCCAGCAGCGCCTCTTCATCTCCATTCAGGATACGGCCCACCTGCCCCATATCGAGCTGGCGGATAGTGGGGTCTTTCAACTCATGACCTTCGATCTTCGAGTTGTTCAGCTTGAAGATGCCGCCATTGTTGTGGAACGCGCCGCCGCCTTCGTATTGGTAGTGACCACCCACAACGGCGATACAGGACGCGGCATGCATGGAGACAACGCCGTTTCGGGATCGGGTAAAGCCGTAGCCTAGGCGGAAGAAGGTGCGCTGCGTAGTGCCAATGAGGTTGGCGAAGTCCTCGATCTCTTTAACGCTCAGGCCGGTGATCTTTGCCGCCCATTCGGGGCCACGGGACTGAAGGTGCGCTTCCAGCTCTTCCGGCACATCTGCGAATTTCGCCATGTAGTCCCGGTCGGCATGGCCATCACGGAACAGGACATGCATGACCGCGCAGGCCAGCGCTGCATCCGTGCCCGGTTTGATGATCAGGCCCATATCGGCCTGTTTCATGGTTTCCGTGCGGTAGACATCGACCACGGCGATCTTGGCACCACGGGTCTTGCGCGCCTTGATGGCATGGGTCATGACGTTGACCTGAGTGGCCACCGCGTTGGTGCCCCAGATGACAACAAAGTCGGAGAGCGCCATCTCGCGCGGGTCCGGCCCGGTCAGGCTGCCGGTTCCGGCGATGTATCCGGTCCACGCCATGTTGGTGCAAAACGTACCGTACATGCCCGAGTAGCCCTTGGCATGACGCAACCGGTTGATGCTGTCGCGCTGGACCAACCCCATGGTGCCTGCATAATAGTAGGGCCAAACCGTTTGCGGGCCGTGCTTTTCTTCAGCTGCACGGAATTTCGCGGTGATCTCATCAAGCGCCTCATCCCATGAAATGCGCTCGAACTGGCCACTGCCTTTGGGCCCCGTGCGCCGAAGCGGATAAAGCAGCCGATCCGGATGGTGAATACGCTCCGAATAGCGCGCCACCTTGGCGCAGATGACACCGGCCGTATAGGTGTTGTCCTTGGCACCGAACAGGCGCTTGACGCGGCCTTCCGGGCTGAGCTCAACCTCTACAGCACAGGTAGATGGGCAATCATGCGGACACGCAGAAAACTTGCGTGGTGGCTTAACGGCTTTGTTCATCAAACGCTACTTGTATCTATTTTTCCCGATATGGTGGCGACTTTAGTCAAGGAGCAGCGCTCGCACAACACCATAGGCTGCTGCAATTTGAAGAAGTGCGAAAGCAAAACGCCGATCACGCCGGTTTGATCGGCTTCCCCGGCCAGGGACCGTTCCTGACCTGCATCTGGCTCCTCAGAAAACCGGCGCATAGAGCACCGGTCAGCCTCTATGTTACAGGGCCACACGATTTGTGATTTGCCAAGCCGGCTTTCAAACGTTCAATACACGTGTGTTTTGGTTACTGGCCAGAGGATCTTATGGACTTCATTCCCAATCCCGCAACGCTCGCGGCCTTTTCTCTGGCGGGCATTCTTTTGGCCCTGACACCTGGGCCGGACATGATGCTGTTCCTCAGCAAGACGCTGACACAGAACAAGCGCGCGGGCGTTGCCGCCATCTTGGGCGCGTCGTCAGGTGTTGTGGTTCACTCGCTGGCCGCGGCCCTAGGACTGTCAGCGCTGATGGCCGCTTCTGCTACTGCGTTTACGGTGCTGAAGTACATTGGGGCGGCGTATCTGGTCTATCTGGCAGTGGCGGCAGTGCGCAGTGGAACCGGTCTTTCGCTGGACCGCTCTGCACGGCCACCTGAGCCTTTGATGAAGACCTACCTTCAAGGGCTCACCATCAACCTGCTGAACCCGAAGATCATCCTGTTCTTCGTGACGTTCCTGCCCCAGTTCATTTCCGTTGGGGACCCCAACGCGACTGGAAAGCTCCTGTTTCTGGGCCTTTATTTCCTGTGTCTTGGGTTGCCCTGTTGTCTTTTGATGGTTCTTTGTGCCGACCGCATTGCCAAGCGCCTGAAATCTTCCCCCAAGGCCATGCGGGTGTTTGACTGGGCCTTTGCCGGGCTTATGGGCGGCTTTGCCCTGAAGCTGCTCACGGCGCGGGCTATTGCGAGTTGACGGCCTGCGGGCTTGTCTTCCACCTTACCCAAAGAAAAAGGAGCTGACAGTGCTGCCAGCTCCTCGCATTTTCGTTTCCGCCAGAGCGGAGGCTGATTAGCCTACGATTTCGGTCTCGGAGAACCAGTATGCGATTTCTTCAGCTGCTGTTTCTGGAGCGTCAGAACCGTGTACGGAGTTTTCACCCAGAGACAGGGCAAATTCCTTGCGGATGGTGCCTTCAGCTGCTTCTGCCGGATTGGTTGCGCCCATGACTTCGCGGTTCTTCGCGATTGCGTTTTCGCCTTCCAGAACCTGAACGATGGTTGGGCCGGAGGACATGAACTCGGTCAGTTCGCCAAAGAACGGACGCTCATTATGCACAGCGTAGAAGCCTTCTGCCTGCTTCAGGGACATCCATACGCGCTTGGACGCAACAACGCGCAGACCAGCTTCTTCAAGCTTGGCGGTGATTGCACCGGTCAGATTGCGCTTGGTTGCATCTGGCTTGATCATGGAAAAAGTACGTTCGATGGCCATTTTATCCTGCCTGTAGGTTTAGCTGATAACTGAGGACAGCTCTTGTGCAGCTATGCTCCCCGCAAAGAGCCCTTGCTGGAAATAATTTTCCAGTACTCGGGGCGGATATAGCGACAAACTACGTGTTTTTGCAAGTGCCGAGGCACGTAGAATCCCGAGATATGATTGCGCTGCAACGAAAAACCCTAGGAAACGCTCGGGCAGCAACAACTTAAGTATTCCCGCCAAGATCCGTAGCGTCCTTTAAATTTTTATAATGCGAATACCACAGGGCCTCAGATTTGATTCCGGTCAATTCGCGAGAGCCGTTTTCCGGTGATGATAAGTTAACCCGCACACTGAAAGGATTTGCAGAATGAAAGCTGCCTTTGTCATGTTCGCCGCTTATAACCAGTGGGCGAACAACCTTCTCCTGGAAGAATGTGCCCAGCTTGATGAGGCGGACTATCACCGTGATCTGGGAGTTTACTTCAACTCGATCCACGGCACGCTTGACCACCAGCTTGTTGCAGACCGTTTGTGGCTTTATCGCTTTACCGGCGAAGGGGAAGCCTATGACAGTCTGGACGACACGCTGACCGGTGGCTTTGCGGACCTGCGCGAAAAGCGCAAGCTCATGGATGAGCGCATCATCTCGGTCATCGACCGGATGCAGGAGCGCGACTTCATGCGCACGCTGATCTATCGCACCGTGCGCAAGCCTCTTGTGATGCAGCAGCCCCTGGGGGCGGCGCTGTTCCACTTCTTCAACCATCAGACCCACCACCGCGGCCAGGTTCATGGCATGCTGACCCAGCTGGGCCGCACGCCCGAGGCGGTGGACATGATCTACTTCCAGCGCGAAACCGGCCTTGGCATGGCGCGCGAGGAGGACATGGTGCGCCCTTGAGCGGCCTGCCATTCTTTAAAAACCTGACCTGACCTTCCAAAACCCTGCCCGCCTTGGCAGGGTTTTTCTTGTTTTAAAAGGAACAGTGCCGGCCAAAGTGCGGGATGACGATTGGCGTGTGTGGTGCGCCAAGAACACAACACTGTCATCCCGGACAAGCGCAGCGTAGATCCGGGATCCAGCGCAAGGCGCGTGAGCACCGGCGAGCGCAGAACCCTAGCACCGGTCGCCTGTACTTGGGGTGACCGCCCTACTGGATCCCGCATCAAGTGCGGGATGACGGCGGGTGTGTGTGGTGAGGTTCACAAAGCTTGGGGTGTCATGGGTGCGCGGGGTTCGTTGGCGTTGCTGCGAGGAGAGTGAAAGCCTCTCCTGCCCTCGACCTACTCCAGCGTCATCCCGGACAAGCGCAGCGTAGATCCGGGATCCAGCGTAAAGAGCGTGAGTACTTGCGAGCCCAGAACCCAAGCACCGGTCGCCTTTACTTGGGGTGAGCGCCCGGCTGGATCCCGCATCAAGTGCGGGAAGACGGTGGGGGTGAGCGGTGCGCCAAGAAAACAACACTGTCATCCCGGACAAGCGCAGCGCAGATCCGGGATCCAGCGCAAGGAGCGTGAGCACTTGCGAGCCCAGAACCCATGCACCGGTCGCCTGTACTTGGGGTGAGCGCCCGGCTGGATCCCGCATCAAGTGCGGGATGACGGCGAGGGTGAGCGGTGCGCCAAGAAAACAACACTGTCATCCCGGACAAGCGCAGCGCGGATCCGGGATCCAGCGCAAGGAGCGTGAGCATTTGCGAACTCAGAACCTCAAGCACCGGTCGCCTGTACTTGGGGTGAGCGCCCGGCTGGATCCCGCATCAAGTGCGGGATGACGGCGGGGGTGAGAGGTGAGTGTGGTGAGGTTCACAAAGCGTGGGGTGTCATGGGTGCGGGTGGCATAGGTGCGAGGGGTTCGCGGGCGTTGCTGAAAGGAGAGTAAAAGTCCCTCCTGCCCTCGACCTACTCCGGCGTCATCCCGGACAAGCGCAGCGTAGATCCGGGATCCAGCGAAGAAAGCGTGAGCATTTGCGAGCCCAGAACCCATGCACCGGTCGCCTGTACTTGGGGTGAGCGCCCGGCTGGATCCCGCATCAAGTGCGGGATGACGGCGGGGTGTGTGGTGCGCCAAGAACACAACACTGTCATCCCGGACAAGCGCAGCGCGGATCCGGGATCCAGCGCAAGGAGCGTGAGCATTTGCGAACTCAGAACCCAAGTACGGGTCGCCTGTACTTGGGGTGAGCGTCCTTCTGGATCCCGCATCAAGTGCGGGATGACGGCGGGTGTGTGTGGTGCGCCAAGAACACAAAACTGTCATCCCGGACAAGCGCAGCGCAGATCCGGGATCCAGCGCAAGGAGCGTGAGCACTTGCGAACTCAGAACCTCAAGCACCGGTCGTCTGTACTTGGGGTGAGCGTCCTTCTGGATCCCGCATCAAGTGCGGGATGACGGCGGGGTGTGTGGTGCGCCAAGAACACAACACTGTCATCCCGGACAAGGCGAACGCATGTGAGGCGTAGATCCGGGATCCAGCGCAAGGAGCGTGAGCATTTGCGAACTCAGAACCCAAGTACCGGTCGCCTGTACTTGGGGTGAGCGTCCTTCTGGATCCCGCATCAAGTGCGGGATGACGGCGGGTGTGTGTGGTGGGTGTGGTGAGGTTCACAGGCGCGGGGTGTGTGGTAAGTGCGGTGGGCGTGTGCGGTGGGAGTGTGTGGTGAGTGCGGTGGGGGTGAGAGGTGCGGCGGGCAACGGGGTGGTTCTTGTGGCGGTGAAAATCTGAGCTGCGTGGATTTATACCCTTGTGTTTGCAAAAGAACGGCGGCAAACAGACCGGCATGTTACAGATTTCGAACCTTACATACCGCATTGCCGGCCGGCTGTTGATTGACAACGCCAGTGTGACCATTCCTTCGGGCGCAAAGACAGGCCTTGTGGGCCGCAACGGCGTGGGCAAGTCGACCTTGTTCAAGCTTTTGTGCGGTGAGATTTCCTCTGAAAGCGGTGATGTGCAGATGCCGCGCAAGGCGCGCATTGGCCAGGTGGCGCAGGAAGCGCCGGGCACGCAGGACACGCTTTTGGAAGTGGTGCTGGCTGCTGATACGGAACGCACCGCGCTTCTTTCGGAAGCGGAAACAGCGACAGACCCGCATCGCATCGCGGAGATCCATACCCGCCTTGCCGACATTGATAGCCATAGCGCAGAAGCGCGCGCCTCGGCCATTTTGCACGGCTTGGGCTTCAGCTTTGAAGAGCAGCAACAGCCCTGCGCCAACTTTTCTGGCGGGTGGCGGATGCGTGTGGCGCTGGCAGCGCTGCTGTTTTCTCAGCCTGATCTCTTGCTGCTGGACGAGCCGACCAACTATCTCGACCTTGAAGGGACGCTGTGGCTTGAAACCTACATCGCCCGCTATCCCTACCAAGTGGTGCTGATCAGCCACGACCGCGACCTGCTCAACAAGGCCGTGGACAGCATCGTCCATATGGATCAAGGCAAGCTGACCTTCTATCGCGGCGGCTATGACAGCTTTGACCGCCAGCGCCGCGAGACCATCATCTTGCAGAAAAAAGCGCAGGAAAAGCAGGAGAAGGAACGCAAGCACATTCAAAGCTTCGTGGACCGGTTCCGCTACAAGGCTTCCAAAGCCCGTCAGGCGCAGTCGCGGCTTAAGATGCTGGAAAAGATGCAGCCCATCTCCGTGCTGGATGAAAGCTCGGGCCTGCCAATCCGCATTCCGAAGCCGGATACGCAGCTTTCGCCGCCAATCATCAAGCTGGAAAGCGCCTCGGTTGGCTATGACGACAAGACCGTGCTGTCACGCCTGAACCTGAACATCGACCATGATGATCGGATCGCGCTGTTGGGGGCCAACGGCAATGGCAAGTCCACCTTCGCCAAGCTGATTGCCGGACGTCTGGCGCTGCAAGGCGGAGACATGGTGCAAAGCGCCAAGCTGAGCACAGCCTTCTTTGCCCAGCACCAGCTCGACGACTTGATGCCCAATGAAAACCCCATTGAACATGTGCGCCGCCTGATGCCGGAAGCACCGGAGTCCAAGATCCGCGCCCGTGTTGATGGGTTTGGCCTGCCAACCGACCGGATGCTGACCCCTGCCAAAGACCTTTCCGGGGGTGAAAAAGCCCGCCTGCTCTTGGGGCTGGCCACCTTTTACGGTCCGAACCTTGTGATCCTCGATGAGCCGACCAACCACCTTGACATCGATAGCCGCGAGGCGCTGGTGCACGCCATCAATGACTATGAGGGTGCGGTGATCCTGATCAGCCACGACAGGCACCTGGTTGAGGCCTGCGCGGACCGCTTGTGGCTGGTGGCTGATGGCACCGTGCGCAACTTCGACGGCGATATGGCCGACTATCGGCGCTACATTCTGCAAGGCGACGCCTCCCCCGCCAAGGATGACAGCAAGGCGGAAGAGAAAAAAGGCTCTGCCAGCGACCGCCGCCGGGAGGCTGCAGAAAAGCGCGCTCAGCTTGCTCCGCTGAAGAAGAAGATCACGGCTGCGGAAAAAGACATGGAGAAGCTGCAGCAACAGATCGAGAAGCTGGACGGCCTGCTCGCGGACCCGGAGATCTACACCAAGGCTCCCGACAAGGCGACGGACTACGCCAAGAAGCGTGCCGATACGGTCAAGCTGTTGGCAGAGACAGAAGAAAACTGGCTCATGCTGTCAGACGAGTATGAACAAGCAAGCGCTGAAGGGTAACACACCCTTCTCCGCTTGGGCTGGAACGGGCGTGCCCTTGTGCACATGAATGGGAATGGGCAACGCAGATGAAGCAAAACATCATGCACATTGCATTGGTGGTCGACGACTACGACGAGGCCCTCGATTTCTATGTGAACAAGCTCCAGTTCGAACTCATTGAAGACACGTACCAACCGGAACAGGACAAACGCTGGGTTGTGGTGGCCCCGCCGGGCTCTCACGGCGCGACCTTGCTTCTGGCAAAGGCGTCCAAGCCAGAACAGCGCCCGTTTGTCGGCAATCAAGCCGGTGGGCGGGTCTTTCTGTTTCTGAGTACGGATAACTTTTGGCGCGATTACGAGCGGATGAAATCCCTCGGCATCAAGTTCACTCGCGATCCAAAGACGCAGGACTATGGCACTGTTGCCGTCTTTGAGGACCTCTATGGCAACCTATGGGACCTTCTGCAGTTCAACCCGGAACACCCGATGGCAACAAGATAGGGCCAAAGCCCTTTTCGCCATGACCGGCAAAAGCGGATCTGATGCTGGGAGTGGCGGCGCGCCGCCCTGCCTCCAACGGGCTTTTGCAAATACTTTTCAATTACTTACATAGTTTTAATCATCGTTCGATTCAGCTGCTTCACAGAATGAGTCAACAGGCTCAGAAACAGAATCCAGTCAGTGCCCTCAGGGCAATGGCTAAGCCTCGCGCCTAGCTGGAAGACGCGGGCTTTTCATAGATCAGGAAAGAGTGAGGGATCTGGCGTCCATCCGGACGCGTTTCCGTGTAGTCCTGCCGGATATGCAACTTTAAGTCTACCTCAGAAAACGCTGATAACTCTGAGTCAAGCAACGGCCACGGCGGTCCGCTACGTTCCGCTTCAGTGGTGGTGCGTTGCAAGACCAGCAAGGTTCCGCCCGGCTTGACCAACGAGGCAATGGCCTTGATCACGTCGGAGCGCTGCTCCGGAGCAATGGCCTGAATGGTGTAGCATTCATAGACCACATCAAAGGCTAGAATGAGATCCTCTGGAAGGGCGAAAAGATCCTCGACACGATAGGCCACCGGGCTGTTCGGGAACCGCTTTTTTGCCCATTCGATGGCTTTTGGGGATACGTCAAACGCGGTTGTTTCATACCCTGCGCCGGCCAGAGCTTCTGCGTTGTCACCAAGTCCACACCCCACATCCAAAGCAGTCTTACCGCGCCCCGGATGGGAGTCGAGCCACTTCAAAATGGGTGCCTTGGGGCGCAGCTCCGCCCAAGGCACCTGCCCGGCATCTCCCGCTGCCGTTTCATAAACGGCATCAAACCAATTCTTGCGGGTCTCCCAATCGCCATCTCCGGTGCCCCCGGGAATAGCATCATGCCGCGTCCGCAAAGCCTCACGCTCCGCTCGAAGGTGCTCAGGTGTTTTTGCCCGGCTCATCCCTTGCGCTCCCAGCCCCCATTTTGTGTTTGTGCCCAGTAGGTCAGCTCATGATCGGTCTTTTTTACCTCGACCCAAAGCTTTCGGGCCTCCTGAAGGGCTTCCGGATCATTGCCATCGAACATGTATACCACACGGGTATAGCCGGAAGGATCGGGCATTGGCGCGCGGTCTACCACGAACCGGACAATGGCATCATTCGGATTGTCGTTTTCTGTGGTCAGGTAGATTGGCTGAGCTTCCTCAAAACCATCTTTCTTGGTTCCATGGGGCAGAAAAGCGTCGTCCGAATACGTCCACAGATGGGCATCAATGGCTTCGCAGCGCTCTTGAGAGCCGAACTGAATGGTTACTGCCCAGTCGCGCTCAATGCACTTTTGCAGCATTTGCGGCAGCGCCTTTTCAAGCGGGAACAGCGAGAGTTGATAGAATAGCACTTCGCTCATGGGACCATCCGGAGTTACGAGTCATGTCTTGCGAGAACAATGTGGTCCTACCATCCTGACGGGCAACAGCACCACATTTCCGCCACGGACCGGGGAGTTATCCAGAAACGACTGGGGCGCACCGTCGAAGTCTCGTTGATAATAGTGTGATCCACTGCTTTGAGACTGGACTTTCCGTCATGCTCGCTTCAATTAACAGTGCTTAAAGAAAACCACTGAATTATCAATGCATGATTCATCCGGAGAGCTGACTACAGTGTCTCTGGATATAGTCCCTTTTTGAGTGCAAGAGGCGCCTAATGCTGTCGCGTATCGTCCTGTTTTTTGTTTTGGTGTGTGGCCTGGTTGGAGTAACGGCGGCCGTTGGCGCCATGCTCCCAGAAAACCAGAGCATCTGTCAGGATTATCAGACCTGTTAAGCTCTCAAATCAAAGAGATTTTCAGGCATCGTGGCTGCCAGGCAGCCCTGAGAAATTCACGAAAAAGGCTGGTCGGTTTCCCGACCAGCCTTTTGTTTTAGCTGTTCTCGTAGTGGTCTTTGACCAGCTTGTCGAGAAGACGTACGCCGAAGCCGGAGGCCCAGCCCTGGCTGATGGCGTTCTTGTTGGAGCCCATGGCGGTGCCCGCAACGTCCAAATGCGCCCATGTGGTTTCATTGGTGAAACGCTGCAGGAACTGGGCTGCCGTTGTTGCACCGGCAAAACGGCTGCCACCGGTGTTGCGCATGTCGGCGTTCGGCGTATCGATCATCTTGTCGTACTCCTTGCCGAGAGGCAGGCGCCAGACCTTCTCATCGGTAAACTCACCCGCCTTGTGAATGCGCTCTGCCAACTCATCATCGTTGGAGAACAGGCCTGCGCGGTGGGTGCCCAGTGCAACGAGGCAGGCCCCGGTCAGGGTTGCCAGATCGATGATGAAGCTCGGCTTGAAGCGGTCTTGCGTGTACCAGATCGCGTCTGCCAGAACGAGGCGGCCTTCGGCGTCTGTGTTCAGGATCTCAATGGTCTGACCAGACATGGAGGTGACGATGTCGCCCGGACGCTGTGCATTGCCGTCTGGCATGTTTTCCACCAGGCCCAGAACACCGATTACGTTGACCGGTGCCTTGCGCGCGGCAAGCGCATGCATGAGGCCGATTACCGCGGCTGCGCCGCCCATGTCGCCCTTCATATCTTCCATGCCAGCACCTGGCTTGAGTGAAATGCCGCCGGTGTCGAAGACAACGCCCTTACCGACGAAAGCGATTGGAGTATCACCGTCCTTGCCGCCGTTCCACTTCATGATGGCAAGGCGAGATGGGCGGCGGGAACCCTGCCCCACACCGAGAAGAGCGTGCATGCCGAGCTTTTCCATCTGCTCAACATCCAGAACTTCGGTTTCGACACCAAGAGCGCCAAGATCGACAGCCTTTTGCGCGAACTCAACCGGGCCAAGCGCGTTTGGCGGCAGGTCCACCAGCTCGCGCGCCAGCAGGACACCGCCCGCAACAGCTTCAGCTTCTTTCCATGCTGCGGCAGCTTCGGCCTCAAAACCACACTGAATGGTGAGTGACAGCGCCCAGTCAGCGTTGTTTTCCTCTTCCTTCTTGGTGGTCTTGTAAGCATCAAACACATAGCCGCGCAGGAAACCGCCCTGCGCAAACGCTGCAAGCGTCTCTGCGGAGGCGTCTGGCGCATCAAAACGCAGCTCAGCCTTTTCGATCTTGAGGGATTTCAGCTTCCCCACCAGTTCGCCGCCAAGGTTGCGCCAATCGGATTCTTCCAGCTCAGCTGCATCACCAAGACCGACCACGATGACGCGGTCCACTGCACTGTCTTCTGGTGCGATGACATCAAGGAAAGACGACTTCTTGCCTTCAAACTCGGAGATTTTTGCAGCACGCTCGATGAATGCTGCGTCCCCACCCACCATATCAACGGCTTGATCAGAGAGCTTGTTCTCTTTTTCCGCAAAAATGACAGCGACGGCTTCGGAGGGTTTGCCCAAACCACTGATTCTAATGGACGGTAGAGTTGCCATTGGATCCTTCTTTCTTCCGTGATTGTTGGATTGGTCTTTTAGGAAAGGTAGCACTCATGTGGAGGAGCGCTGTGAATTATGAAGAGACAATGGCCGCTAATGCGTTTGCTTTCAAGATCAGTCCAATAAATCTGAGAGTTTATGCATCAATTGATGGTTCGGAGCTATCTTGCCAAACGATCCGTGCTAAGAGAAACGACAACCAGAATGAGAAGCAGAGCCCTACGCGCCCGGTGCAATGAAAACGATTGAACGCTACATCCTGAGAAGAACGCTGGGTTCTTTTCTTGTTACATTGATCGCGATGACAGGCGTGGTTTGGTCCACTCAGGCTCTGCGTCAGCTCGATCTTGTAACCTCCAAGGGACAGACACTACTCCAGTTCTTCTACATCACCATGCTGGGCCTGCCATTTCTTGTGGTGATCGTTGCGCCGTTTGCCATGATCATTGCCATGATCATCGTGCTGAACGGCATGGCGCGGGACAGCGAGCTGATCGTGATCAATGCCTCTGGCGCGTCGCGCAGCCTCGTCTTGCGCCCGATCATGCTGTTCTCGCTGCTGATCGCCCTGCTGCTGGGGTTCTTCTCGACCTACCTTGCACCGACGAGCCGCGCCTTGATGCGCGATGAGATTACCAAGGTGCGCGTTGACCTGGTGGCAAACATCGTCAAACCCGGCCGTTTCATCGAAATTGAAGACGGGCTGACATTCCATATTCGCAACCGCTCCGGTGATGGCATTCTGGAAGGCCTGCTGTTGAGTGATGAGCGCGAACAGGAAACAGGCTTTACCTACACCGCAGAGCGCGGCCGGATCATTGAAGCGGCAGACAAGACCATTCTGGTGATGCTCGACGGGACCATTCAGCGCCGCCCGCAAGGCAGCAGCGACATCTCGATCGTGAGTTTTGAATCCTACGGCTTTGACTTGTCCAGCATGATCCCGGAGGCGCGCGAGCCCACCTACAAGGCCAGCGACCGCCCTACCCTAGAACTTTTGAACGCCGACCCTGACGATACCTACGCCCAGCGGCATTGGAACCGCCTGATCGTGGAGTTTCATGACCGCATGAGCCAGCCACTCTATCCGCTGGCATTCGGTCTGATCCTCTATGCATTTCTCGGCTCAGCAAAAACCACCCGTCAAAACCAAAGCATGTCGCTGCTTGGCGCTTTTGTGAGCTGCTTTGCCGTGCGCACACTTGGCTTTGGCGGCACAATGATTGTGAACTCTCAAGTGTCTCTTTTCCCTATACTCTATGCGATCCCGGTGATTGCGGCACTGCTCGCGGTCTGGTCAATTGTGTTTGGGCGCACACCTGCATGGCTGAGCGAGCTTTCTTTCAAGCTGGAGACCTTAATGGAGCGCATGAGAACCAAGCGCTTGGGGCGCCGGAAAGCAGAGAGTGGGGAGAGCGCCTGAAATGATGGCTGGCAAGACCCTCTCCGTTTACATTTCCCTGCGTTTTTTCAAATCGATTATCGGGCTGTTCCTGTTTTCAGCGGTGCTGATCTTTCTGTTCGACGTGCTGGAACTGGTGCGCCGCGGGAGCGATGACGACGCCTTCTCGTTGATGCGTGTAACCGCTATTTCGGCGCTGCGCGTCCCTCTTATTTTGGAACAAGTGCTGCCCTTTGCGGTGCTGTTCGGCTCCATCTGGGCATTCTTGAGCCTGTCGCGCAGTCTTGAGCTTGTGGTGGCGCGCGCCGCGGGCATTTCCGTGTGGCAGTTCACCATGCCAGCGATCCTGACCGGCATCTTTCTCGGGGTATTTGCGATCTGCGTTTACAACCCGGCGGCAGTGAAGCTGCAGGAAATGTCCGATGAGCTTGCAGCCGGCCTTTTTGGCGTGGAGCAGACCTATCTGATTCAAACCACTGGGGAAGTCTGGCTGCGGCAGGACGGGGCGGACGGCGAATCCGTTGTTCACGCCCGCCACATCATGGATCGCGGCGGCCGGTTGAACGGGGTAACCATCTTCGCCTTCGACCGCGATGGTGAGTTCGCAGAGAGAATCGAAGCCAGTACGGCGATTCTGGCCAATAACATGTGGCGGCTCAGCGATGTGACTGTGTTTAGAGTGGATAGTGATCCACAAATTTATGGCAGTTACACGTTAAGCACTTACCTTACGCCAACTGAGGTGCGGGAAAGCATTGCATCCCCTGAGTCAATCAGCTTCTGGAATCTGCCGAGGTTCATAGAACTCTCACAAAGAGCGGGACTTCCCGCCTATCGGTATGCACTTCAGTATCAGAGTCTGCTCGCCAAGCCGGTTCTTTTGGTGGCAATGATATTAATCGCTGCGGCGGTGTCGTTAAGAGTTTCGCGTTTTGGTGGAATTGGCCGTCTTATTGTGGGTGGCATTGTTGCAGGCTTCGTGCTTTACGTTGTATCTGAACTCTCTAGAGATTTAGGGGGCGCGGGTATCGTCCCTACAGAAGTAGCTGCGTGGGCACCTGGCGTATTTGGGGTACTTATGGGTTTTACGATCCTGTTGAATCAGGAGGATGGCTAATGGTGGCATTGCCATCCCTCCTAGGACAACGTCGTTCTGAAAAAGCGCGTGGGCGCAAGTTTGCCAGCTATCTGGCAGGTGTTTCTGCACTTGCTTTGGTGTGCGCAAATGCGACCGCATGGATGACGACGAATGCACACGCACAGGTTGATTTTGAGGGCGCAGTTTCTCAAAGCATCGACACCACGCAACCGATGCTGCTTGAAGCAAGCAATCTTCAATACGATTTCGACAATGACGTGATTACGGCCTCTGGCTCTGTAGACATCTATTTTGATGAATACACTCTGGAAGCGGACCGCGTTGTCTATAACCGCAAGACCGGCCGCTTCTCTGCCATTGGCAATGTGCGCATGACGGAGCCGGACGGTAATCTCATTCTGACCGATGAGCTGGAACTGAGCGATGATTTCCGCGAAGGTTTCATCCGTTCCCTGCGTATCGATACACCGCAGTTCACCCGTTTGATCGCACAGAGTGCCGAGCGCACGAATGCCAACGAGATCACACTGAACGACGGCGTTTACACGGTCTATACCAGCCCGGCCAAGCCTTCCCTCTGGCGCATCAAGTCAGCAAAGATCATCCATAACCGGCAGGAACAAACCATCTACTTTGAGGAAGCTTCCTTGGAGTTCTTGGGCAAGTCCATTGCCACCGTGCCCTTTCTGGAACTGCCTGACCCTTCAGTGAAACGGCGCTCTGGCTTCCTTTTCCCGGAAGTGGTGTTCAAGAGCCGCCTTGGGTATGGCGCGTCCATCCCTTACTACTGGGCGCTTGATCCGCATTATGATCTGACCACGACCCTCACCCCGCTTTCCAAGCAAGGTGCGCTTTTGCAGCTGGATTGGCGTCAGGAGACGCTGAACGGCGGCTACTCGATCTCGACAGGTGGCATCTATCAGGCTGATCCTGACGAGTTTGTCGGCTCCAGTGGTGACGAAGATTTCCGCTTCATCATCAACACGGAAGGTGCGTACGACCTGACGGATCGCTGGTCTGCCGGGTGGGATCTGACCTACGCCACCGACCGGGCGTTCCGCGAAGACTATTCGTTTGCGAAGTTTGGTTCTGCCTCGGAGGTCTCCAAGATCTATCTGAATGGCGTAACAGAGCGAAATCGCTTTGAAGCCAACGCTTACGCCTTCCAGGTTTCTCAGGAAGACAACCCGACCCCGAACGATCCAGCAAACCCGACGGCGCCGTTCTCCCCTGTTGATGATGACCTTCAGGAAAAGCAGCCCGTTGTGCATCCGGTCATCGATCACTCCGTGATCTTTGCGGATCCGATCCTGGGCGGTGAGCTTTCCTACACGGGCAACATCACCAGCTTGACCCGCAACACCACCGATGCGTTCTCAGTGAACAACAACAATCGGTTCCGCGGTGTTGAAGGTACATTCACACGCGCCAGCGCCAACATGACCTGGCGGCGCACGCTGATTGACCCGTTGGGACAGGTGTTTACCCCGTTTGCCTATGTGAAGACCAATCTCTACTTGATGGAATCTGCGGACAAGAACGTGACATCGCTCACGGATGACACCATCGCGTTCCGCGGGATGCCTGCGATTGGCCTTGAATACAAGTATCCGTTCATCGCGACCTTCAAGGGCGGCAATCAGGTGATTACACCAATTGCGCAGATCATCGTGCGCCCCGATGAACAAAAGATTGGTGAACTGCCAAACGAAGATGCGCAATCCATCGTGTTTGACGCCTCTACCCTGTTCGAATGGGACAAATTCTCCGGCTTTGATCGTGACGAAGGCGGCACGCGCGCCAACCTTGGCCTGCAGTACCGTCTGCAGTTTGACCAAGGCTCCTTCGTGAGCGCCACGTTCGGTAAGTCCATTCAGCTTGCCGGAGACAACTCCTATGAGATTCCGGATATCCTGGACGCAACGGGCGACTCCGGTCTTGAGACTGACCAGTCTGACTGGGTGACTGCGCTTTACTTTGATACCAATACGGGCTTCCGCATTGGCAGCAACGCACGCTTTGATGAAGATGACTTCTCTATTCAGCGTGCGGAAGTGACCGCAAGCGGTCGCTACGGCCCACTGTCTGCTGCCGTTGCCTATGCGTTCCTTGGTGAACGTCCTGATGCGGGTATCAATGAAGACCGCGAGGAACTTGTTGGTTCCACCAACCTGACCCTGCAGGAAAACTGGCGTCTGTTTGGTTCGGTGCGCTATGACTTGGTCAATAGTCAGGTGGTTCAGGACGCCGTCGGTATCGGTTATGACGATGAAGGCTTCTCGGTTTCCTTCTCCTATGGGGAAGACAGAAGCCGAAACAACGGTGAACCCGTTGAAAAGACCTTCTTCTTCCGGGTCGGATTGCGAACGATTGGCGATACGAGCCTATCCACTTCAAGTGAGTAGTGTTATAAGTTTCAAAGAGTTTGAGCGTGGCCATCTGAATGCCGCGCTCGCTTTTTAATGGTAACGCTCAACTGCCGCTGTCACCCGTTTACTTAACGTAGTCTGGTGAGGGCTTAATGCGACAAGGAAACGGGGCCGGTGCGATCCGGGTATCGAGCAGATATGAAAACTTCGCGACTTCCTGCAATTGTTCTTGCAACTTTTTTTCTCGCGCTTGTTGGCGCTTTTTCTGCTCCGGCGGAAGCGGCAACCCGCATTGAACTGGTGGTGAATGGCAAACCAATCACCAGCTACGATCTTACTCAACGGTCGCGCCTGATCGTCTTGACCACCCGCTCGTCTCAGAGCGTTGCCAAGCGCCGCGCCCGCAACGAGCTGATCGAAGAAGCCCTGAAAATGCAAGAAGCCGAACGGGTTGGCGTGTCGGTGAGCGATGCGGATGTAAACAGCGCGTTTGGTGATATCGCCCGCCGTGTGCGTTTGTCACCAAGCCAGTTCACGCAGGCCCTTGGCCAGAACGGCATCAATTCCAAGACCCTCAAGGACCGTTTGCGGTCAGAGTTGGCTTGGCGCGATGTTGTCATGCGCCGGTTCCGCGCCACCGTGCGGATCAACCAGTCTGACGTCATCGCAGCGCTGCGTGACCGCTCTCAAGACACGGAAAACACGACTGTAGAATATGACCTGCAGCGGGTGATCTTCGTGGTGCCTGAAAGTGCAAGCGCCAGCAAGCGGCGCGCCCGGCAGAGCGAAATGAACAAGCTACGCAGCCGTTTTACCTCTTGCAGCGAAGGCCTTCGCATTGCCGGTGGTTTGAAAGAGGTTGTTGTGCGCCCAATTGGCAAGCGCCTTGAAAACGACCTGTCGCCTGCGATGAAGAAGGAACTCGACAACATTTCCGTGGGCCGTTTGACAAAAGCTCAGGAAATTGAACAAGGTTACGAAATGATCGCCCTTTGCGACAAGCGCACGCTGCAGAGCGATGCGGCTGCCCGCAGTGAGGTTGAAGGCGAGCTTCGCAATGAAGAAGGTCAGCGTCTGGCACGCCGTTACCTGCATGAACTGCGCACCCGCGCGGTGATTGAAGACCGCTAAGAGGATAAAGGACTACTGAGATGCTGGCACCAGCCCGGGCCTTGGCCGTTACCATGGGAGAACCTTCAGGTATCGGACCAGAGATTACACTCATGGCTTGGGCTGAACGCTTGAAGCGAGATCTGCCAGTATTTTATGTAATCGCTGACCCGGAACTCCTTGAAACGCGCGCCAAACAGATTGGCCTGAAGGTCAAGATCAAGGTGTGCACACCGGAAGACGCTCACATTGTGTTTCACGATGCGCTGCCGGTGGTTCCGCTCTCGAAGTCTGTAAATGCGGTTGCGGGGGTACCTTCTTCCGCAAACGCGCAGATGGTGCTGGAATCCATTCGCACCTCTGTGGAGCACGTGCGCGATGGCCTGGCCTGCGCAGTCGCAACCAACCCGATTGCCAAGGAAGTGCTTTATCAAGCCGGGTTTGAACACCCGGGGCATACGGAGTACCTGGGCGCGCTTTCAGAAATGTTTGGCAAAGGCGCGCAGCAGCCGATCATGCTGCTGGCAGGCCCTGACCTGATGACCGTGCCCGTTACGCTGCACATTCCCCTGATCAAGATCTGGGATGTTCTTTCGCCTCAGCTCATCATCGATACCGCCCGCATTGTGGACCGTGACCTGAAGCGCCGGTTCCGTCTTGAGCGGCCGCGCATTGCGGTGGCTGGACTGAACCCACACGCTGGCGAAAACGGCACCATGGGGACTGAGGATCTGGAGATTATCGTTCCTGCCCTTGATAAATTGCGGGATGAAGGCGTTGACGTGCGCGGCCCTCTTCCAGCCGACACCTTGTTCCATGAAAGCGCCAGAGAAACCTACGACGTGGTGCTGGCCATGTATCACGATCAGGCGCTGATCCCCGTGAAGACATTGGCCTTCGACGACACGGTAAATGTAACGCTCGGCCTGCCTTTCGTGCGCACCTCACCGGACCATGGCACAGCCTTTGGTTTGGCCGGACATGGCACGGCCCGCCCGGACAGCCTGTCTGCGGCCATGCGCCTTGCCGTGGCTCTTAGTGAACCGGAATTGGTCTAAATGGCTCAAATTGATAACCTACCTCCGCTTCGCGATGTCATTCGCGAACACGGTCTTGATGCGCGCAAAGCGCTCGGCCAGAACTTCCTTCTCGATCTGAACCTCACCTCTCGCATTGCCCGCAGCGCTGGCAAACTGGAGGACGTGACCGTTCTGGAAGTAGGCCCCGGCCCCGGCGGTCTGACACGGGGCTTACTGGCGGCAGGCGCGAAAAAAGTGATTGCCGTTGAAAAGGACACCCGCTGCATCCCGGCCCTTCAGGAAATCAGCGATTACTATGATGGCCGTCTGGAAGTGATCGAGGGGGACGCATTAAAGATCGACCCCCGGGAGATCACCGAGGGGCCTATCAAGATCGTGGCCAACCTGCCGTACAACGTGGGCACACAGCTGCTTCTGAACTGGCTCACGGTGGACGAGTGGCCGCCCTACTGGGAATCTCTGACCTTGATGTTCCAGAAGGAAGTCGGCCAACGTATTGTGGCAGACCCCAGCTCCAAGGCTTATGGCCGTTTGGGCGTTCTGGCCAACTGGCGGTGCTATACGGATATTCTGTTCGATTTGAGCCCGCAGGCCTTTACCCCGCCGCCAAAGGTGACCTCCGCCGTTGTGCAGCTGCACCCGCGAGAAAAGCCGCTGGAGTGCCCCTTGAAGGCTTTGGAGACGGTAACGAACGCCGCATTTGGTCAGCGCCGCAAGATGCTGCGCGCCAGTCTCAAGTCTCTGCGCCCAGACGCGGAAGCACGCATTGAGGCAGCTGGAATCAAACCGACTGCGCGCGCTGAAGAGATCGATGTAGCAGGCTTCATCGCTCTGGCCCACGCTTTCAGCTAGGGTTCAACCCTTGGGTTAAGAATGCAAAAAGCGCCCCTTTCAAAGAGGCGCTTTTTTATTTTCTTTCAATGACTTGGACTACAACCTTAAGAGCCGGATTCAATGCGGCTGCGCAGGTCTTCCACCATACCGTCAATATGCGGTGCAATGCCCACGGCCCGTTCGCGGCGTAGACGTTCTGCCCGCAGGATGGCCCGAACACTCTCATAGGCTTTTTGAAGATCGTCATTGATGATGATGTAGTCGTACTTGGACCACGCGCTCATCTCGCCAACAGCGGTCTTCATGCGCTTCAAGATGACTTCTTCGCTGTCCTCACCGCGCTTGGAAAGACGCGCTTCCATTTCTGCAATGGACGGCGGCAGGATGAAGATGGAAATGACATCCGAGCGCATCTTGTCGTAGAGCTGGAAGGTACCTTTGACGTCGATATCGAAAAGCACATCCTGCCCTTTTTCAAGACAGTTTTCGACCAGACCGCGTGGGGTGCCATAATAGTTGCCGTGGACCTCGGCCCACTCCAGAAGCTGATCGGCTTCGATCATCTCCTTGAACTTGTCTTGGGACACGAAGTGATAGTCCACGCCGTCCACCTCCGTCGAGCGCTGTGGGCGCGTGGTTACGGAAACGGACAGAGTAAGATCCTTCTCCTCACCCAGCAGCATGCGGGCGATGGTGGACTTGCCTGCCCCTGAAGGTGAGGACAACACCAGCATGAGGCCACGGCGGGTGTCTTCAGCCTGCTGAGAAGATACTGTTGTGCCAGAGGCGCGCTCGGACATTCGGATACTCCGTCTATTCTTATCTATTGGCGGTGTGTTACCGCTGGTTTCTATTCTACGTTCTGGATCTGCTCACGCATCTGGTCAATCACGGTCTTGAGTTGAAGACCGATGGCTGTGAGTTCCACGCTGTTTGACTTGGAGCACAACGTGTTGGCCTCGCGGTTGAACTCCTGAGCCAGAAAGTCCATGCGCCGTCCTACAGCTCCGCCCGTGCCGATGAGGTCCTTCAAGGCGTTGACGTGGGCGTAGAGGCGATCCAGTTCCTCGCGGATATCAGCTTTGGTTGCAAGAAGTACCGCTTCCTGATGGAGCCGCTGGGGCTCCAGCGTGCTGTTTGCTTCCATAAGCTGGGCGACCTGTGCGGCGATGCGCTCCTTGATGGCATCGGCCTGTCGAGATGGCAGGCCCTCAGCTTCCTCGGTAAGGCGCAGAATTTCGGCGGCCTGGCCGCTGAGCAATTCGTTGAGGCTTTCGCCTTCGCGCTCGCGCATCACGACGAGATTGTCGAGTGCGATCTTGAAGCTGTCTTCCAGCGCCTTGAGGATGGCGGCCTTCTGGTCTTCGGTCTCTTCTGCTTCCTGAAGCTCCAACACACCCTTGTGGGCGAGGATGCCATCGAGATTAGGTGCGGCTGCATCTGGCAGGCGGCGTTGAAGAACCGCAAGGGCCTGAAGCACCTGCTCCAACGCCTGTTCGTTTACTGCAAGCGTTGTTGTGTTCTGTTCGCGCTGAACCTGAAGATTGATGGAGACGTTGCCGCGCTTGAGACGTTTGGAGGCGAGCCCACGAACCGTCGCTTCGAGCGCATCATAGCCCTGCGGGATGCGCAGGCGCATATCCAGCCCCTTGCCATTTACAGAGCGCAGTTCCCACGTCCAGCGGATGTTGTCGAGCGTCCCCTCTTCGCGGGAAAAGCCAGTCATGCTTGCCAGGGTCATGGCATGTACTTCCTTAATCTTTGGCAGACACAGCGGGTGTCCGGCCACCTTAGAACAAAGAAGGCCGCACGCCTATGGAACTGACGTGCGGCCTTTCGATCTATATACACCTGTGCGCAGGCACCGGGGTCACTCGCCTTCAGACTGTTGCTGCTCTGCCTGACGCGCGCGAATTTCGCGCTCGATCTTGCGCCACTCTGCCACGTTGCGCTGATGCTGCTTGTAGGTCTCAGCAAAGGCATGGCCGCCAGTGCCATCCGCAACGAAGTACAGATCGTTGGTGCGGGATGGATTGGAGGTCGCCTCCAATGCTGCCTTGCCCGGATTGCCGATTGGCCCCGGAGGCAGTGCGTTGATCTGGTAGGTGTTGTAAGGGTTCTGCTGCCGCAGCTGAGACCGGGTAATCGCAGAACGGTCTTTGGTCCAGGCTTCACCGCCGAACAGGCCATAAAGGATGGTCGGATCTGACTGAAGCGGCATCCCCTTGCGCAGGCGGTTGACGAACACACCGGCCACACGAGAACGCTCATCGGCCTTGCTGGTTTCCTTCTCGACGATGGAGGCCAGCGTTACCAGTTCCTCGGGGGACTCGATTGGCAAGTCTTGCGCGCGCCGTTCCCATGCCTGTGTAATCGCCCGCTGCATGCCCTCTTTCATCTCGTCGATGATCTTCTGACGGGTGGTGCCGCGGGTGAAGGAATAGGTCTCAGGCAAAAGACTGCCTTCCGCCGGTATTTCGGTGATGTCACCAACCAGGATCGGATCCGCGTTCAAACGGTTGATGATCTGCCAACTGGTCCACCCCTCCGGGAAGGTCACGGTATGGAAGACCGCATTGCCCTCAACCAGATCTTCCATGACGGTATGCATGCTGACGCCCGGGGCGAAAGCATACTCACCGGCCTTCATGCGGTTCTGATTCTTGTAGAACCGGGTGCCAGCTTCAAACACAAGCGTGTCTTCGATTACACCTGCTTCATGAAGGCGATCTGCAATGGAGCCAAGGCTGGCTCCCTTTGGAATGATGACGGAGGTGGTTTCGCTCAGCGGTCCGGCGCCTTCAAACTCGCCCTTGCCCCAGTACACCAATGCACCGGCGCCAAGGATGCCGAGAACGGCCAGCGTGAGCAGAAAATTAATGACCATCACCAGTGGGTTACGCGCATGGCGGGAGCGCGTTGGTGGTGGCGGGGCCTTATCCGGCTGAATGGCCTGACGAGGGCTGCGTGGGTTCACACGCTGCTGCGAGCCGCCGTTGGCGTCTTCGGTCTCAGGATGTTCAGATGATCCGGGCGTATTTGCCATTCTTGTTCCTCAAAGCAAGGAAGCCAGAAACCGCAGTCTGCGGCCTCTGGCCCCAAATAATCAACCCAGAAAAATGGAATTATGCCTCAACCTTCTTGAAGACCAGTGACGCATTGGTGCCACCGAACCCGAAGGAGTTGGAAAGAGCCACGTTGATCTCCATCTTCTTGGCCTTGTTCGGCACAAGATCGATATCCGTTTCAACGGACGGGTTGTCCAAGTTGATGGTTGGCGGTGCAATGCCATCGCGGATCGCCAGAACGGAGAAGATCGCTTCGACCGCACCAGCAGCACCCAACAGGTGACCAACGCTGGACTTGGTTGAAGACATGGTCAGGCCCTTGGCATGTTCACCCGCAAGGCGGCTAACTGCGCCAAGCTCGATCTCATCACCCAGTGGTGTGGAGGTGCCGTGAGCATTGATGTAGTCCACATCTTCCATGGTCATGCCAGCGCGCTTCAAAGCTGCTTCCATGCAGCGGTAGCCGCCGTCACCATCAGAAGAAGGTGCGGTAATGTGGTAAGCGTCGCCGGACAGGCCATAACCGACGATTTCGGCGTAGATCTTGGCGCCGCGTGCTTTTGCGTGCTCGTAATCTTCAATCACGACAACACCGGCACCCTCACCCATGACGAAGCCATCACGGTCCTTGTCGTAGGGACGGGAAGCCTTTTCAGGCTGATCGTTGAAGCCGGTAGACAGAGCACGACAGGCGTTGAAGCCTGAGATACCAAGGCGGCAGATTGGGGACTCAGTCCCGCCTGCGACCATCACATCTGCATCACCCAGCGCAACAAGACGGGCTGCATCGCCAATGGCGTGCGCACCGGTGGAACAGGCTGTAACCACAGAGTGGTTCGGGCCTTTCAGCTTGTGCTGGATGGAAACGTAACCGCTGGCCAAGTTGATCAACCGGCCCGGAATAAAGAATGGGCTAACGCGACGCGGGCCTTTTTCCTTCAGGAGGATGGCTGTGTCGGCAATACCCTGGAAGCCACCAATACCGGAGCCGATCAACACGCCAGAGCGGTTCTGATCTTCTTCGGTTTCAGGCTTCCAATTTGCATCTGTCAGGGCCTGATCTGCAGCGGCAATGGCATAAACGATGAACTCGTCTACCTTGCGCTGTTCCTTAGGCGCCATCCAGTCGTCAGGGTTATAGGTCCCGTCGCTTCCATCTCCACGTGGGATCTGGCAGGCAATTTTGGTCTGCAAGTCATCAGTTTCGAAGTTTTCGACCTGACGAGCACCGCTCTGGCCTTCCAGAATTCGCTGCCAAGAAACTTCAGCACCGCAACCAAGCGGGCTGACCATACCAATACCTGTTATAACGACTCGCCGCATAATCCTGCACTTTTTTGGAAAGCTGTTTCAGGCGGACGCGCCTGAATCATAAAAGGACGCGGCAGGTGAGACACCTACCGCTGTTCCATAATTTCAGGGCTTAGCTATTAGCTAGCCTTGGATTCGATGAACTTAACTGCGTCACCAACGGTCTGGATGGTTTCTGCAGCGTCATCTGGAATTTCAACGCCGAAAGCTTCTTCGAAAGCCATTACCAGCTCAACAGTGTCAAGGCTGTCCGCGCCCAGGTCGTCGATGAAGCTTGCAGCTTCAGTGACCTTGTCGGCTTCTACGCCAAGATGCTCAACAACGATCTTCTTTACCTGTTCAGCAACGTTGCTCATTTTAAGTCCTCAATTGTTTTCAAGGTGATGCCTGATAGCCCGACAAACGGACCATACATGGTTTTTTCGTAGGGATCGTGTGGCACACTCTTGGCCCTTTGAAAAGCCTCTACCTGAACAACGGTGGGCCCTTCCCAAGGAAACCGCAGCTGACACTACGCCTCACTCTTCAGAGGTTGAATCTGATCGGCGGCGTCCTAGCATACTTTATAAAGTATTACCAGCCGCCAAACCCTTTCATTTCCCCGTTTTACAGCGGTTCAACTACCTAGTTGAAACCATTAGATCATTGCCATGCCACCGTTCACGTGCACGGTCTGTCCCGTTACGTATGCGGCCTCATTACTTGCCAAGTAAACAGCTGCTGCTGCGATCTCTTCAGCACCGCCCAAACGACCTGCTGGAACGGAGGCGAGGATCGAATCGCGCTGCTTGTCGTTCAACTCATCCGTCATCGCGGATTTGATGAAACCCGGTGCGATGGTGTTCACCGTTATATTGCGACTGGCGACCTCACGTGCAAGGGACTTGGACATGCCAATCATGCCCGCCTTTGCCGCGGAGTAGTTCACCTGACCCGGATTGCCGGTGACACCAACCACGGAGGTGATGCCGATAATGCGGCCGGAACGGCGCTTCATCATGCCCTTAATCGCGGCACGGCAGATGTGGAATGTGGAGGTAAGGTTAACTTCCAGCACCTGATCCCACTCGTCATCCTTCATGCGCATGAAGATGTTGTCGCGGGTGATGCCTGCATTGTTTACCAGGATATCGAGACCGCCCATCTTTTCTTCTGCAGCTGGAACCAGCTCGGCCACGCTGCCACGATCGGACAGGTTGGCAGCCTGCATGTGAACGCGGTCTCCCAGCTCTGCGGCCAGCGCTTCGAGGCGCTCTACACGGGTTCCGGACAGGGTGACTGTTGCGCCTTGCTTGTGAAGGGCGCGGGCGATTTCAGCACCAATGCCACCTGTTGCGCCGGTGACCAGTGCGGACTTTCCAGTCAAATCAAACATTGCCGTATTCTCCTCGGCTGAATCTACTTTCAAGAGCGGGCTTAGTTGGCGGAAAGACGCGCCACCAGAGCATCAATGTCTTCTGCGGTGTTGACTGCAACACCTTCTGCAGACTTCACGATGCGCTTCACCATACCCGTCAGCACCTTGCCAGTGCCAATTTCCACGAATGTCTCAATGCCGTTTTCTGCCATCCAGGTGACAGACTCACGCCAACGAACGGTGCCGGTGACCTGCTCAACAAGACGCGCGCGAATGTCAGCAGGGTCAGAGATCGGCTGGGCCAGAACGTTGGCCACGACAGGCACGACAGGTGCCTTGATTTCTACATTAGCCAGCGCTTCCGCCATGGCGTCTGCAGCAGGCTGCATCAAGGCGCAATGGAACGGCGCGGATACCGGCAGAAGTACGGCGCGCTTAGCGCCTTTGCCCTTGGCAATTTCACAGGCGCGCTCTACGGCTGCCTTGTGGCCGGACACAACAACCTGCCCATTGGCATTGTCGTTTGCAGCCTGGCAAACTTCGCCCTGAGCGGCCTCAGCCGCGACTTCCATGGCCTGTTCAAAGTCCAGACCCAGCAGCGCTGCCATGGCACCCTCACCCACCGGCACAGCCTTTTGCATGGCATCACCGCGGATGCGCAGCAGACGCGCTGCATCAGAAATGCTGATGGAGCCAGCCGCCGCCAAAGCGGAGTATTCACCCAGTGAGTGCCCTGCAACGTATTTGGCGGCCTGTGCCAGATCCACGCCCTTTGATTCCAGAACGCGCATGGTGGCAAGGCTTACGGCCATCAATGCTGGCTGCGTGTTTGCCGTCAGGGTCAGCTCGTCAGCTGGACCTTCCCACATAATAGAAGAGAGCTTCTGCCCAAGGGCGGCATCCACTTCATCGAACACGGCCTTTGCCTCCGGGAATGCGTTGGCCAATTCCTGGCCCATTCCGACAGCTTGACTGCCCTGTCCGGGAAATGTGAATGCGATGCTCATTGGAACCTGCTCCATTTACTCTTATGAGATGTGTTCTTATGCGTGAATTGGCCGGCAATTAAACTGCAGATTGCGACGGCTTTATGGTCAAATTCACAGCAAAATCCGGTCATTTCGGCTGACATGAGCCGCGAACGGCCGTTTCTGTCAAGTCTTGGTGCGGAAAAAAGGCTTTTTTGAACAGATCCGCTTGTCATCCGCGCGTAAACACTTTAAAGAGCACCTCGTTTCCGGAAGCTGGCCGGGGGCTGAAAGGAAGGCAGCAAAGCGATTTGCTGTAGGAATCGAAAGAACTCCGTCTTCCCCGTGTTCCCGCTCTTGAAGAATTCTTCGCTATGCCTTTCTGAAAGGCCCTCGAGGAGGCTTTGCGCCGCGACCGGATGAAACCAAACCAGAAAGGCTATACGCATGGCGCTCTATGAGCACGTGTTCCTGGCTCGTCAGGACATTTCTACCCAGCAGGTTGAAGCCCTCGTTGAGCAGTTCAAGGCTGTGATCGAAGGTAACGAAGGCAAGGTCGGCAAGATCGAGAATTGGGGTCTGCGCACCCTGACCTATCGCATCAACAAGAACCGTAAGGCTCACTACATCCTTATGAACCTGGATGCTCCACACAAGGCAGTTGCCGAAATGGAACGTCAGATGGGCCTGAACGAAGACATTCTTCGTTTCATGACCATCAAGGTTGAAGAACTTGACGAAGAACAGTCTGCAATGATGCAGAAGCGCGATCGTGACGACCGTCGTCGCGGTGAGCGCGGCGCAGCAGGTGGCCGTGACCGCGGCCCTCGTCGTAACGAAGCAGCAGCGGAGTAATAGATCATGTCAGCACAAACTGCACGCCGTCCATTCTTCCGTCGCCGCAAGTCCTGCCCGTTCTCTGGCGCAAACGCACCAAAGATCGACTACAAGGACATTCGTTTGCTGCAGCGCTACATTTCCGAGCGCGGCAAGATTGTTCCTTCCCGTATCACCGCAGTATCTGCAAAGAAGCAGCGTGAACTGGCCAAGGCCATCAAGCGCGCACGCTTCCTCGGCCTGCTGCCATTCGTGATCAAGTAAGTTTCGGTCAGGGAGCCTCAGGGCTCCCTTTCCTATCTGCCGGTGCATCCAGCACCAAAAACCCGATTGAGATTGGCGGGCAGTCATTAAAGTCCAATCTCTAACTGCATGACACATGCAGGACAGACGGATCTGGAGATTCCAAAATGGACGTTATCCTTCTTGAGCGTGTGGCCAAACTGGGCCAGATGGGCGACACTGTTCGTGTACGCGACGGTTACGCACGTAACTTCCTTCTGCCACAGGGCAAGGCACTGCGCGCTAACAAGGCAAACCTCGAGCGCTTCGAACGCGAACGCGCACAGCTTGAAGCTCGTAACCTTGAGCGCAAGCAGGAAGCAGAAGCAGTCGGCGAAAAGCTCGCAGGCAAGTCTTTCGTTGCTATCCGCTCTGCCGGTGAAACCGGTCAGCTGTACGGTTCTGTGGCAGCTCGCGACATTGCAACGATTCTTGACAACGGTGGCTTCACCGTTTCTCGCTCTCAGGTTTCCCTTAAGGCACCGATCAAGACCATCGGCATCCATGACGTTATCATCGTACTTCACCCTGAAGTTGAGGTTGGCGTTTCCATTAATGTTGCACGCTCTGAAGATGAAGCTGTTCGACAGGAAGCCGGCGAAGATTTGACTACTCGTGATGACGAGGCTTTCGAGTTCGAAGAAGAAGAAGCTGAAGGCGAAGAAGGCGAATCTGAAGAAGCTGAAACTGAAGAAGTAGAAGCTGAATCTGAAGCAACAGAAGAAGAAAAATAAGCTTATTTGAGCTATATCTTTCCAAGAAGGGCGCGCTTCAATATGAGGCGCGCCCTTTTTTTCTTAAATTTCACTAAAATTTTCAAGTTGACACAGAACCGTTCTATAACTCTTCTAAATAACCTCTATTTTTCAAAGCGTTCATAGTAACTTTCTTGAATTACTTACATATAATTCAAAGTAGTGACGCAGCGTAATATTGGCTTCACTGTCAATCAGCAACCAGCAATTTTCCCCGTTGATCTGGTGAAAAAAAAGAACTGTTTTTAGATCCGCTGAGCACCCTTTCCCAATACCCGGCAAAAGGGTAGTCAGAGTGCCAAGAGGCACGAGGGGCGTAATGAACGGTAAAGTTCAAAAACTAGAAACGGCAAGTGAGACGGCGCGCGTAGTACCGCACAACTCAGAGGCAGAGCGTCAGCTTCTGGGTGCAATCCTTGTCAATAACGAGACATATTATCGAGTCTCAGAATTCCTGGAGCCACAGCACTTCTTTCTGGCTCCGCACAGGGATATCTACGAAAAGTGTGGCGCACTTATCCGGGCAGGCAAGATTGCCTCCCCTATTACACTGAAGACTTTCTTCCCGGCTGACGAGAAGATCGCCGACATGCCTGCAGCGCAGTACCTTTTGCGACTCGCAGCAGACGCGGCTTCCGTGATCAGCGCAGAAGACTACGGTCAGACCATCTATGATCTGGCGGTTCGGCGGAATCTGATCCGAATCGGCGAAGACATGGTCAATCTGGCTTACGATGCGCCGATTGATAAGGGCCCGAACGCCCAGATCGATGAAGCGGAACGTCGCCTGTTCGAACTGGCGGAAACCGGCCGTTCTGATGGTGGTTTTCAGGACTTCGGGACCGCGCTGACAGAAACCATCGAGATGGCGGCTGCGGCCTTCAACCGTGAAGGCTCTCTGTCTGGTATCTCCACGGGCTTGCGCGACCTGGACAAGCTTATGGGCGGTTTGCAGTCCTCAGACTTGATTGTTCTGGCGGGACGTCCTGCGATGGGTAAGACCTCGCTGGCTACCAACATCGCCTATAACATTGCCCAGTCCTACGCGGCAGAAGAGCAGCCAGATGGCTCCAGAAAGACCGTAAATGGCGGTGTTGTGGGCTTTTTCTCGCTGGAAATGAGCGCCGAACAGCTTGCGACTCGTATCATCTCGGAGCAGACCGAGATCTCCTCCTCCAAGATTCGCCGCGGCGACATCAACGAGGCAGACTTTGAGAAGCTGGTGGCGGCGACTCAGCACATGCAGCATGTCCCGCTCCATGTAGACCAGACAGGTGGTATCTCGATCGCATCGCTGGTGTCCAAGGCGCGTCGCTTGAAGCGCCAAAAAGGCCTCGACATGATCGTGGTCGACTATATCCAGCTGATCACCGGTTCCTCCAAGAACTCTGGCAACCGCGTGCAGGAAATCACCGAGATCACCACGGGCCTCAAGGCTCTGGCGAAGGAGCTTCAGGTGCCGATCATCGCCCTGTCCCAGCTCTCCCGTCAGGTAGAATCGCGTGACGACAAACGCCCGCAGATGTCTGACCTTCGCGAATCCGGGTCGATTGAGCAGGATGCGGACGTGATTCTTTTCGTGTACCGCGAAGAATACTACATGGGTAAGAAGGAGCCGCCGGAAGGCACCCCGGAATACGAGGCATGGAGTGCCGAGATGGAACGGGTGCGCGGCAAGGCAGAAGTGATCATCGCCAAGCAGCGTCACGGTCCGACAGGTATTGTGGATCTGCAGTTCCAGGGCGAGTACACCCGCTTCTCCGATCTGGCCGATGGCGAACACATGCCAGAACGCATGATGGAGTAAGCCCAAGCGGTGCAAAACATTCACAGCCCGGTTACTGGCAACGGTAACCGGGCTTTTTGTTTGCTCAATTGGCTCTTAAGGTGGGTTAGCATCAAGAAAGACTGAGGTTTCCGTGCCCTACCAAAGCGATTCACAGGAGGTGTCCTGTGCAGGACGGCTGATCATTGACCTGACGGCCCTGCAAAAGAACTGGCGCCAGCTCAATGAGCGCACCGGCAATGGGTGTGAATGCGCGGCTGTCGTTAAGGCAAACGCTTATGGCCTCGGCGCGGAGGAAGCTGTCAAAGCACTCTATGCCTCGGGGGCTCGGACTTTCTTTGTGGCAACGCCCGAAGAGGGCCGCCTTGTCCGGGCCGCAGCGCCTCAGGGCACAATCTACGTGCTGGGCGGAGCCTACTCCGACCGGGGCCACCTTTATGCAGAATCGTCTCTGCGACCAGTCTTGGGACACCCCGACGAAATTGCCGAGTGGGCGCAGTTTTGCGAAAGTCTGGGAACGCCCCTGCCCGCCGCTGTTCACGTTGATACGGGAATGAATCGGTTGGGCCTTACACACGCTGAAGCCCGTGATCTTTCCCGCGATGAAGAGACCTTGAGCAAGTTCAAGCTTTGTCTTGTTGTGAGTCACCTTTCTTGCGGCGATGACGCGACTCACCCGAAGAATCAGGCCCAACTGGAAGCGTTTCGCAGCGCGGCAGATCTGTTTCCCGGAATTCCGAGATCCTTGAGCAATTCCTCGGGTATCTTTTTGGGCGAAGACTATCACTTTGAACTGGCCCGGCCGGGAATCGCTCTTTATGGCGGCAATCCGATTCCAACCCGACATAATCCGATGGCATGCGTGGCCCGTGTTGAAGCGGAGGTGATTCACCTGCGCCATGTTCCCCCGGGCGAAACCGTGGGCTACGGCGCAGCCCGCACGACAAAGCGACCGACGCGCATTGCGACCGTGAACGTGGGCTATGCGGACGGCATGCACCGACTGATCGGCTCGACGGACGGGCAAGACGGCTCCTATGCCAGCGTAAACGGCGCCCGTGTTCCGCTGTTTGGCCGCGTCTCCATGGACATGATCGCGCTGGATGTAACCGACCTGCCCGCCAATATGGTACAACGAGGCACCTGGGTTGAACTGATGGGGCCAACAATTTCCGTTGATGAGGTGGCTGAGAGCGCTCACACGATCTCCTATGAACTGTTAACGGGTCTTGGTGCGCGCTATAAGCGCACCTACATAGGCTCCGTTCAGGACGAGGAAGACACGTAAACACATGGCTAAACGCTCCAGCGCCTTTGTCTGCCAATCATGCGGCGCAGTGACCACCAAATGGGTGGGCCGCTGCGAATCCTGTGGTGAGTGGAACACCATTCAGGAAGAGCGCAGCGATTCAGGCATCGGAGGTGGCCCCGGACGCAGCACGCGGTCGAGTGGCCGGGTTCTGGAGTTGGTAGGGCTGTCCGGCGAGATCAAAGAGGCACCGCGCATCATTACCGGAGTTGCCGAGCTGGACCGGGTTACTGGCGGCGGCTTTGTGAAAGGGTCCGCGCTGCTTGTGGGCGGCGATCCGGGTATCGGCAAGTCCACGCTGCTGATTCAGGCCAGCGCCGTGCTGGCAAACCAGGATCACAGCGTTGTCTACATCTCCGGCGAGGAAGCCGTTGATCAGGTGCGTCTGCGTTCGGAACGCCTTGGTCTTTCCAAGTCGCCTGTAAAACTCGCCGCAGAAACCAGTGTCGAAGACATTCTGGCAACGCTGCAATCCATCGAGCGCCCGGCGCTGGTCATCATCGACAGTATTCAGACGCTTTGGACCGACAAGGTGGATTCGCCGCCCGGCACGGTCACTCAGGTTCGCGCCTGTGCACAGGCCATGGTGCGCTATGCCAAGAAGACCGGCACCTGTGTGGTTATCGTGGGCCACGTGACGAAGGATGGTCAAATCGCCGGCCCGCGCGTGGTGGAACACATGGTCGACGCGGTGCTGTACTTTGAGGGCGATGGCGCTCACCAGTATCGCATCCTGCGCTCAGTAAAGAACCGCTTTGGCGCGACCGATGAAATCGGCGTCTTTGAGATGCAGCACGCTGGCCTGACGGAAGTTGCCAACCCGTCCGCCTTGTTTCTTGGTGAACGGAATGCCACCAGTCCGGGAGCGGCGGTTTTTGCTGGTCTTGAGGGCACACGGCCCCTGCTGGTGGAGATACAGGCGCTCGTGGCACCCTCACCGCTGGGCACGCCGCGCCGTGCGGTCATCGGTTGGGACTCAGCGCGCCTTTCCATGATCCTCGCCGTGCTTGAGGCACGGTGCGGGGTGCGGTTCTCACAACACGATGTTTACCTGAACGTAGCGGGAGGTTTGCGCATCAACGAGCCGGGAGCAGACTTGGCTGTGGCTGCTGCGCTGATCTCTTCCTTGAGTGGGGTTGCCCTTCCGCTCGAATGCGTCTATTTCGGCGAAGTAAGTTTGTCGGGTGCCATTCGTCCGGTGGCGCAAGCTGGCTCGCGCCTCAAGGAAGCCCAAAAGTTGGGCTTTGGTGCGGCGGTGGTACCAAATGCCAACCTTAAGGATGGCTCTCAAGGCTTGGGACAGGTCCGAGGCCTAGAGGAACTGGGGGAATTGGTTGCAGCTGTTGCCTCTAAGGCACCAGCGGCAGAAAGCACATGATGTGCACCTGTTTTGCGTTCTAATTTTGGTTCTTGAAGGGCCCCAATGAGTATCGGGGCCTTCTACAAACGAAGGGGCTGTGTCGATCCATGCCGATCACACTACTCGATGGCATTTTGCTCGTCATCATGTTCTTGTCGGCCATTCTGGCGATGATCCGCGGGTTTGTTCGGGAAGTGCTTTCAATCGCGTCCTGGATCGCGGCTGCAGTTACCGCCTACTACTTTTACAAGCCCGTCACACCTTTTCTGGCCGATTACATTTCAAATGGCACGGTCGCGACCGTCGTCGCCATCGGTGTCGTTTTTCTGCTGACGCTGTTTATTGTTAGCTATATAACAATGCGGATCTCAGATTTCGTTCTGGACAGCCGGATCGGGGCACTGGATCGCACACTTGGTTTCGTGTTCGGCGCAGCACGCGGCTTTTTGATCGTCGTTGTCGCAATGTTGTTCTTCAACTGGTTCGTTCCAGAGCAGCAACAGCCACAATGGGTCATGAACGCCAAGTCCCGCCACCTGCTCGTGACCACCGGTGCAAGCCTTGTCGCCGTTTTGCCTGAAGACCCGGAACAAGCCATTATGGATCAGATCCGCAAGTCTGCACCTGAAGCAGGCACCAATTCGGCGGCTGAAGCGGAAGAGCCGACCTATTCTTCCTCCGAGCGTCGCAGCTTGGATCAGCTGAGTGAAACAGGCACCTCGCGCAATTGATCTCCCGATCTTTCGGGATGTCGCTGGGACTGGTCATAAAAAAGAACAAGGAGCCAACGCCATGAACGGCGCGGATAATTCTGTCGCTTTGACTCAGGAAGACCTTGATGGCGACACGCTTCATGAAGAATGCGGTGTTTTCGGTATTCTGGGCCATGAGGATGCTGCCGCACTGACCGCACTGGGCCTCCACGCCCTGCAGCACCGCGGACAGGAAGCAGCAGGCATCGTGACCTATGACGGCGAGCAGTTCCGCTCCGAGCGTCACCTTGGACTTGTAGGCGATTCCTTCTCCAAGCCGGAAATCATGGAGCACCTGAAGGGCTCTTACTCCGTTGGACACGTGCGCTATTCCACGACAGGCGCGCCGGTGCTACGCAACGTCCAGCCGCTGTTTGCGGAGCTGGACGGCGGCGGGATCGCGGTTTGTCACAACGGCAACTTCACAAATGCCATGACGCTTCGCCGCCAGCTCATCAAAGATGGCGCGATCTGTCAGTCGACCTCCGACTCCGAAGTGGTGTTGCAGCTGGTGGCACGCAGCCGTCAAACCAAGATCGTGGACCGCTTCATTGAAGCCATCACCCAGATGGAAGGCGCTTTCTCTCTGGTAGCGCTGACCCGCAAGAAGCTGATTGGTGCCCGTGATCCATTTGGTATTCGTCCACTGGTGCTGGGTGACCTGAATGGAGCGCCAATCTTTGCATCTGAAACCTGTGCGCTCGACATCATCGGTGCCAAGTTTATCCGCGAAGTTGAGAACGGCGAAGTGATCGTTTGTACGCCGGGCGGCATGGAGAGCTACTTCCCGTTTGGCAAGCGCCCTGCTCGCCCATGCATCTTCGAATACATCTATTTCTCACGCCCCGATTCCATTCTGGGTGGCCACAGCGTCTACGATGTGCGCAAGCAGTTCGGCCGTCAGTTGGCACTTGAGAGCCAGATCAAGGCGGACGTAATTGTGCCGGTGCCGGATTCCGGCGTTCCGGCCGCTCTGGGCTATTCTCAGGAATCAGGCATTCCGTTTGAGCTTGGAATCATCCGCAACCACTATGTTGGGCGGACCTTCATCGAGCCAACGCAACAGATCCGGACGCTCGGCGTGAAGCTGAAGCACTCGGCAAACCAGGCCCAGATCAAGGGCAAGCGCGTTGTCCTGGTGGATGACAGTCTTGTTCGCGGCACGACTTCGTTGAAGATCGTGCAAATGATCCGTGACGCGGGTGCGAGTGAAGTTCACTTCTGTCTGGCATCTCCGCCGATTAAGTATTCCGACTACTACGGCATTGATACGCCGGTGCGTGAGAAGCTGCTGGCAGCAAAATACGACCTCGCTGGCATGAAGAACTACATTGGCGCAGACAGTCTGCACTTCCTGTCCGTAGACGGCGTTTACAAGGCCATGGGCTATGAAGAAGGGCGCAACAACGACGCCCCGCAGTTTACCGATCACTGCTTTACTGGCGACTATCCGACGCCATTGACCGACCTGATTAATGACGACGATAACCGGGCGGCACCACGCCTGGTGGAAGTTGGTTGATAGACTATGACGAAAGCACTTGAGGGACGCGTCGCTGTTGTAACCGGCGCTTCCCGCGGAATTGGCTACTTTGCTGCCAAGGAATTGGCCGCACAGGGTGCCCACGTGATTGCTGTGGCACGTACAGTGGGTGGCCTTGAAGAACTGGACGACGAGATCAAGGCTGCTGGTGGGTCTGCGACCCTCGTCCCACTGGACATGACCGACTATGACGGCCTCGACCGGTTGGGCGGCGCCATTTATGAACGCTGGAAAAAGCTGGACATCATGGTAGCGAATGCGGGCGTTTTGGGCCCAACTTCGCCGCTCGGCCATGTGGACCCCAAGAAGTTCGATCAAGTCATGGCGCTGAATGTGACTGCAAACTGGCGTTTGCTGCGCTCGCTTGATCCGCTGTTGCGTCTGTCTGATGCGGGCCGTGCGGTTTTCATCACCTCCAGCTCTCCTCACAAGTGCAAGGCCTATTGGGGCCCTTACAACATGTCCAAGGCCGCGCTTGAAGCCATGGCACGCACCTATGTGAACGAGACTCGCAAGACGCCTATTCACACCATGCTGGTGAACCCTGGACCGATGCGCACTGCCATGCGCGCGCTGGCCATGCCGGGTGAAGATCCTGAAACGCTGCCGCATCCAGATGAACTGGCGGCGCCGATCTTGAAGTTCTCCTCTCCGGACAGTGAAGCCAATGGTCTTTACTACGACCACCCGTCAGGGGAACTCCGCGAGTTCCAGCAAATCGCCTCTTAAACGCAAAACGGGCCCCTGAGGCCCGTTTTTCATTTTTGGCTACGTCGGATCAGATTTACCCGAAAGCCTCCTCAGAGATCTCCTGAAGCGCCTTGTAGACCTGCGGGCCGCCTGCAACGACACGGCACCTGTCAGTCAACGCGCGTTCCATATCGAACGGCTGGACCAACCCGCCCGCCTCTTCGATCATCAAAAGACCTGCCACACAGTCCCACACGTTCATTTCTTCCTCGATGTAACCGGCCAATCGACCAGTTGCCGTGTAGGCCAGCATCAGGCCGCCAGAGGCATTTCGAAAGAACATGCCGCCAGAAGACAGAATGAGATCCGTAACCTTCAAGGTCTTGTCCTTGTCGGACTTGGAACTGTGCCCTAGACCCACTGAGCCTTCATGAAGGCCCGCGCTTTGAGAAATCTGCGCAGGTCGCCCATTCACCTTGGTGCCTTCGCCCTTGAGGGCGGTGAACATTTCACCGGAAACGGGATCATAAATGACGCCGAAGTGCTTTTCGTTGTCCTTCAGACACGCAATGATGACGCACCACTGGGGAATGCCTGTAACGAAGTTGGCGGTGCCATCAATAGGATCAATGATCCAAAGATAGCCGCTGGAGCCTTCGACGCGGCCGTGCTCCTCGCCAAGAATACCGTCTTGCGGATACGCCGCCATAATGGCATCGCGCACCAATGTTTCGGTATCGCGGTCGGCCTCGGACACCATGTCCTGATGGCCTTTGCTTTCAATGGTGAGGCTTTCAAAGCGATCAAAATGCTCGCGCGCAAACGCGCCTGCCCGTTCGGCAAGCGTTTTGGCAAACTCAAATCTTTCGTCAGACATGGTACTCAATCGAAGAACGGTGGGAGGGAGAGGCCTGCCCTTTTTTGGAGAAAGCTCCCAAGGGCAGGCTTTGTTGTTTGAACCGCTCGGTTACCCGTCTTTTTCGACAGGTGTGTGACTAACGCCTCTTCTTGGAAGCGTATGGGTTGTCACCCTTGCGATAAGACAGGCGCACAGGCGTGCCCTTGATGTCGAAGCGTTCGCGAATGCCATTGACCAGATAGCGGGTATAGCTTTCTGGCAGCTGCTCCGGGCGGGAGCAGAACACCACAAAGTGTGGTGGACGCGTCTTGGCCTGTGTCATGTAGCGCAGGCGCACACGACGCCCACTGACCGCTGGGGGCGGATGGTGTACCAACACCCCATCGAGCCAGCGGTTCAGCGCTGAGGTGCTGACGCGGCGGTTCCACATCTCATAGGCACGGAACACAGCCTTCATAAGCCGATCTAGGCCCTGCCCGGTCTGGCCGGACATGGTGACGATCTCAACACCGCGCAGCTGGTTGAGGTAGCGCTCTTGAGCATCTTTCAGATGATCCCACGCGCCATCCCGGTCCTCAATGAGGTCCCACTTGTTGATTGCAATCACAATGGCGCGGCCTTCGCGGGCACACAGCTCAATGATCTGCAGATCCTGCTTCTCAAAGGAAATGGTGGCGTCCAGCGTGACGACAACGACCTCTGCGAACTTGATTGCGCGCAGGGCATCGGCCACGGAGAGCTTTTCCAGCTTCTCCTGAACGCGGGCCTTGCGGCGAATCCCGGCGGTGTCAAATACCTTGAGGTGACGGTCCTGCCACGTCCAATCCACGCTGATGGAGTCGCGGGTGATCCCCGCCTCCGGACCGGTCAGAAGGCGGTCCTCGCCCAGCATGTGGTTGATCATGGTGGATTTGCCCGCGTTCGGGCGGCCCACGATGGCAACGCGAAGTGGACGCTCCTTGGTGCCGATCTCCTCTTGTTCCTCTTCCTCCTCGCCATCGATCACATCGACGTTGGCGCGGGCTTCGTCGGCGTCAGCAGCTGCTTCCAGCTCCTCCACCGCTTCAACATAAGGCAGGAGCGCGGAATAAAGATCGGCAAGACCTTCACCGTGCTCTGCGGACATGGGGACCGGTTCACCAAAACCCAGACCGAAGGCTTCATAAAAGCCGCCTTCACCAGCCCTGCCCTCTGCCTTGTTGGCAGCGAGGATCACAGGGGTCTGATTGCGGCGCAGAAGATTGGCGAAGTGCTCGTCCAAAGGCATCAGGCCCGCACGGGCATCAATCAGGAACAACACAACGTCCGCTTCCCGAATGGCTTCTTCGGTCTGCGCACGCATGCGTCCTTCAAGGCTAGAGGCTTCAGCCTCTTCAAGTCCTGCAGTATCAACGATCCTGAATCGCAAATCGCCCAAGCGTGCATCCCCTGACCGTCGGTCACGGGTCACGCCGGGCTGATCATCGACAAGCGCCAAGCGCTTGCCTACCAGTCGATTGAAGAGCGTCGACTTGCCGACATTTGGTCTGCCGATAATGGCGACTGTCGCAGTCACGCGATTTCTCCTAAATAAGTTGGCGCTGAACCCTTTAGTTCAGCGCTGCAACCGAGCCGTCTCCGCTCAGGACGATCATGCGGCCACCGGCCACGATCGGCGTTACGAACACGTCTTCGGATGTTTTCTTGGATGCGAGTACCGCACCGGTTTTCGCGTCTACCTGTACAAAATTGCCTTCGCTGGACATGGCGATCAACTTGCCATTGGCAAGAATTGGTCCGGCCCAGTTGCCAGCGTCGTCATCGCCAGCAGAAAGATCTGCTGCCCAAAGCACGCGGCCGCTCTTGTTATCGAGGGCGTACAGGTTGTCGTCAAGACCGATCATGAAGAGCGCGCTACCAGAAGCAACTGGTGTGTGAACGCTGCCGATGTCAGCTTCCCAGAAGCGCTCGCCATCGCGCAATGACACCGCGATGGTGCGGCCCGAAATGGATGTTGCAAACACACGGCCATCATGGATAACCGGGCTTGCAGAAACGTCAGAAAGACCAGAGAGCGCGCGTGTACGGAAAGAACGCGCCACGGCGTCAATCCACTTCGGCTCGCCGGACTTAACGTCCAGCGCCATCACTTCACCTGAAGAGAATGGCACAACAACGGTGTTGCCGGAGACTGCTGCACTTGAGGATGCAAGCAGGCCAGCGTTTTCAGAAATACCGGTAAAGGACCAGGACTGGGAACCGTCTTCCTGGCTGATGCCCATCACCTCGTTTTCCTGAGTGACGATGATCACGTGCCCGCCGGCTGCGGTTGGTGCGCCGCGAACAGGAATGTCGAGGTCCTTGGTCCAAAGGATCTGCCCTGCACCATCCAGCGCATGAAGCTGGCGGTAAGCGGTTGCGACGAAGATCTTGCCGTTGTCGAGGGCGACGCCGCCACCAATACCGACTTCAGACTCGCCTTCCGGGCGCAGCGACCGGGTAAAGGCCGAGCCACCGTTCATTGACAGGGCGACCAGATCGCCATCCTGCTTGTAAACGTAGATGCGGCTGCCGTCCGAGACCGGGCGCGCCGCGTTGCGCGGTGGGGAACCAACGCTCAGGAAACCGCCGCCGCGCGGCTTGCCGATGGACTTGTTCCAGGCCACTGAGCCGGTCACGTCCACGGCAATGTTGCCCGGATCGTTGTCGGCGGGACCTGCTGGCTGGGGCCACGCAGAGCCACCGGTTGCAGGACCGATGGACGCGCTGACATTTTCAGCATTGATGGTTTGGGAGCTGTAAAGCGGCTGACGGTCACCTGGCAGGAAGTCATCGTCACCGCCGAAGGGGTTCATACCAGACAGTGCGGAGCATCCGGACAACGCGGTTGCCAGAACAAGGGTTCCACATACTGCCCGCCAGGACTTTCGGTTGCATCCAATCACTTTAAAATCCCCTTAGCCGTTCGCAGCTTTAATCAAATCCAGGTAGACACGAGCGCGCCCGGCATAGTCGCCAGAAGCTGCCGCGTCATTTACAATTTCTTCAAAACGGGCCTTGGCCGCATCCATATTGCCAGCCTTGTATTCCGCTGCACCAATGACTTCCAGCGCTGGGAAACGCCAAGCGTTTCCTGCCTGCGCCAGTGAGTTGGCACGCATCTTCACGTCTTCCAGGCTGCCGGTATCAAGCAGAACATAGGCCGCGCGAATGGATGCAAGCCCGCGGTACAGCTCAGACACGCCGCTGCGTGTTGCCACAGAATCGAACAGCTCCACAGCCTCAGCAGACTTGCCGCTTGCTGCCAGTTCAGAGGCAATGCGCAAATCCGCGAGCATTGGATAGCCGCCAATGTCGTCCTTGAGGGCTTCAAATGCCGCGATGGCTTCTTCGTGCTTGCCTTCATCAGAAAGCTGAACCGCTTCAAGGAAAGCCTGTCCGGCTGCCTTGGACTGGGTGTCCACCCAATACTCATAGCCACGGTAGCCACCGGTGCCGACGACGATCAAAGCGGCAGTGCCGTATACCAAAGGCGCGAAGCGTTTCCAAAGGCGTGAGTATTTTTCGTTTCTTACGTCTTCATCGACTTCGCGAAAAATGTCGGACATGGCTATGTTATTCCCGCAGCAACTTCTTCAGGTTCACTCCGCGCAGCTTCCGTGCCGTGCAGAGACCTTGTTAAAATTCATTTGCCCGTGCGCCCTCTTCCCCGTGCAAGGTGGCACAATTAGGGCAGAGCGTCATTTAGACCTTGCGCATCCGCTTAATCAAGCAGATGCGCGCAGACTCTACCGTGAAAACAGCAGGTTTACACAAAAGGTCAACCGATGACGGACACACCGATGATCAATTCGTGAAGTTTCCACACGAAGAGGAGATAAATACCCAACCCAATTATAAGGGCGATGGCATCGTTGCGGACCGCATGGGACATGTCGACTTGCGCCGGGCCACCTTGTGCCAGATCGCGCTTCTTCAGTGAAATGCGATCGATTACACCCCAGGCAAGGAAACCTCCGAAAAGAAGCAGAGACTGTGGCTCGCCATTGGCCAGAAGGTGCGCCAGGGCCCAGATCTTTACCGAGAGGATCATGGGGTGCTTGGTGCGCTTCTTGATGTGGCCGGGCAGATAAGCTGCTGCAAACAGGACAAAAACAGGCAGCATGAGGAGGAGAACAAGATGGCGCATCCAGATTGGCGGATCGTAGATTGGCAGGTAGCCCGCGAACCTTGCGTCACCGTAGCCGATCACGATCAACGTAATCCCGATCGCGGAAACAGCTGAAAAGGCCAATCGGTAAGGCCCATCACCCATTTTGGTTTTCAGCGAATCGTGCAATCCAACAAAAGTTGGCAGCATATGGCAGCCTAAGAAAACGATTAGGCCGAGGACTAGAATTAGCATCATCTCCCCCGAGAGTAGCGTGACAGGCACCTAGGTGCATAACGGATTGGTACAAAACCATAGTTTGCATAGATATGATAGGTCAGTACTGAGAAATCAAAGGGATGCAGTCCAAGTCGGCGAGATTTATGTGCAAGCTCGCGTCATGGCTTACTGTAATAGTCTTGCTGAAAACTCGAAGTATGCACTGTTCATGAAAGTGTATTCGGGCAATATAGCCGCAATAAGCAATCGACAGAAACTGCTACGCGAAAGCAACGAAGAGTTTAGGTATGAACCAAACCAATGCAGAGATGCCGGAGGACGAACGACGCCGCAGCCGCCGCCGCCGGACCTTGAAAGAAGGTCGTGTGGTCTTCAACGACCACAGTGTGGTTATCGACTGTACGATCCGTGATCTGTCGGATGAAGGCGCACGTTTGTTGCTGGAGACGACGCAAGACGTCCCTGATGAGTTTTTTCTTTACATCGTGCAGCACAGACAGCGCGCAAAGGTTGAAGTTCGCTGGAGAACAGGCAACGCTATGGGCGTTGAGTTTGTAAGTGCCCTCGAAGAATTTCCGGGACTGTTGAAGTTCTAAAGCCTTCGGCAGGCACGCCTGCAGAAGGAACACGCCATGACGCTCTCACCAGATGAAGCCAAAGATCTTCTGGAAGGCAAAAGGAAAGAGCTTCAAGAACTGGACAGGATGTCGAAAGAGGCCCGCGCGCCGGTCCAACTGGATCAGCAATCTGTTGGCCGCTTATCGCGCATGGACGCCCTGCAGCAACAAGCGATGGCTCAGGCCAATGAGCGTCAGCGTGCCATCGACCTTCAACGCATCGACAGCGCCCTTCAGCGCATCAAGGAAGACGAGTACGGGTATTGTCTTGAATGCGGCGAGGACATTCCGCAGGAGCGTCTGCGCATTGATCCTGCCGCGCTCTATTGCATCTCCTGTGCCCGACTTCAGAGCTGATACACTTTACGACAAACTGGTCTATGTTCGGCACAGTTAAAGGACATCTTCCTGTTAGGTTCCCTCGCAAATCCAATTGCATAGCGAAGGGAGCCTCCCATGAGTTCCACTCTAAAAACCTACGGCACGTTGTTTACGCTGGCTTTGTTCATGGTCACGGCGATCACAGGCGTGACCATGTTTTTCCATGTTGCACCGGCTGGTTTTGCCTTTGTTCACGAATGGCTTGCCTTGCTTCTTCTGGTGCCTGTTACCCTGCACCTTTGGAAGAACTGGTTGCCAATGAAAATGTATTTTCGGCGCAAGGTGGTGTGGGTGCCGCTTTGCCTGACATTGGGTTTGGCCACGGTCATGACCCTTCCCTCCGTGATGGCAGAGAACGCTTCCAATCCTTTGACGGTGACATTGACCGCCCTACAAGACAGCACAGTCTCTGAGGTGGCCGCCATTTATGATCTTGCCCCGGAAGAACTGGCCGCACGCCTCACGGCCAAGGGTTTTACCGTGACGGACACGGAACAATCGCTCTTGGAAATCGCACAGGCCTCAGGCAAAGAAGGCGGAAGAGCCATGATTTCCGCTGTCGCCTTGCCTTAGGAACAAACAGCCGGTCCGCTCAGCAGATGGCCTAAAACACGGGCATTTGCGGCGCTTTGAACCTGACGCCCCGCTTACCCGGCCTTCTCGTCGTGAAGCCATGGCGCATAGCTCAGACCCACCAGCACATTTTCCGGACTGATGAACCGAGCGACAGTCTGCCCCCATGGTTCTGTAATGGCGCCATGAATGAACTTTTGCCCATTGGCCTGAAGCTCGGAAACTGCGGAGGATACTTCTTCAGGCGAGCAAAGCTCGAACTCAACTGTCGATGTCGGCTCAGGAAACTCTTCAGGCCATTCTTCCGTTCCGAAACAAGCCTTGGCTGCCATCTTGAGCGGCCAGACACCAAAGTGATTACTGCCCGGAAACTTGTCCATGAAAAGATAGTCTTCTTGGGCTTGCAGCTCCAAACCAAGAAGCTCTTTGTACAGTTTCGCGCTTGCCTTTGGATCCTTGGTGATGGTCGCAAAACCGGCGATCGATTGTATCTTCATTATACCCCTCCTCAACTCTGATGAGGCGGAGTCTAATGCACGCACCGCGGGGCGTCCAATCATGGATACATTAAAAGGTTGTCACAGCGAGCAACCTGATGAAGCGCAGGCCTGCTTTCGCTGAACGCGAACGCTGCTTCCCCATCCCCAAGCATGAAAGCCAACACCAATTTGGCAGCAGGCACGAGGAGCGCCCCTCTTTGGAGACTATCTGCCACAAAACAAAAAAGCCCATGAAAACATGGGCTTAATTGCTATCTTATTCTGTTTCACAGCGGCAGATGCATAGCCTGTGATCATTCCCACTCGATGGTTCCGGGAGGCTTCGACGTGATGTCATAGACACACCGGTTGATGCCTCGAACTTCGTTGATGATGCGGGTTGCCGCACGGCCTAGGAAATTCATGTCGAAGTGGTAGAAGTCAGCGGTCATGCCGTCCACAGAGGTGACCGCACGCAGGGCGCAGACATACTCGTAGGTGCGGCCATCGCCCATGACGCCAACGGTCTGGACCGGAAGCAGCACAGCAAACGCCTGCCAAATGGCATCGTAAAGGCCCGCCTTGCGGATCTCGTCCAAGTAAATGGCATCAGCCTGGCGCAGAATATCCAGCTTTTCGCGGGTTATGCCGCCGGGACAGCGGATCGCAAGACCTGGCCCAGGGAACGGATGACGGCCAATGAAGCTTTCCGGCAAACCAAGTTCACGGCCCAGTTCACGAACTTCGTCCTTGAACAGCTCGCGAAGAGGCTCAACCAGTTGCATGTTCATGCGCTCTGGCAAACCACCCACGTTGTGGTGAGACTTGATGGTGACAGAAGGACCGCCGGTGAAAGAGACACTCTCGATCACATCAGGATAAAGCGTTCCTTGCGCAAGGAACTCGGCACCGCCCAGCTTCTTGGCTTCTGCCTCGAAGACTTCGATGAAGAGGCGGCCAATGGTCTTGCGCTTGATCTCCGGATCGGTTTCGCCTTCCAGCTCGCCGATGAACAGGTCTGCAGCATCAACGTGAACCAGAGGAATATTGTAGTGATCCCGGAACATGGAGACCACTTGTTCACTCTCGCCGAGGCGCATAAGCCCATGGTCAACGTAAATGCAGGTCAGCTGGTCACCAATGGCTTCGTGGATCAGAACCGCAGCGACGGAACTGTCAACACCGCCGGAAAGACCACAGATAACGCGTCCCTCGCCCACCTGAGCGCGGATCGCCTCAACCGCCTGCTGACGGTATTCTGCCATGGTCCAATCGCCGGAACAGCCTGCGATCTTGTGGGTGAAGTTTTCGATCAGCTTCGCCCCATCGGGCGTGTGCACCACTTCCGGGTGGAACTGCACGCCATAGACCTTGCGGGTTTCGTCCGCAATGGCAGCAAATGGTGCGCCTTCCGACGCCGCAATCACTTCAAACCCATCAGGGATGTTGTTGACGCGGTCGCCATGGCTCATCCAGACCTGATGGTCGGATCCCATCTCCCAGATGCCATCAAACAGCGCGCTGTCTTTCTTGACTGTTATGAAAGCACGACCAAACTCGCGGTGATCTGAGCTTTCAACTTCGCCGCCAAGCTGGGCGCACATGGTTTGCTGGCCATAGCAAATGCCCAGAACCGGGATGCCAGCGTCAAATACGATCTGGGGTGCGCGTGGGCTCCCCATTTCCGTGGTGGAAGCCGGACCACCTGACAGAATGACCGCTTTTGGATTCATTTCCTTGAAAGCGGCTTCAGCAGATTGGAACGGTACGATCTCGGAGTAAACACCTGACTCGCGCACGCGGCGGGCAATCAGCTGTGTGACCTGAGATCCGAAGTCAATAATAAGGATGCGGTCAGTCATGGGCTGCTCTTACTCCGTTACTGAGCATTTTTGAACCTCTTTCCATGCAAAAAACACCGAATGCGACGACGATGCACGACATTTCGCAGGATTGCCGGGACAGTCGGCATTGTGGCGCTGCAACCCTTAGCGTTTAGCCTTAGGCTCGCTCAGGTTTGCAAGGTGCTGGCCCAAGTGTTTGCGCTCGAGCTTGGCAAGCTTGCGCAGAACTCCCTGCTCGAAATCTTTCAGGTCACGATCAATCTCGTCAATCACGCCCTTGCCAGCATCCGTGGGCACCAGAACCACCAAGCGGCGGTCCTTCTGGTTGGGGTCCTTGATCACCAGCTCCCGGTCTGCAAGGCGCTTCGTTGCACGAGAAACGGCTACTGTATCGAGGTGAATGCTCGGCCCCAGTTGCTTGACGGAGACGTTATCCTGCTTCATCAACGCGTTGAGAACCAGCCAGTCCGGAATGGTTAGGTCGTAGGTCGATTGCAAACGCTCTTGGAGCCACCGCTCCACCTTGCGGCCCGCCCAGATCAGTTTGACTGGGAGAAAGTTCTCCAAATCAAGACCGCGTTCGCCTTCAAAAAGGCTGCCTTGTGAAAACGAAAACAAGTCATCTGTTTCGGACATACTTCTTACCGGATACGCCTTGGACCGTGGGATGGGGTCGGAACTCTTCACGGCGGTGATATCAGTCAGGCTCTGGTGCAGGCAACTCATATTCGCAAATGCTCACGGATTGCAGAGATCCACAGTTGAAACCAGTGAGTACTTGACGGCGGTGATATGCACTGTTGTTGTTGATTACAGACGTCTTTGACGGAGTATTTACAAAGCCTTACCGTTTTACCGATCAGATGAATTCATGATTCGAACATGGTTACCATTTGCTTTCCAACGCAGGAAGCCAGATGAACCTAAAGGATCGGCAGAATGGCAGACGACAAGGACCAGAACTTGATGGCCTATACGACCGGTGATGAACGCTCCGCGCAGATCCAACGCGCACTGGACGAGATCTCCTCCCTGGAGCAAAGCGGTCGCTATGAAGACGCTCTGCCCCTCTATCGCGACCTAATCAGCCGGTACCCGGATGACATCGACATTCTGTACCGTATGGCGACTGCATTGATGCGTGCCGGAGAGCTGCGAGAAGCGATCGTTCATCTGCGCAAGGTGCTGTTCACCCGGCCTGACGATGTTGCCGCGCGCAGCAACATGGGCAACTGTCTGCTGCTACTGGGTTATCTGGAACAGGCTCAGGACGCTTTCGTTCAGGTTCTGGAACAAGCACCGGACAACCGGAACGCCCTTTATGGACTTGCCTCCATTCTGGTGCAGCTGGGCCACCACAAGGATGCGCTTGTTCCTGCGCAGGCACTGGTCAAACTGCTTCCCAAAAGCGCAGCGGCGCTGACGGTCTATGCGGACGCCTGTTCAACAGAGGCCAATCAGGAGACCGCTGTTTTAAAGTATCGCACTGCGCTGCGGATCGATTCTTCCTATGTGCCTGCCTTGCTGGGACTGGCGAAAATCTTGATCCGCCGCGGCAAGCCACAAGAAGCCCGCACCTATCTTGAACATGCCCATGGTTTGCAGGCGAGCAACATTGATGTTCTTCTCAGCCTCGGCCATTCACACATCATGGAGGGGGACTATGAGCGCGCGATTTCTTCCTTTGAGATTGCGCAGGCCATAGAACCGGACAACGTGCAGGTTCTGCTCCACCTTTCCGTGGCAGAGCGTCGTCATGGCGAAGTCTACATGGCCGTTGCCCACGCAGCCGCTGCATGGCGCCAAGTTCCCGAAAGCCGCGAGGCTTGCAACACTTTGGGAGCCGCCCTCGCCGCCGCCGATGCGCAAGACGCCGCCCGCGCTGTCCTGACCTCACTGAACACCGGCGGCACTGTACCCGAAGCAACGCATTCCGCCATCGCGGCCATTGAAGACCTGGCAGCGCGCGGCATTACCGGTCGCCCGCAGGACACTCTGGGCCAGAGCGAAACTGTTGCAGAGACTGTTGAGAGCGAGGAAGAAGCCACCGCGCTTGACACAGCAGATGCCAGTGTGGACCGCGAGGAAGTGGAGTACGAGTTCCGCCACCCGGAAACAGATGAGCCGGTAACTGTTGTACCGGCCCGAGAGGCAGAAAACGAGGATGAACTGCCCCTTGATGAACCGCCACAGGAGGCGGAGCCAAGACGAGACTAAGCCTTGAAGGCTTAGTCTGCTTTCTTTCGCATCAACGAGATGAAGAAGCCATCTGTGTTCGTATGCGCAGGGGACAGCGTTGCATGGGTGCCATCCTCCGGGAACAATGGGTGCCGCTCCGTATTGCCGAACAGCTTGGCCCATTCAAGACGCATGTCCAGTGCTTCAAACTCGCTGTGGTTATCAAGGAACCACTGCACCTGATCCTGATTTTCTTCCGGCAACAATGAACAGGTGGCGTAAGCCATGATACCGCCGTTCTTGACGAACTCGGCAGCATGGGCCAGCACTTTTCGCTGCTCTTCGATGCGGCCAGCAAGGGCATTTTCCGTTACACGCCACTTTGTATCCGGGCGACGACGCCATACACCCGTTCCGGAACAAGGTGCATCTACCATGACACGGTCCATGCGGCCCTTGAGCTGATCCAAAGAGCCTGTTTGCGGATCGACAACCTGAATGTTGCGCACACCCGCCCGCGTCATGCGCTCATAAAGCGGGGCAAGGCGTAGCTTGCTGGCATCGTAGGCGTAAATCTGGCCCTTGTTATCCATGTTGGCTGCGAGCGCGAGACTTTTGCCGCCACCGCCTGCACACAGGTCGAGAACCTGCTCTCCCGGCTGAGCGCCAACAAGAAGCGCTGCGATTTGAGAGGCTTCGTCCTGCAGTTCAAACCACCCCTTGCGGAAGCCTTCCTCTGCCTGAACATGCGGCGACTTCTTGGGACCGGTTACCGGTGCCAGCCGAACACAGTTACTGGACAAGCCACTGGGCTGAGCATTCAGGTGAGAAAGGCGCTTCAATACCTTTTCAGGGGTACTCTTCAGCGTGTTGACGCGCATATCAATTGGCGCACGCTGCGACAGGGCCTTGCCTACGGCAATCGCTTCTTCGCCAAAAGCGGCCGCAAAACGGCTGAACAACCACTCTGGCACATCTGCAACGACATGATCAGGTGCAGCAGACAGATCCTGCTCGGTAAGCGCGGTGCGCTCTGCCTCGCTCAGGGCCTCTGGAGCATGAGGGTCGCTCTCAATCGCGCTTTCCAGCTGCTCAACGGCATTCCCCCAACCAATCACGTAGGTCGCCAACGCCAAAGCCCGCGGCGTGCTCTCACCCATGATGTGAGCATATGAAAGCTTATGGCGGAGCGCATCGAACACAAGGTTGCCAATGGCGACGCGGTCGCCAGACCCTGCAAAACGATGTGAATTCCCCCAGTCCTTCAGAGCTTCCTGTACAGGCCGTCTGCGACTTTCAATCTCAGCCAAGACCTCAATCGCCGCAGCAAGGCGCCCACCATCACGCATAAAAAATCCTAATCTTCATCTCGGTACATCGATGCTTTCGACAAGGCACCGTTCGCGCGCCGGAGCGCCGCGATCAATCGTTCAATCGCCCCTGCGTTTAATGCAGCAAGCCTCTGCCTGTCTATAGTAACAGCGCCTTATAACCCAAGAAAATCCGAGGAATGTTTGAGTCTGGCGATATGAAAGGCATTCTGCAAAACAGAAAGGGCCCGCCTTGCGGCGAGCCCAATCAGTTAGCTCCGAAAAACCGCTGCTTATAGCGGCGTCAGGACGATTTCCACGCGGCGGTTTTGCGCACGCCCCTGCTCGGTGTTGTTTGTCGCGATTGGGCGGGAGAAACCGTAGCCGTAAGCGGTCAAACGCTGAGGAGCGATGCCCTGGTTCATCAGGTAACCGGAGACCGAATTGGCACGACGCTGAGACAACTGGATGTTGTAGCTCTCAGAGCCGGTGTTGTCCGTGTGACCGAGGACATTCAAGCGTGTGCGGTCAAACTCTTTGCCAACCAGAGCAACACTGGAGAGCACCTGCATGGCACGTCCGCTCAGAGCCACTTCGTTGGTTCCGAAAGTCACATCATTCGGCATGTTCAGAATGATATCGTTGCCGCTGCGGGTAACAGAAACGCCACTTGCCTGCAGCTGCTGACGCAGCTTGGCTTCCTGCTGGTCCATGTAGGCACCGATACCGCCACCAACGAGACCGCCAGCTGCTGCACCAATGAGCGCGCCCTCTGCACGGTGATCGCTACCACCAGCGATTGCACCAACAACAGCGCCGCCGAGCGCGCCGATACCAACGCCTGCAGCTGTATTTGAAACGCCAGACTGCCCGGTATACGGGTCGGTCGTCGTACAAGCTGCAACAGACAAAGCAAGCGCTGCCGCGATAGTCACTTGTGTAAGTTTTTTCATCATATTTGCCCAGAATTCCGCAGAGACCTTCGCGGATATCGGGACATTCAGAGCACCCTACCCGCTAGATCGGTCGAATCGAATGCGGCAACTGATAGCATCCAGAGCGCGACAAATAATGACCGCAGATAACAATCCACCGGATTTGATCGCGAGCTGACGCAGAGTTGACCCATTTCGGGACCTTTTCCAACAAACAAGTCTCTGAAAAGCCAGAGCTGTTGCCCATTGAATGGCCTTTCATCCAAAGTCTTCAAACCAATTGCCGAGAAGCATTCGGCAAAGAATAGGCTAGATTAGAACGATAGTGTGTGTTGTGAATGGCCCCGTTTCCGCCACTGAGGCATGCGAACATTATCGTCGCAGTCCACCGGCAGAAGATACCAAGTCAACTTGGTCCATGACTTGAAGACTGGATAAGCTATGCAGAGCAGATATTCCCCCGAAGCCACCTTCATTCTGGCACTCGCCGCATTGGTCATCACGTTCTGTCTTTATGTGACATGGCAAAGCGGCGGCATCGTACTGGCGCTGGTACTCGCTTACTTCATAGACAAGGCGTGGTACGCGCTGGCGCCGCACATTGGCAAGGATCTTATCGACAACCACTGAACGGTTCCTGAAACCGGTGCCTCTAAGCGTAGAACAAAAACGGCTGCGCCCCCACTCTTGCCGGGCACAGCCGTTTTTGTTTGGCACAGCCGCCTGTCTGTTCATTTGAAACCTAAAGCAATGCACAAAGCTGCGTCCGGGTGACTGTTCTGGCCCTGAATGCGCAGCCCAGGGCAAGTAAAGCCAAAAAAGATAATAGTTTAAGACTAAAATTCAGCTTAAATCTTCTATCGCCAATAGGTGGTTTTCTTTCTAGAAAGAGGGTTCAAATGAACAGGAATCAACTTATAAGGGTGATGCCATGCACTCTGCATCGCATCGCCACCCCTATTTGCTGCAGCACTCAGGGAGATGCTGATTGCTCTGTGCAGGCTGGTTTCCAGCTTATGGCGGAAGTGCCACATACCGCTAAGACGTCAATCACAGTCTGAAGCTGAAACCATAAAGAGAAAGCTAGCGCTTTTTCTTTCCCGGGGACGCCACACCCACCCTCTTTGGCTCCCCGGGTTTGGGCGCTAGAGACAAAAAAGGGCCAGCTGAACGTATCAGCCGACCCTCTTGATCTTTTATCTCACAACTCGCTTAGACAGCGCCAGGATAGTTCGGGCTTTCCTTGGTGATTGTCACATCATGAGCGTGGCTTTCGCGCAAGGATGCGCCAGAGATGCGAACGAACTGCGCGCGCTCTTGGAACTCAGCCATGGTCGGCGCACCGACATAGCCCATGGAAGCACGAACACCGCCTGCAAGCTGGTGCAGTACGCTGAGCAGCGGCCCTTTGTATGGAACCTGACCTTCAATTCCCTCTGGAACCAGCTTGAGCTTGTCGCTGACCTCCGCCTGGAAATAACGGTCGGCAGAACCACGTGCCATGGCACCAACGGAACCCATGCCGCGATACGCCTTGTAGGAACGGCCTTTGTGGAGGTAGACCTCACCCGGGCTTTCTTCGGTACCAGCGAGAAGCGAGCCCACCATGGAACCGGATGCACCTGCTGCAAAAGCCTTGGCCATGTCGCCGGAGAACTTGATGCCGCCGTCTGCAATGATTGGCGTGTTCAGCTTCGCGCCTTCATCAGCGCATTCCAAAATCGCGGTGAGCTGAGGCACACCCACACCTGCAACAATACGTGTGGTACAGATGGACCCTGGACCAATGCCGACCTTCACACCGTCTGCACCCGCGTCAATAAGGGCTTTTGTACCCTCACGGGTTGCCACATTACCGGCAACCACTTCCACGTTGCTGTGGTTTTTCTTCACGCGAGCTACCGTATCGAGCACTGCCTGAGAGTGGCCATGCGCAGTATCAACCACAAGAAGGTCAACGCCAGCATCAATGAGCCCTTCTGCGCGCTTCATGCCTTCATCGCCGACGCTCGTGGCAGCAGCTACAAGAAGACGCCCCTGCGCATCCTTTGAAGCGTTCGGGTTCAATGTGGCCTTTTCGATGTCCTTTACCGTCACCAGACCGATGCAGTTGCCAGCAGCGTCAACCACCAGCAGCTTTTCGATGCGGTGATGATGCAGAAGGCGCTTTGCTTCCTCCTGATTGACGTTTTCGCTAACGGTCACAAGGTTTTCGCGGGTCATCAGCTCAAACACGCGCTGGCTTGGGTCCGACGCAAAACGGACATCGCGGTTGGTGAGAATGCCGACGAGACGGCCGGTGTAGTAGCCACCGTTCTTGCCGTTTTCGACAACCGGAATACCTGAGATGCGGTGAGCGTCCATCAGGTCCAATGCGTCCTTGAGGCTTGCTTCCGGACCAATGACCAGTGGGTTCACCACCATACCGCTTTCGAATTTCTTTACCTGACGAACTTCCTCGGCCTGACGTTCTGCGGTCAGGTTCTTATGGATTACGCCGATGCCGCCAGCCTGTGCCATGGCAATTGCCAGGCGTGCCTCGGTAACCGTATCCATTGCGGCTGAAAGGATCGGCAGACGCAGGCTGATATTGCGGCTGATCTGTGAGGTGAGATCTACCTGACCTGGCATCACTTCAGAGTGACCAGGCAACAGGAGCACGTCATCAAAAGTCAACGCCTGTTGACCGAATGAAGGCTCAAAAAATTTCGGCATTGCCAATTTCCCTTCGTGTCGTATGCGGCACTCTTTCCATCTCGGGAGGAGCGAAATGGATTGCTGATAGAACCAGCTCTGCCTAGAGAAGTTGACGCGGGTCATTACCACGGGATTGCGACCTTGAAAAGACACCCCCTGCAATATTTCATGTAAGGTGCACTGGCAGGCGAGCGACCTGTGCCCGCATTGCAGGTAGTACTGCGCAGTTGATGCCACTGGATGCATGGCAGCCATGCGCCGACAGCCCCCTTCTAGGCGCGCAGTGCCGACTCACTTAGGCTTGATTGGCCTTCCATAGCAGCTTCAAGCTCATATAACCAAAAAGAGACCTTCCGTGACGCCTCGCCTGCGCCTCATCGCCCTCATCGTTTCCTGCGCCCTCATGTTGAACATGATTGATGCGACTGTTCTTGGAACGGCCCTGCCCGCAATCAGCCGGGACTTCGGCGTGTCTGCGGTTTCCATGCACATGACCATGTCGATCTACCTGTTGATGCTGGCAGTGTTCATTCCCATCAGCGGCTGGATTGCAGATCGCTTTGGCACCAAGCCGGTTTTCATCGGTGCGCTGATCTCCTTCATGTTGGCTTCAATAGCCTGTGCTCTGTCACAGGACCTGACACAGCTTCTTGTTGCGCGCGCTTTCCAAGGCATGGCAGGTGCCTTGACCCTACCGGTTGCCCGCCTGGTGCTGTTGCGTTCAGCACCGCGCAGCGCAATGGTGCAGGCCATGATTTGGGTCAGCGTGCCTGCCCTCGTGGGCCCTGTACTTGGCCCACCGCTTGGCGGGTTTCTGGTGACCTATGCAACCTGGCACTGGATTTTCTGGATCAACATTCCCATCGGTGTCGTGGGCGTAATCATGGCACTGATTTACTTCGAGAACTTCAAGGCGGAAGAACAACAGCGATTTGACTGGATCGGCTTTGTGGTGTTTGGCGCAGGGGCCGTTGCTCTGGTTTTGAGCATCGAAAGCCTGCTGCAATTCGGCCCTCTTGCCCCTCTTACACTCGCCCTTGCCGTTGGCGCGATGATCGCCTTCACGCTCTATGTGGTTTATGCCAAGCGCGTCTCCAACCCGATGCTGGAGCTGGATCTTCTGCAGATCCCCGTGTTCCGCGCCAGCGTGGTCGGCGGCACCTTGTTTCGCATGGGTACCGGTGCCTTTCCCTTTCTCATGCCCTTGATGCTGCAGGAAGGCTTTGGCAAGTCTCCGCTGGCCTCGGGCATGCTCGTGGTTGCCACCGCCCTAGGCGCACTGTTCATGAAAATTTTCGCCACCAAGACCCTTGCGCGGTTTGGCTTTCGTCAGGTGCTGATCTGGAACACGGTGCTGGTCACCCTCTTGATGGCGATGGTTGTGTTCTTTGGCCCGCAGACCTCTGCGATCGCGATCTTCATCGTGCTGTTCTTCAACGGCTTCTTCCGCTCACTTCAGTTTACCGCCATCAATTCGGTGGGCTACTCGGAACTGGATGATGCGCAAATGAGCCGTGCCACCAGCTTCAGCTCCATGGCGCAGCAGCTCTCTTTGACCATGGGCGTGGGTGCGGGGGCCATCTTCCTTTATGCCTTCCAGTCCTTGCGAGGCGGAACGGAATTGGCAGCTGTCGATTTTTCTCTGGCCTTCGCCGCGATCTCGGGGATCATCCTGCTGTCGATTGTGGAGTTCGCGCGTCTTGACCCCGGCGCCGGAGCCGAGGCTTCACAGCACCAGCCCGCCACCGTGGGCGGCGCAGCTCGTCCGCCGTCAGACAGCCGATGAAAGGGCATGAAAAAGGCCGCTCACGGCGGCCTTTTGGGTTAGCGCTGGTTGTTGCCCCGGTAGCCCTTGGCGAGAATGTACATCTCTGGGCTTTCCTTGCGGCTGGCCGGTGGCTTGATGTGGGCGACCGACTTGAACTCCTTTTTGAGTTCCTGAAGAAGAGAGGATTCCGCCCCGCCAGCAAACACCTTTGACAGGAACAGACCGTCCTTTGCCAAGTTCTGGCGAGCAAAGTCGATGGCAACTTCAAACAGATAGGTGGTGCGCAGGTGATCCGTCTGGCGATGGCCAGTAGTTGGTGCCGCCATGTCGGACATAACCATATCGGGTTGGTGACCACCCAGAGCATCCATCAGCATTTCCGGTGCATCATCGTCCAGAAAGTCCTTCTGCAACAAGACAACACCCGGGATGGGCTCCATTTCCAGATAGTCGATGCCAACCACAAGCGGCTCATCATCCGTAGAGCCGACAATTGGCACAGTCACCTGACACCAACCGCCCGGCGCGGCACCCAAATCAACGACGCGCATTCCCGGCTTGATGAGCTGGTGCTTTTCGTTGATCTCCAGCAGCTTGTAAGCCGCACGGGAGCGATAGCCATCAATCTTTGACTTCTGCACATAGGGGTCATTCAACTGGCGTTGCAGCCAAAGCGTTGAAGAATTTGAACGTTTGCGCGCAGTCTTGACGCGCGTGAACATGTTTCGGTCCCCACGTCCGCGACCACTGGTGTTGCCACTCATCTTTTTTCCTTTCCAACACCGCTGCGTCGTTTGTTCTGTCCACCGCGCCAGACCTTGTCTGAGGCCATCATCTCCATGAGGATGCCTTCGCGCAATCCCCTGTCGGCCACCCGAAGGCGCTGACATGGCCATTTGCGGCGAATGGCTTCCAAAATGGCGCAGCCTGCAAGCACAAGATCGGCACGATCCTCACCAATACATGGGTTGAGGACGCGCTGTTCGTAAGACATGGCGAGCAATTTGCCGACCATGGCGCTCACGTCTTCGCTGTCCATCCAAGCCCCGTCGACACGGCGGCGATCGTATCTCTTGAGTTCCAAATGAACCCCGGCCAGTGTGGTCACCGTTCCAGAGGTTCCAAGCATATGAACATTGCCCGTTTCAATGGCGCGAGACAGCTCGCGGCTCAGCGGGAATGCTTCCAGCTTCTCGGCGACGTCCTGTATCATGGCTTCGAACAGATCGGAAGTCACATTCTTCCCGCCATGGCGCTCAGCAAGGTTCACAACACCCACAGGAAGCGAAATCCAGGTGCGGATGAACCGGGTCAGCGCAAAGCCGCGGGCACCGTATCGGTTGCGCAGATCCAACCACACGATCTCTGAGGAACCGCCGCCAATATCGAAAAGGAGCACACCATCGGCATCTGGATCGACAAGTGAAACACAGCCGGCAACGGCAAGCCTGGCCTCCGTTTCCTGGGAAACGATCTCTAGATCGAGCCCCGCCTCGTCACGCGCGCGGGTGATGAATTCCTCGCCATTGTCCGCTGCCCGACAGGCTTCGGTGGCAATGAGGCGGGACCGTTTGACACCGCGCTCATCGAGCTTCTGGCGGCAAATTTTCAGGGCTTCAATGGCCCGTTCCATTGCCGCATCAGACAGGCGCTTGGAAGACCCCACCCCCTCGCCGAGCCGGACGATGCGTGAATAGGCATCCACCACGCGGAAACCACGCTGCTCCGGGCGCGCAATCAGCAGGCGGCAATTGTTCGTGCCCAGATCCAACGCCGCATAAAGCTCCTTGACGTGTCCATTGGCTTTATAGAGGCCCTGCTGACCACCCACCTGAGGTGGGTATGGCTGTTTACCCTCTCTGCCAGCTTTCCAGAACCTGTCCTTGCCATAAGACTGACTGTTGGGTGCCCCCCCTTTGCGGGTGTCACCGTCGCGGCGCGGCTCATCGTTTGGACGGGGCTTGCGCCTCGGCCCGTAAGGGTCCTGCTTGCTGCGATTTTCCTGAGTTTTTGCCTTTGGACGCTCTTGCCGCTCTGGTTCAGGAACCGGTGCAGGAGGCGTTTCAATATGCACAGAGGTGCCGTCCGGCTCCACATGGACCACCGGCAAGCTTCTGCTTTGGTTTGCGAGCGCCCGACGTTCGGCCCGATTGGGCTTTTGCCTACGCGCTTTCCTCTGGCGTTTAATGCCTTCCGGACGCGAAGATACCTTCTCCCCAGATGCACTTGGAGAGACTGTTACTTGAGGGGGTGCCTGATGATTGGCCTCCCCGCCACTCTTTCTTCTCTGCCGCCTGCGCCTTCTTGTGGCGTAGTGGCCGCTTTTTGCGCCGGACGACTTCACTCTGGCTTCAGAGGAATCGTCACCCGTTTTGCTCAAGTACTATGCCTTTGTGGAGCCGCCGTAAGCCGGTAGCTCATGTCATTTCAAGTTACCTTCATATTAGGGATTGAAACGAGGAAGGGCAATGGGCGCTTTCCGGTGGTACAAAGCAAATTGCTTGCCACTGTGAGGCGAGTAGCGGTTCAATAACTGCGGCGCCCAAACAACCGCTTAGGCAAGGTCAGGTGTTTTGCGCAGCGCGGACCAACGCGCGGAACATGCGCAGGCTCGAAGGGCGGTACAAGATGAGCTCGGGATGCCACTGGACGCCGAGCACAAACTGCTCCTGCCCCTGTTCCGATTCCAGCGCCTGTACCATGCCAAGAGCATCGCGCGCAGACACCTGCAGTCCGCGCCCCAGCGTTTGCACCGATTGGCGATGCAGGCTGTTTACACGCGGGCGCAAATCGCCCTTGAAGGTACGCGCTACCAACGTGGCTGGCTCAACCTCAATGAACCGACGTGAGAAGACCTTCGCCAGAAGGCTCTCGGTTGGTTGGAACCCCTCATAGATGTCGCGAGCATTCTGGTGGAGCGTTCCCGACCGCGCGACATTGATCATTTGCGCGCCGCGGCAAATGCCAAGAAGAGGCTTGTTCTCGGCGCTTGCGTGTTTGACCACAGACAGTTCCAGTTGATCACGCGGGTGGTCGAGAAAGTGGCTCCCGGTGTTTTTGTGACCGTAGAGGTCCGGGTTGATATCGCTGCCTCCGGTAATTAGAAAGCCATCGCAGGTACTCATACGCTTCTCGGAACCCGGCATGAGTTTCACAGGCTTTCCGCCTGCAAGAAACACCGCCAACCACGAAAACACCCAGAGAGTGCGGCCGGACTTCTGTGAAGTTGTGATGCCAATGGGCGGTCGTTTTCCAATCATGTGCCTAGCGATGTGAGTTCCTTTCTGACATGTTGCGGTTCGACAGAGTTTGTGACCTGAGGTAGTGGTTTCAGTATTTGGAGGACGAACATGTTGCGGCTTTTTATTGGCATAGTGACCCACGGCGCGGCGCTGGGGCTTGGTTTTGCGCTTGGCGTCTATTTTCTTCCCATTTTGACCGCCCCTCCTTCACCAGATGTCGCTGCGCTGCAGGAAATGGCCGAAGACGCGCTCTACACCTCTGAATTTGAGCAGGACTTGCGCGGGCATGATTTTCTTCATTGGGGCAAAGGCACAGTCAGTTTGACCAGATCGCAGATCGTGCACACTGGTGAGCTGGCCCCAGGCCCCGACTATATGGTCTACCTCGTACCGGAGTTCGTTGCGCACGAAGATGAGTTTTTACCGCTCAAAGACCAAAGTCAGGTTATCGGCCCGGTCAAAACCTTCCAAGGGTTCGTGCTCGATATCCCGGAGGATGTTGATATAGAGAACTACACCACCGTTCTGGTGTGGTGCGAAGCCTTCTCTGAGTTCATCGCGGCGGCCAAGTACAAATAGATATCAGAACCCTCACCGACAGGTCCCGGCCCGCCATCAGGCCGAAGCTTTTTGCAAGCAAATCGGTCTCATCGGGCCCGGTCACCGCCAGCGAAATCCGATCCCTTCAGCATGCCAGATGGCCGCTGGCTCCAGCATTCGGGCATGGTCCCGTTTCCAATCTTTCATGAGGCTGGTGAGCATGTCCGGCGCTGCCGCCAGCTTCTCAACGTACTGCCAACGCTCCCACTCCAGCGAGAGCGACCACGCCGGATTTCCCAGTTCACAATTTGGCAACCGATAGTGATAGGTAGGCCGCGGCGATATCTTCTCCTCGGCCCCATAGAGGCTTCGCACAAGCTCCCCATTTAGATGCGCAAACAGTGGCAACAGATCGAGCGATCTGCTGCGGGTCGGGTTGTGGCTGTGATAGTCCAAAACGAGCTGCTTCAGGTTCGGCGCATAATCGGGTGACACCACCAATCGGCGATAGTCATTGGGAAACGGCGCCACAAAACCGGATATGCGCCTTGATAAATCCACGCCATGTTCTTCCATCAGCCACGGCTCAAGAAGCAAGAAGCTTTGTATGTGGCGCAAGATACTTGCGGTCTCAGTGGAGACGGCTTCAGCGTTGATGTGAAGGCCAAAAGCATAAAGCAAACTGCCTTTCGTCCCCATACCACCGGTCTCTCTGATCCGTGTGATCAAATGCTCGAGACGATCGATCTTAGAAATAGGCACCGGCGGCAGAACGATCTCAAATGGCACGACCTTGACGGCCACCTCACCAATGGTGTCACCAACTTTTTGCGGCAGATCGCTCAAAGCATCAGGAAGTTTGATCTCCTTTGGCAAATCCTCGTTTAGGGCGTGGTGGAGTTTTTGAAGCGGTGCAGAGTCCAAAAGCAGCTTGAAACTGCCCCATTCGGTGTCTGTAACCTCGCCGCTAAGCGGGTTCATGAGCTGCGCATGGCCGCCGTAAAGGTCAACAATGACGTCGGCAACCATGGCCAAGTTTACGCCAGCGTACTCCACTTCAAAACCAACGCAGCGCTGGGTATCGTCTTTGCCAATTGCACCTTGGTCTGCTGTCACGCGTTTTCCTTTCATCATTGCGGCAAATCTATTCCTAACAGGCAAATGCGACATCGCATGCCACATTTGCGCGCGGCGCATCTCCAAGAGCCACCCACGATAGCAGGATCAAGTTGAAACGGGTGGGTCTGCCGCCCGCTCTTGCGCTCTTGCCGAGCGCGCCACTAGGTTGTTCCTCGTAGCCACCTGTCAGTTTTGCACAGAATGCAGCTGGATTTGCTGAAGAAACGCAGGTTTTTGAAATGATTGGTTTTGATCCGATTGACAAGATGCGCTGTGGGTCATAAATAGCAGCCCACCAGCGCGGTCGGGCCACAAAAGCCCAGCCATAGATAATGCGCTAACCTATTGGTTCTACTGGGGAATAGTTTAATGGTAGAACAGCGGACTCTGACTCCGTCAGTCCTGGTTCGAGTCCAGGTTCCCCAGCCAAGCCTCTCCCGACATCCTTAGAGTTTCACAATGCTTACCAGCACGCCTCAAGCAAGGCCTGTAGGCAGATGATCGTCAGCTTGGCACTTGTCACGGGCGTGCGAGGCACCTGGCTGCACACTGCCAGTCAGTGACGCAGGGACCTATTGAAGTCCGAAAGACAGCACTTCAGTTGCGGTAAACTGGCTTCAACACCAATTAACTGCACTGAAATTGTTTCACACAGGCTTTTGCCAAAAAGCAGCATGAGGCAATTGACAAGCCAAAGGCGACTAAATAAACAGGCGTTCATCGACGCCGCCACGGCGTCCGGGCGGCGCAAACGCTTCGCCAATTGGTTCTACTGGGGAATAGTTTAATGGTAGAACAGCGGACTCTGACTCCGTCAGTCCTGGTTCGAGTCCAGGTTCCCCAGCCAACCGACCTTTTTCAAGACAGTTGAAATCTATTTGGTCAGGGCAAGTGTTTTCTTGCTACCGAGTGCCCATGACGTTCCAAAACTGTCATAGGCCATACAGCTGACCGACAGCCTGCTCCCAAACAGCAAACACTTTACGGTCCTGACACCAAGCAACTGGCTTTGCAGCTCGATAGCTGATTTTGCCGGCCACATCAGCTCAACCCGAGTTATTCCATAGTCACTGTAGATGTTCAGGGCCTTGGCATTGAGCACCTCTGCCCGCCCCTCTACCACGGAGAGCTTTTGAATTTCGGTCGCATTGACCGGGATGGAGTTCAGGGAGACGGCTCCCAAGAGTGTCAACAGTGCTGTTGTTATGGTTTTCGTCATGAGATCGCCTTTCTGGATGGTTGACGATCCTTAACCTTACCATAGGTCAGGTGCATTTTTTGCGCTTTATTTCATTTGCATTACAAATCGCGAAAGTTCTCTTAAATACTGTCTCTTTTCTGCATAATATGAAGTAAATTTAACAAGGTAAGATCCCGCTTTATTAATAGGTTCAACCTAGCTTGTTTTCGCATAGTAATCACAGGCCCGAAAGAGAATAAAATGTTAACAACATCGAGCCTTCATGAGCATATAGTCACCTGCGAGAACCTATTGGAAGAGCACGGAGAGGCATTCTGGCGCGATCAACTTAGTGCCACGCGTGAGGTGGACATGATCGGCAACACATATGTGAATGCGGAAAAGCTGCTTGAACTGTTTCATTCCAGTCCATCGCTGAGAGATGTTTATCTAACCCGCACGCGCATGCATGCTCTGTCAGAGGATGAGCAGATCCATGCCAATGCCCGGCTAAGCGAACTTTTCCTGCAAATCTATTATCTTGCGCGCCGCTACATCAAAGACGATGTGGAAGTGATCCACCGCTATACCGGCTATCGCTGAGGGGCTCCCCTGCCCCTCAGCGGCCTTTTCACTTGCGATCAGTCTGGGTTTTTGTGCGCAGCGCTATCTTGCAATGCTGCGCGCATCTCCTCATGAACGCGTGCCAGATGATGCTGGCGCGGTGTGCTGAAGCGGGCAAGCAGCAGATACGCTGCCGGCGTTACAAACAGCGTTGCAACCGTTGCAAAGCCCAGGCCGCCGACAATCACCCAGCCCAGCTCCATACGCGCTTCGGCACCAGCGCCAAAAGCGAGGACAAGTGGTACTCCACCGAGCACTGTGGAAATGACCGTCATCATCACCGGGCGCAGGCGCTGAAGGCATGCCTTATGGATGGCGTCTCGCACTGAGTTGCCTTGTTCCCGCAGCTGATTTGCAAACTCCACCACCAGAATGCCGTTCTTGGCCATGATCCCTACCAGAAGCACCATGCCGATCTGGCTGTAGACATTAAGCGAGCCGCCGGTCCACGCGATGGCAAACACTGCAGCGGCCAGACCGAAGGGCACTGTTGCCAGAATGACAGTGGCACTGAGGAAGCTTTCGAACTGCGCTGAAAGCACCAGAAACACGATCAGGATCGCAAAGCCGAAGGTCAGCAACATGTTGGATGATGTCTGTTCCAACACCGCAGCCTCGCTGAGCAGCGTGATTGTCACCTCTGGAGGAAGCACCTCAGCTGCAATACGGCGCATGTCCTCAATGGACTGGGACAGATCATAGCCCTCATTAAGGCTCATGGAGATCGGTACGGCGCGCTGTTGCCGCTCACGGGTCAGCGACGGGGCGACAGCCTCCTCCTTGACGCTCACGATGGATGACAGGGGCAACATTGTGCCATCTGCGGCCTTCACGAACAGGTTTTCCAGATCGCGCGTGGAGCGCAGCGGTGTCGCTCCGGACTCCATGATCATGGGGATACCATCATCTTCCACGAACAGCTCTGCCACTTCCGAGCCATCCAGCAACATGCGCAGGGTGGAGATCACCAGCTCTGGAGACAGGCCCAGATCTTCCGCCCTGTCCCGATCCACGCTGAACAGCAGCTGCGGCTGGGTCGTGTCATAAGAAATGTTCGTGCGGCCGATCTTGTCACCGAGTTCATCCTGCATGGCCTGGGAAAGCGCCTGTGCCCCTTCTGCCAGCACGTCGTAGTTGGTGCCCGTCACCGCAAAACGCAGACCTTCCCCCGCCCCGCGGATGCCCAATGTGTTCGGCTGAATGAGGAACACATCAATACCCTTCAGGCTCATCATGGCGCGGTTCATCTCCGCCACGATCTCCTGCTGGCTTCTGTCTCTTTCACTCCACGTTTTCAGTGGCAGAATGAGGAAGCCCATGTTCTTGCTGTTTCGTACACCCGCAATTGTCATGAGGTTCTGCGCTTCACCGCTCTCCACATAACGGCCAGCAATATCCTCGATCTCCGCCAGTTTTGAGCGGGTGTAGTCAAGGCTTGAGCCCTGCGGCGTACGGGCCATCATCAAGATGATCGAGCGATCTTCAAGCGGAGTGAGCTGCTCCGGCAGGGTCTGGTAGTAGTTCCAGCCCAGCGCGCCGAAGCCAATTGAAATTGCCACCACAAGAAGCGGCACCTTCAAAGCCTTGTTGAGCAGCATTTCATAGATGCGCGCAAGCACGCCGCCCATCTTCATGATGAGCACCCATAGCATGGAAGGGCGCGCCGCCTTTTGCGCGTCGACCGGCTTCAAGATCCGTGAAGCCATCATGGGCGCGAGGGTAAGCGCGACGAACGATGACAGCAGCACACAAATGGCAAGCACAAAGCCGAACTCGGAGAACAGCTTGCCCACACTGCCCGAAAGAAACGAGATTGGGATGAACACGGCAGCAAGCGTTGCTGTGGTGCTGACAACCGCAAAGAACACTTCCTTCGTGCCAAGAATGGCAGCGGCGTGGGTTCCCTCGCCCTTTTGAACGCGCTTGGAAATGTTCTCCAGCACCACAATGGCATCGTCCACCACCATGCCGGTGGCCAGCAACAGTGCCAAGAGGGTCAAGATGTTCATGGAAAAGCCGACAAGCCAGATCCCGACCACAGCGCCCATAAGTGCCACTGGCACAGTAACTGCCGGGATCAGGGTGACACGCCACGAGCCCAGAAACAGCATGATGATTGCGATCACGATTGCCGTTGCCATGAGCAGGCTGATGAGAACTTCCGAGATGGCGCTCTCAATGAACACCGCATCATCTGCCGTGATGATGATTTCAACATGCTCGGGCAGTTGCTTTTCCAACTCGGCAATCACCGCCCGCACATCCTGAGAAATCTCGATGGTGTTGGAATCTGCGGCGCGAATGATGCCCAGCGCAATGGCGCGCACGCCATTGATGAACGCCCCTGACGCGGCATCATCAGGTCCGTAAGTCACCAGCGCCACGTCGCGGATGCGGGTGGTGCTGTTGATTTTCACGGCGGCGATGTCTTCTGCGGTCTCGATGTCATTGTGTGCCCGGACATAAAGCTCCTGGTAGGTGGTCTCCAACGCGCCGCCAGAGGTGTCCATGGCCAAAGCCTCAAGAACACCGCGCACATCGTTGGGCGTCAGCCCCCGGCTGGAAAGCGCCGTCATGTCCAGCGCGATCTTGAAGACCGGCTCCCGGCTGCCGTAAGTGTCCACACTGGCCACCCCTGAAACGGAGGCAATGCGGTCAACGATCACGTCTTCAACGAGTGCGCTGAGGTCTTCCACCCGCATCTGGGATGACGTCACCGTGGCGCGCATGACAGGTTCGGCGTTCGCGTCGGCCTTCACCACGGTGGGAGTGTCGGCGTCATCTGGCAGGTTGCGCGTTACACCGCCAACGGCGTCACGAATGTCGTTGGCCGCTTCGCCCACATCAACGCTGTCGGAGAATTCAACGGTGACGCGGCTACGCCCATAGCTGGAGGTAGAGGAGATTGAGGATACACCTGAGGTGCGTGCAACCGCCTCTTCAATCACACTGGTGACTTCTGCATCCACCACCTCTGGCGGCGAGCCGGAATAGGTTGTGGTGATGGTGATCACCGGACGGTCCACGTTCGGCATTTCGCGAATTTCAACACCGAGCAACGCCGCGGCGCCTGCTACCACGAGCAGAAGGTTCAGCACGATCGCAAGAACAGGACGGCGCACACACAGCGCGTAGATGCCACTGTAGAGGTTCTTGTCCTCCACCGCATTTTGCTTATGCATGGGATGGGTCTCTTTCTACACTGGACAGACTTAACGCACACCGCTGGAGGCAGCAGCCTGCTGCCCCACCCCGGAAGCGCCGTTTGGCAACGTGGTTTGCTGGTCCTTTGAGGCGTCGGAGCTCACGGCCTCTGGCATCTGCAAGCTGAAGCCCGGCTGCGCGGTGATGGTCAGCTTGGCCCCTTCTCGAAGACCACGGGAGCTTTCGGTAATCACCACCTCACCCGGCTTCAAGTCGGCCTCAACCAAAATCAGATCCGAGTTGCGCTCGATAATGGTAACGGGCAGACGCTGGGCCTTGTTTTCCCGAGCAACCCACACATAAGAGCCGTCTTGGTCCCATCGCAGGGCCAGTGGTGGGACGGCGGGCCATTCTTGCCCCTCCAAAAGCACACGAACGGAGAATGCCAGTCCAGACTTAAGCAAATCACGCGGATTGCTTACAAGAGCGCGCAGTTTCAGGGTTCGGCTTTCAGAGCTTACACGGTTATCAATGGTGCTGATCGTGCCATTGAAAACAACACCGGGAGCCGCCTCTGTGGTCAGCTCGACGCGGCCGCCGATAGCCACTTCATTAGCGAAACGCTCCGGCACGACGAACTCCACCAGGATTTCCGCGCGGTCATCAAGCCCGCTAAGGCGTGTCTTGTCATCCACCAGATCGCCAATTTCCACGTCCACAATGCCAAGCGTCCCTTCGAACGGCGCAACTACCCGGCGTTTATTGAGTTCGACGCGGGCCTTCTCAAGTTGCAGCTCAGCTTTCTCCTTGGCGATGCGCGCATCTTGCAGCTGTACGGAGGAGATGGTTTGGCTCTGGCTTTGGTTCAGGCGCTGGTAGCGGTCCACCTGATCGATGGCATCCTGAAGCTCAATCTCTGCCTGGCGCAAAGCCAGTTGTTCATTGATGCTGTCCAGCGTGAATAGTGTATCGCCCGCCTGCACCTTGTCACCAGCGCTGAAAGCAATCGTTGTCACGCGGCCACTCGTTTCAGGATAAAGATCGGTGGTGCGAATGGATCGGCCAGTGCCGATGGCACGGACAAAGGTGTCGGTTTGCGCCAAAACCACGTTACGGGCGTGGACAGCGACCTTACGCGGACCGCCCGGCCCCATGCCCGGAGGACCGCCTGCTGGCTGTGCGTTTGCTGTGGCAGCATTTGCGTCCTGCACCACACCCAAGTCTTTCAGTCCCGAGAGCTTCTGGCTCTCCAGCATGGGGGCGCCGATCATAAAATAGCCAGCTGTTACGACTGCAACCGTAACGCCAGCAGTAGCTGCGAACTTCAGAGCCTTCATGGGGAAGACACTCCAATCTCTTTTTCAGTGCGGAAGGAAGCCTTGCCAGCTTCTCGTAGAATTACCCGAATGGTTCCGGGGCCAGAACACAAATGCCACCGGAATCCTAGTGGTAGTCTTATCTCCGAATTCGATGGAGCACGCCAGTGTTGTGCGCGCCCGAAAGGTAACCAACTATCGGAAACATCGTCTCCTGATACACTTTGATACACTTATAGCAGGTCGAACCACGGCGTTTGGATACAAACAAAAACGGCTGCCCGAAGACAGCCGCTTGAAAAAACTTGGGTTTGCAGCTTTTACACGGCTGCCACTGACTGGCGCACCACAACGGGGCTGCCATCTGGCACACGATTGTAAAGGTCGATTATGTCCTGATTGAACAAGCGAATACAGCCGCTCGATACATTCTGTCCGATAGACCAGTCTTCGTTGGTGCCATGAATGCGGTAAAGCGTATCAACACCGTTGTCGAACAGATAGAGGGCCCTTGCGCCCAGCGGATTGCCAAGCCCCGGCTCCATGCCATTCCGGTATTTTTCCAGCTCTGGCTGGCGCGCAATCATGTCCGACGGCGGTGTCCAACGTGGCCACTGGCGCTTGTACTGCACTCTGGCATCACCAGACCACTCGAACCCTGCACGACCGACGCCAACGCCATAGCGCATGGCAGTGCCGTCAGCCCGCACCAAATAAAGGAACCGTTCGCCCGGATCGACCACCAGCGTGCCTGCACGCTCAGGACCAGTGTATGGCACCACCTGACGCAAGAAACGAGAATCCGAAACCTGTTTCAGATCGACAGCGGGGATTGGGAATTTTTCATCCGGAATGGGGCCGTACATGGCGACGTAATAAGGATCAGCGCGCAAATCCAAAGTTGCACGCGGCCGCGGGCTGGAGGTTGTCTGGCACCCTGCCAACAAGAGGGCCGATGATCCAACGAGGAAGCTGCGGCGGGTCAGCTTCGATGAGGCCAACTCGTTTTTCATTCCTATTAGTTCTTGTGCCTTCACCGCACTTTTTCCTTTTAATCTAACATGGGCTTAGGGCAGATCTTGCACGCCTACCCTAACGAACTTCTGCAGGAAGCCCAAAAATTTATCATCAAATTTGCCCCACTTATGCTTAATGGACATTAAACCAGGTGTAACAGCGCGGGACCCCAATACTCACAGAGGCGCTTAGACCATTTGATTATGTCGAAATAAGGCAAACAGAACCTGATACCACAGGGGCCTCTGGTGGATTTGTGTGTTTTAAACAAACAAACCGCTCACGAAATTGTGTAGCGGCTTGCTCTTCAACTTTTAAGGGGGAGAAGCGAAATCTGGCCGCTCAGCCCGGCTTGTGGTGCTCATGCCAATGGCGCGCAATGTCAACGCGCCGGGCCACCCACACATCGCTTTTCGCTGCAACATAATCCAAGAAGCGGTTCAGCGCTGCCATACGTCCGGGGCGTCCCACGAGACGGCAATGCAAACCAACTGAGAGCATCTTGGGCGCGCCCTGCTGCCCTTCCTCGTAGAGCGTGTCAAAGCTGTCCCTCAAGTACGCGAAGAACTGATCTCCCGAGTTGAAACCTTGCGAGGTTGCAAAGCGCATATCATTGTTGTCTAGCGTATAAGGCACAATCAAGTGCGGACCGTTTTCGCCTTCGGTCCAGTAGGGCAAGTCGTCGGCATAGCTGTCTGCATCATACAAAAAACCGCCGGTCTCCATGACGATATCCCGCGTGCGCTCGGAACATCGGCCGGTGTACCAGCCAAGGGGCCGCTCCCCTGTCACCTCTGTATGAATGCGAATGGCTTCCTCCATGTGGAAGCGTTCTTCCTGCTTGGAAAAGTCTCGGTATTCTATCCACTTGAGGCCGTGAGAAGCGATTTCCCAGTCGGCTTCCTTCATGGCAGCCACGGCTTCCGGATTGCGCTGCAAGGCTGTCGCCACACCGAAAACCGTTACCGGCATGTTGCGGGAGGTGAATGCGCGCCACAGCCGCCAGAAGCCTGCCCGGGCCCCATACTCATAAATGGTTTCCATGTTCGGATGGCGTTGGTTCACCAGGGGTTCGGCGCCAATAATCTCTGAGAGGAACGCCTCTGAGGCCGGATCGCCATGGAGGATGTTGTTTTCCCCGCCCTCTTCGTAGTTGATCACGAACTGGAGGGCGACCTTGGCCCCCTTCGGCCACTTGGGGTCCGGTGTCTGCCTTCCATAACCCACTAAATCTCTAGGGTAATTCATATCTATGGTGCCTCGCCTGCAAAACGCTACTTAAACCAATGGGATTGCTTGCTTTTTAGTTGCAATGCCAGCACATCCCCAAAGCGGCATCAAGCCTGTAATCCAACTCGTTCCAAATTTAGTGTCAACGCTCAGACACAATTTACATTTAGCCTCTCATATTACGTTACGTCACGTGCGTTATATCAAGAGGACCTACCTGATGACACTCGCCAAGGATTTCCCGGAGCCCTCGCCTGAAGCCTCTCTCGCTGATCTTCCTGCCGTGTCGCGGTCTCGCACAACGTCTCTTCGCCCCTCCTCATCGCACCGGTCCGGGCGCTACTCAGAACTCATGGCATATGAATGTCAGCTTGAGGAGCGACTTGCAGCCATGAAACGGCTTATTGCCGCGCACAGACCCGACACCAGTTCGCAGGCGTTAAGCCTGCTGCGCCAATGGTTTCCTGAATCAACGCTCCAGGAGCGTATCAGCGTTATCCATCCCAAAGCTGACTAAAAGATCAGCAATCCGCTCCATGATCCGATCCCTGTAGCCCGCGCGTAGGGTAAATGACGGTTGCGTCACTCAACGTTTGACTTATATCGGTTCGATACGTATACAAGCGATATATCGAACCGATACATATACTCGTTTTGAGTTTAATCGCGGCTAACCACCCAGCATGATCATCAACAGGATCGTTTCTTTATGAGTACACGGAAATTCTGCCTCTCTATCCTGATGAAGGGTGAAACGACAGGTTACGATCTTCGCAAACGCTCCAAGGACGGCCTGCATCGCTACTTCACTGATGCCAGTTATGGTTCGATTTATCCGTGCTTGAACAAGCTTGAAGCCGAGGGTCTTGTCACTTCTCGGGAAGAAACTGCTCCCGGCAAGCCTTCACGAAAAGTCTACACCATCACTGACAAGGGGCGGCTTGCGTTCTGTGAGGAGCTGCAGCAACCTCCCTATGACGACACGTATCGCTCCCCATTCTTGTTTACCGCTCTGCACGCGGCGCACCTTTCTCCCGAGTTCCTTTCCGGGCGCATAGATATGCGCATCGAAGAACTCCAAAATAGAATTTCCGCCCTAGAGGCCGAACTGGAAGTCTGCACCCATCCTGCTGGCTGCTGGACGTTGCGTATGGGCATTGCAACGCTCACTGCCGGCCTGAAGTACATCGAAGACAATCGCTCCGAATTGGAAGCCCTGCCTCAAGCGTCCTCCCAAACGCCCGCGCAGGCTGCCGAGTAACTCGAAAAGACAAAGTCATGGCTATCCGTTTTTCATATATTTTGGCCGCAGGGATCGCTGGAGGGATCGCCCTCTGGATGAGTTCGGGCTCCGTGGTTATCGGCGGGCAAGGCGAGAACGATCAATCTGTCCCACCTCCTGCAACCCGTATTTCTGCCGAAAACGAGGAAACGTTTTCCGTTCGTGTTGCCAAGTTTCACAGCCAGATGCGTGAGGCCTATCTTGAGCTGCGCGGACGCACCGAGGCAGACGCCAAGGTTGAGGTTCGGGCTGAAACCACGGCGCGTGTCGCAAAGCGTCCGGTGAAAGAAGGTCAGCAGGTCAAACCGGGTGATCTTTTGTGCGTTCTGGACCGTGGAGCACGCGAGGCCCGCGTTCTGCAGGCGAACGCGTTGCTGGCTCAAGCGCAGCTGGATTTTGAAGCCGCCGATCAGCTTTCAGGCAAGGGCTTTGCCGCCAACAATCGCGTCGCAGCTCTGAAGGCTGCCCGTGATGCGGCTCAGGCCGAATTGCGCGAGGCCGAGATCGAACTGGAGCGAACCGAGATCCGTTCTCCGGTTGAAGGCGTGGTCGAAAGCCCCATGGTTGAAATGGGAACGATCCTGTCTGCGGGACAGACCTGCGCGACGGTTGTCGACCCCAATCCGATGCTTGCAATCGGCACCATCTCCGAAACCAACATTGGCAAGGTCTACATCGGTCAGCCCGCTGAGGTGAAACTGGTTACGGGGCAGAGTGTCAGAGGCACCGTTCGCTACATTGCGCCTTCCGCCGACCCTGACACCCGGACATTCCGTGTTGAAGTTCTGATCCCCAATGAGGATGCCAAGGTTCTGGATGGCGTCACCGCCCTCACCCGCCTCAAGCTGGCGGCGCAGAAGGCGCATTTCATGAGCCCGGCCTATCTGACATTGAACGACAGCGGCATTGTTGGCCTGCGGGGCGTGGATGAGAACAACCGCGTCGTGTTCTACCCTGTGGAAGTCATCGGCGGTGATCGCGACGGCGTGTGGCTCACCGGCCTTCCCGACACGGCGACCATCATCGTTGTGGGGCAGGATTACGTGAGCGCAGGCAAACAGGTAGACCCTGTATTTGAAAGCTTGGAGGTAAACTGATGACTTCCATGCTTGAAGCCATCTTGAACCGGCCTCGAACCGTGCTCACCCTCATGGTGGTCATGGTTGTGGCTGGCATCATGTCTTATATCAACGTGCCCAAAGAGGCCGCGCCTGATATCGACGTGCCGTTCTTCTATGTATCCATCGGTCAGCAGGGCATTTCTCCAGAGGATGCGAACCGGCTCATCGTGAAGCCCATGGAGACGGAACTGCGCGGCCTTGAGGGCTTGAAAGAGATCACCACCATTGCCAGTGAGGGCCATGTGGGTGTGCTTCTTGAGTTCGACATCAGCTTTGACAAGGACAAGGCGCTGGCGGACATTCGCGACAAGGTGGATCAGGCCAAGGCCAACATCCCAGAAGACGCGGATGAACCGACGATCTTCCCGCAGAACATGGCGCTCCAGCCAGTCCTCTACGTGACCCTTTCCGGAGATGTGCCCGAGCGCGCCCTGTTTCGCACGGCGCGCCGCCTTCAGGATGTGATCGAAGCCATTCCGACGGTCAAGGAAGCCAACATGAAAGGCCACCGCGAGGAACTCCTCGAAGTGGTCATCGATACACTCAAGATGGAAGCCTATGAGGTTTCTCAGTCCGAGTTGATCCGCGCCTTGACCCAGAACAACCAGCTCATTCCCGCAGGGTTCATTGATGGGGGTTCAGGCCGGTTCAACATCAAGGTGCCCGGGCTGGTGGAAACATCGGAAGATGTATTCTCCCTCCCGCTCAAGCAATCTGGTGAAAGCGTCGTCACACTTGGCGACATTGCCACCATCAAGCGCACCTTCAAGGACGCTTCGGAGTTCACGCTGGTAAACGGTGAGCGCGCAATCACCCTGGAGGTGGTCAAACGGATCGGTGAGAACATCATCGAAAACAACGCAGCCGTAACCGCGGCGGTTCAGGCCGCGACCAAGGACCTGCCGGAGTCTGTCAAGGTCAACCTGATGTTGGACGAATCCGACAACATCTATCAGATCCTCGGCTCGTTGCAGTCCTCCATCATGACCGCTGTCATGCTGGTCATGGTGATTGTGGTGGCCGCGCTGGGTCTGAAATCCGCTCTGCTAGTTGGCCTGTCCATTCCAACGTCCTTCATGACCGGCTTCTTGATCCTGTCTTCGCTCGGCATGACAGTGAACACCATGGTCATGTTCGGCCTTGTGCTCACCGTTGGGATGCTGGTGGATGGTGCCATCGTGATGGTGGAGTATGCGGATCGAAAGACCGCCGAAGGCATGCCGCCAAAGCAGGCCTACATTCGCGCCTCCAAGCTGATGTTCTGGCCCATTGTTTCGTCCACCGCCACCACGTTGGCCGCCTTCTTGCCCATGCTGCTGTGGCCGGGGGTTTCCGGTGAGTTCATGAGCTACTTGCCGATCATGGTGATCATCGTTCTGTCTGCGTCCCTGCTGACCGCAATGGTGTTCCTGCCGGTGACGGGGGGTGTGATCGCAGGTGTCTCGGCTTTCCTTGGTCGTCATGCGGAATGGGTCATGACCCCCATGGTGTTGGCGGCCGTTGGCCTGGTGGTTTCCACTTTGCCGGTACTGACAGCAACGCTTGGTTCCCTCGCGCTTGTCGCGGGCATTGGTGCTGCTCTTGTTTTGGCCCTGCCCGTCTTCCGCGTCATGCGAAGGCTTGCGGACATCTCCCGCAGCCGGACTGAAAAACGCCGCATTGAAGAGTTGGAGGCAGCGCGCGCTTTCTCAGGTGAAGGCAGTTTCGACCCGAAGCAGGTCAAGGGCTTCACGGGCATCTATGTGCGCACCCTTAAGCTTCTGGCGGGGAACGTGGTTGGCTCCACGCTCACCATCATTGCCATGGTCGGGCTGTGCGCCGGGATTCTGTTCAGCTTCATGGCCAACAGCACAGGCGTTCAGTTCTTTGTTGATGAAGAAGCAGAACGCGCCACTGTGTTTGTCTCGGGCCGAGGCAACATGTCGGCCATGGAGTCGCTTGATCTGGTTCGAGATGTAAACGACATCGTCCTTGCCATTCCGGGCATTGAGAATGCGGTGGCAACCGCGTTTCCGAGCGGTGGCAGTGGCAGCGTGGGCGGCAGCGACATCCCTGTCGACCTGATTGGCCGTCTGGACTTGGAGTTCACCGACTTCTGTTGTCGCCGCACAAGCGTTGAGATCTTTGAGGACATTCGCAAACAGACCTCCTCGCTGGCAGGCATCCGGGTTGAAACCCGCGCTCAAGAGGGTGGCCCACCAACAGGCAAGGATATTCGGCTGCAGGTCACGTCCAACGACTATGACGCAGTCGTTGCCGCAGTTGGGCGCATTCGCAACCACGTAGACCAGATGGAAGGCCTGCTCGATCAAGAGGATGGTCGTCCCCTGCCCGGCATTGAATGGTCGCTTGATATCGACCGCGAACAAGCCGCCCGCTACCGCGCTGACATCTCGGCGGTTGGGGCCATGGTACAGCTTGTGACGAACGGCGTTCTCATCGGCAAGTACCGCCCGTCTGACGCGGAGGATGAAGTTGATATCCGTGTGCGCCTTCCTGAAGAAGAGCGGACGTTGGACCGGTTTGACGCCCTCCGCTTACAAACCGACTTGGGCATTGTACCTCTGGCCAACTTCGTGGACCGTACACCGCAGCAGAAAGTGTCCACCATCACCCGACGTGATGGCCTTTATGCGATGGACGTGAAGGCCTCGGTTGATCAGGCTGCTGGCTTCCTCGTGGATGACAAGGTGAAGGAGCTTCAGGCCTGGCTCGACAGCCAATCCTTCCCAGAGGGGGTCTTCCTGAAGTTCCGTGGTGCAGATGAGGAGCAGAAAGAATCCGGTGCCTTCCTCATGCAAGCCATGATCGGCTCGCTGTTCCTGATGTTCATCATTCTGGTCACTCAGTACAACAGCTTCTACCAGAGTGTTCTCACGCTCTCCACGGTGGTTTTGTCCGTCTTTGGCGTGCTGCTTGGCATGCTGGTAACCGGGCAAAAGTTCTCGATCATCATGACGGGTACGGGCGTCGTGGCGCTGGCCGGTATCGTGGTGAACAACGCCATTGTTCTCATCGATACCTATAACCGCCTGCGCTCGGATGGCGTTGAGCCGATGGATGCGATCCTGCAGACCTCTGCCCAGCGCTTGCGCCCCGTGTTGCTGACAACGATCACCACCATCGCCGGTCTGATCCCGATGGCGACGCAGTTGAACTTCGACTTCTTCAGTCAGGTGACCACTTATGGCGGCACAACAGCGGTGTGGTGGGTGCAGCTTTCAACGGCGATCATTGCAGGTCTGGGGTTCTCCACCCTGCTCACCCTCATCATGATCCCGGTCATGCTGGCTCTGCCAAACGTGTGGTGGAATTTCATCTCCAGTCTTACCAGCAAACGGAGCAGCAGCGCACCGGATGCGACAGACGGCATGGAGGCTACAACAGCAGGTCTGGCAATGAGTGGCAAGACCAAGGTTGATGACGTTCAGATCGCAGCGGAATAATCTGCGAACGGCGTCAGCGCGTCTATCAAACAAAAATGCCGGGGCACTGCCCCGGCATTTTTATTGGGTCTTGCGAACAAGACAAAACTCTCTAGCTCAAGCTAGACGCCTTTGAAGATGTGACCCTCAGGCCTTGTCTTCGGTGTCCTGAAGAGCGGCTGCGGCGGCCTCTGCATCTTCTCGCATGTGCTTTCGGAAGGACCGGAAGGCAAATGGAATGGATGCCAGATAGCCCAGGGTGACCACCGTCATTGTTTCGAACGGGAAGCTCAACAGCAGCGCGACAAGCGCAACGAACACCACGAACAGCGGTAACACCCATTCGCGCCGTACACGGGTGCCAAACTGCTTGCCGGAAAACGATGGCAGCTGGCTCACCATCAAAAAGCCGATGAGCAGCGCATAGAGACCGACCGGCGTTGCCAGTTCCTCATAGTGCGGCATGCCAAGGCGCTCGATATAGAGCGGCAAAAGCACGATGATGGCTCCGGCAGGTGACGGCACGCCGGTGAAGAACTTTCCGGCCCATTTGGGCTTTTCCTCATCCAGCGCCACATTGAAGCGTGCCAAACGCAGCGCGCAGCATATGGCGTAGATCATGGCCGCGATCCAGCCAAGCGATCTGGCCTCATCCAGCATCCAGGCATAAAGGATGATGGCAGGTGCCACGCCGAAGTTCACAAAGTCCGACAGTGAATCCAGCTCCGCCCCGAACCGGGACGTGCCCTTCACCATGCGCGCAACGCGGCCATCAAGGCCATCGAGGACAGCAGCGAGGATGATGGCTCCCATCGCAAATTCCCAGCGCGCTTCAAAAGCCATCCGAATGGCTGTCAGGCCCGCACATAGCGCCAGCAGTGTCACCACGTTTGGCAAGATCATGCGCACGGGAACCTTCTGAAAGCGCCGAGTTCTTTTCTTTTTGTTCTCAACTGACCCGCCCGGGTCATATGGAGGAAATGGAGCCGTCACCCTTGTCTACCTCTTACGAGTATCGCGTTACGACATCGTTCTTTTCTGTGCTTTTCAGGTCGGCAATGATGCTTTCACCGGCAATCATCGTCTGGCCCAAAGCGACTGACGGCTGCGTACCATATGGCATGTAAACGTCAAGGCGAGACCCAAAGCGAATGAGGCCAAAACGGTCACCTGCTGAAATTGTCTCACCTTCTTTCACGAAACACACAATTCGGCGCGCCACCAGTCCGGCAATTTGCACAACGCCGATGCGGGCGTTTTCGTTTTCGATGACGATGCCGTTGCGCTCGTTGTGTTCGCTGGCCTTGTCCAGTTCCGCATTCAGGAACTTGCCCGCCTTGTACGCCACGCGGGTAATCCGGCCAGCCATTGGCGCACGGTTCACGTGACAGTTAAACACGTTCATGAAGATGCATACGCGCATCAGAGGCTCTTCGCCCATGTCCAACTCACGCGGTGGCACGGCAGGACCGATCAAGCACACCGTACCGTCCGCAGGCGATACGATCAAACCGTCGCGAACAGGCGTCACGCGTGGCGGATCACGGAAGAAGTAGCAAACCCACGCTGTCAGGATCAAACCAATCCAGAACAACGGTGACCAGAACCAACCCAGGATCAGCGTCGCCACCCCAGCAATGGCGATAAATGGATACCCTTCCCGGTGGATCGGGACAAAGGTCTTGGAAATCGTGTCCGCAAGAGACATAGCACACCCTTTAGCTGTCAGTGCGTCTTGGCCAGTTGCAGCTGTCCCCACCCCGAGAAACAGCCACTGGCACAAGGCGTCATAGAGTGTCTTGTCTTACCCTTCAACTGGAAGTGATTCAATTGCGCTTTCTTCGGCTGTTTTTCCCTTGAGAATGAAACCCTCGTCTTGCTTGCGCATGGCTTCCAGTCTGGCTTCGGCTTCATCCACTTCGCGCTGGCGCGCCCACATGGAGGCATAGAGGCCATCTTGTGCCAGCAGTTCTGCATGGGTGCCTTGCTCAACGGCAACGCCTGCCTTCAGGACAAGGATGAGATCGGCATTCACCACCGTCGACAAACGGTGAGCGATCACCAGCGTTGTCCGGTTTTTTGACACCAGATCGAGAGCTGACTGGATCTCCTGTTCCGTATGCGTATCTAGGGCAGAGGTTGCCTCATCCAGCACCAGAATGGGCGGTGCCTTCAAAATGGTGCGGGCAATGGCAACGCGCTGTTTCTCGCCGCCAGAAAGTTTCAGGCCGCGCTCACCTACCTGACTGTTGTAACCCTCTGGCAGGCTTTCAATAAACCCGTCAATCTGCGCCAGACGCGCTGCTTCCCGCACCTCGTCATCTGTCGCGTCAGGGCGGCCATAGCGAATGTTGTAGGCAATGGTGTCGTTAAACAGCACCGTGTCTTGAGGAACCATGCCAATCTTGTGGCGCAATGAGCTTTGGGTCACGTCGCGCACCTCCACCCCATCAATGGTGATGGCCCCGCCGGTCACATCATAGAAACGGAACAGCAGGCGCGAGATGGTGCTTTTGCCTGCACCGGACGGACCGACAATGGCAATGGTCTTGCCAGCAGGCACTTCAAAGCTCACACCATGGAGCACCTTTCGGGCTTCATCATAGTGGAAGTGAACATCGTCAAACCGAATGACACCCTGCTTGATCTCAACCGGCTTGGCGTTTTCCTTGTCCTGAATCTCGGGCTCCACACCCAACACATCGAACATGGCTTCAAGGTCGGCAATGCCCTGCCGGATTTCGCGGTAGATGAAGCCGATGAAGTTCAGGGGCATGGCCAGCTGCATCAGCAATGCGTTGATCATGACGAAGTCGCCAATGGTCTGCTCGCCCGCCTGAATGGCCCGCGCCGACATTGCCATACAAACCGCCATGCCGATGCCCAGGATCAGAGCCTGACCAAAGTTCAGCCAAGCCAGCGACGTCCACGTCTTGATGGCCGCTTTTTCATAGCCTGCCATGGCATTATCGAACCGCGTCCGTTCCATGCCTTCGTTTCCGAAGTACTTGACCGTTTCAAAGTTCAGCAAGCTGTCCACGGCTTTGGTGTTGGCATCCGTGTCCGCTTCATTCATGTCGCGGCGAATTTGAATGCGCTTGTTGGAGGCTTTCACGGTGTAAAGCACATAGGCCACCACCGTTGCCGCAACCACGACCACATAGAGGAAACCGAACTGGAACCAGATCACCAACGCCATGAAGGCGAATTCGATTACCGTCGGCACGCCGTTGAGGATCGTAAAGCGCACGATGCCCTCGATGCCCTTGACACCGCGGTCGATCACCCGTGTCAGCCCGCCGGTGCGGCGTCCCAAATGGTAGCGCAAAGACAGGGCGTGGAGGTGCTGGAAGGTCAGGTTTGCAAGTTCGCGAACCGCATGAAGCCCCACCCCGGAAAAGATGGCATCGCGGTACTGGTTGAACGCCACGGCCAGAATTCTGGCAGCCTGATAGGCCAGAACGAGCATCACAGGTGCAATCAGCACCTCTGGCAACCAAGAGGGCAAGTCACTCTGATTATTCAAGGAATCTGTTGCCCACCCAAAGAAGTAGGGCGAGAACACCGTGACGATCTTTGCAATGATCAGGGCCACCATCGCGATGACTACCTGCTTTTTCAAGTCCGGTCTGTCGGAGGGCCACATGTAGGGCCAAAGGGCTTTCAGCGTATTGAACAGACCGCTGTCATCGGCATCCAGTTTGGGATTCATGCTCCGCTTTGAAGGCGCGGACTTGTTCTGAGGTGAGGCTGTCATGCCTGTGCCTTTTCATTGCTAGGATCAGCGGGGACGAACCAAGGAGGGCAATGGCGTTTCAACCGCATCTGATCTGATCAGGGTTTCCGTCGGCCACGGAAAGCGTAAGCGCTGCAATCAAGAAGATCGATTGGTTCAGGGCCTTTTCTCAAGGCTTCGATCCTCATGGGTACAGCTCCAGGCGCTCTTTCCAAAACAAGGCCAGTCGTCCTGAATTAGTGTGTCTGGGCGAAATTAACAGGCCCGGATTGGCCCCAAATTCAAGAATTTTTTCGAAAACCCATTGGTTTACAGCAGTTCAAATAAAGAGATTCCAAGCCACACTCAAGCATCCTACGAAAAAGCGCTGCCCGTTGTTCGCGGACAGCGCCTTGTCTTCCTGCTTCATGGCGCAGATTAGTTGGTTTCTTCCTGCCAGTTCAAATCACTCTCTGGCAGCACAAACACCTGACCCGGATAAATAAGGTCGGGGTTGCGAATTTGGCGATCGTTTGCCTGATAGATCGTGGTGTATCTAAAGCCATCGCCGTAGACGCGGCGGGAAATGGTCCAGAGGTTGTCTCCCTTGCGAATGATCACATTCGGCAGTTCGCCCACGCCCGCTTCAATGGTTGCCCCTGCAGCGCCGGAAGCGGTGCCAGAGGCAACGGCCAGCAGCGGCTGCAAGATCACCTTGTCATCGGTCTTGGCAAAGGTCACCTCGGCACGGGCGACCACCTCGCCCTCACTGCCCTTTACCTGATCGGCGCGTACCTCAACATTTCCGGTGGCAACGTCACGGGCACCTTCCACCAGCCAGCGGCCGTTCTTGTCCGTGGTCACTTCGCCAATCAGATCTTCACCCACATAGACGCGGACCTTCGATCCCGGAGCGCCTTCACCGGCCACATAAACTTTTCCGTCCTGAGACTCCACCGCTTCAACGCGCAGGTTGCCGTCTGATACCGCAGCACCGCCTGTGGGCGCGGCAGAGGCCACTTGCTGGTCCGCCTCTGAAGCGGGCTGAGCATCGGCCTCAAGCCCATCTCCTGTGGTTTGCGTTTGCGGCGCAGCTGCAGCGGTCTGAGTGTCTACTTCAGGCAGTTGCAGCACGGTGGACGGTCCATCCGGATCGTTCAGTACTACCAGCACTTCGCCGCCCTGCTCTTTTGGAATGGAAACGGCAATGCGCTGCTTTGAGACTGACTTTTCCTGGGTTGTCTCATTGGTCGCTTCAAGGCTCACATCGTGGTTGCCTGGCGGAAGCGGCTTGTCCAGCACAATGGCAAACTCGCCGTTTGCATTGGCAACGCCCCGGCCCACAATCTTGCCATCAGCCACCACAACGACAACGGCACCGGCTTCCGTGCGTCCCGCTACAACGGCGTCGCCCGTGGGCTCAACGCGCATCACGTCAAATGTTGGCGTGTTGTCAATCTCAACCGGTGCGGCCTGAACCGGCGCTTCCGGTTCGCTTGGGGTTTCTTGCGGATCCAGCGCGGCAACTTGCGTTTCATCTGCGTTGCCTGCAGCTTTTTCCTCATCCGTTCCAACGCCGCCAGACTGCTGGCCGCTGCCGCGAACCGGCGTTACCAGAGTACCATCGCCTGATGCGGTCTGTTGAGAGGATGAGCCAGTGTTCAGCACATATACGCCAACACCTATGGCCGCCACGGCCACGAGTGCAGCCGTCCCCAATAGCCAGTTCATCCCTTTATTTGCCATTTTATCCGTTCGCTCCTACTGTCGCGACCTTTCGCACCAACGGCGCGGTGGTTTGCGCCTGTTTTGGCATCTTTTCCGCTATCTCTCAATATCTTAAACAATATCGCGCGTTTTCGCATCATTGTGCGCGATATTTATATTTAACATCACGGCCAAAATGCTAGATTTGGCGGATGATCCTCATGAACCCCAAGCGACTCCCATAAAAATACAGGCACCTGAAGCAATATGAGTGAACTAAATACCATCTGTGTGTACTGCGGCTCCGGCGAAGGAACCAATCCTGCCTATGCAAAAGCTGCAGAAGCCCTTGGCCGCCTTCTTGCTGAGAACAACATTCGTCTCGTCTATGGTGGCGGTTCCATTGGTCTTATGGGCATCGTTGCACGAAGCGTGCTTGAACATGGTGGCAGTGTTACCGGAGTTATCCCTGAGTTCCTCAAGAACCGTGAGGTGATGCTAACGGAAGCCCATGATCTGATCGTCACACAGGACATGCATGAGCGCAAACGGATCATGTTTGAAAAGGCCGATGCGTTCATCGCCTTACCGGGGGGCATTGGCACCTTGGAAGAGCTGGTGGAGATGCTGACCTGGGCGCAGCTTGGGCAGCACCAGAAGCCGGTCCTTCTAGCAAACATCGACGGTTTCTGGGAACCGCTGAAGACCCTGTTGCAGCACATGCAGCAGGAGAAGTTCATCCGCGAAGAAATGGAAGTGCGTTACGAAGTCACCGATGACATGGAAAACGCCATTCCGCTGCTGCGTGCCTCCATTCAAAAGCCGGTCCTGCACAAGGACAAGGCGGTTGGTACCATCGCGGACTACTAATAGTCGGGTCTAAAAAACCAAGCGAACAGCCGGACACGCTCCGGCTGTTTCTTTTTGTGGCTTCAGCGCGCCCTACCGGGCTGCCCGCCGTTTGCGATAGCCATAGACGCTGTCGATGGTGAAGATCGCCAGCGCACACCAAATGACCGCAAAACTCAGGAAGCGCTCCCAGCTCAACGTCTCGTTCCACACCCAGACAGCCAGAATGAACTGAAGCGAAGGCGCAACGTACTGCATGAAGCCGATGTAAGTGAGTGGCAATCTGCGCGCGCCATAGGCAAACAGGGTCAGTGGCACGGCGGTCACAAGGCCGGTTCCGATCAACGCAACAAGCAACCATGGGTCGTCATGGGGCACCACGTTCATGCCGATGCTTCCAAAATACGCCAAGCCAAACAACGCCACCGGCGTTGCAATCAGCACCTCGCCCAACTGCCCGGACAGCGCCCCCACCGGCGTTCTCTTGCGCACCAGACCATAGAGCGCGAAGGAGATCGCCAGATAAAGCGAGATCCACGGAAATATTCCGAGCAGGAACGTCTGATAGAGCACAGCCAGAAGCGAGATGGCCAGTGCCAGTACCTGCCCTTTTGAAAGCCTCTCTTTCAAAAACACAACGCCCAGCGCCACGCTCACCAATGGGTTGATGAAATAACCAAGACTGGCGTCCAGAATGCGGTCAGCTTCAACCGAATAGATGAACACAAGCCAGTTTGTGGTCACCAGCAGGGTCGCCAGACACACCATGAAGAAGGTGCGTTTACTGGCAACGATTTCCCGCAGCTGGTGCAGTTTGCCCACAAGCGCCAGATAGCCGCCGACAAACAACACCGAACCAAGAATGCGATAGCAAATGACGATGGCCGCCGGCACTTCCGCTGTCAGCTTGTAGTAACCGGGCACCACGCCCCACAACAAATAGGCCCCAAAAGCAGACAGGAGCCCCAGCTTGAAGGCTTGGGCCTCATCTGTCGTGATGCTTAGTTGAGATTGCGCCATGACCGGTCTCCACGACAGACCAAGAGCGCTTCAAAAAGCGCTTCAGGCTTTCGCTTGTTCAGTTTTGAAGATGATATAGCGCACGGAATCGACGAGCGCTTGAAACGAGGCGTCGACAATATTGCTGGACACTCCCACTGTAAACCAGCGGTGTCCGGTCTCCTTGTTCATGCTTTCGATCAAGACCCGTGTAACAGCGCCCGTACCACCATCGAGGATACGCACTTTGTAGTCGATCAGTTCCAGATTGGTTATCATGGCCTGATAGCGTCCCAAGTCCTTGCGCAAGGCAAGATCAAGCGCGTTTACAGGGCCGTTACCTTCGGCAACGGACATGAACGTTTCGCCGTCCACATCTACCTTCACGACAGCTTCTGACACTGTCACCTGCTCGCCCAGCGCGTTGTAGCGCCGCTCAACGCCAGTGCGGAATGAAATCACGTTGAAGAAGTCCGGCACAGAATACAACCGGCGACGTGCCAGCAACTCGAAGGATGCATCGGCAGCCTCATAGGAGTAACCGCGGGCTTCCAGCTCTTTCACCTCGGCCAACAGCGTATCGAGGCGCGGATCGTTCTTGTCCGCTTCCACCCCAAGACGCTTCAACTCGCCCAACAGGTTGGACTTGCCCGCCTGATCGGAGACCAACACGCGGCGCTGGTTGCCGATCATTTCCGGCGGCACGTGCTCATAAGTTTCCGGCTCCTTCAAAAGCGCAGATGCATGAATTCCGGCTTTGGTCGCAAAGGCGCTCCGGCCCACATAAGGCGCATGAATGTTGGAAGATCGATTCAGGATTTCATCAAAAGCTCTTGAAATTCCAGTCAATTCTCTCAGAGCGCCTTCTGTGACACTGATCTCGAACGTCTCCATGAACGGCGACTTCATCATCAAGGTCGGGATCAGCGTGACAAGGTTGGCGTTGCCGCAGCGCTCTCCAATCCCGTTCAGTGTTCCCTGGATCTGGCGCACCCCGGCGCGCACAGCGGCCAGCGAGTTGGCCACCGCATGGCCCGTATCATCGTGGGCATGGATCCCCAGGTGTGTACCTGGTACGGCTTCCTGAACGGCCTTGACGATGGAGGCAACTTCTTCAGGCAGCGTGCCGCCATTTGTGTCGCACAAAACGACCCATCGGGCACCAGCATCATAGGCGGCCTTGGCACAGGCCAGAGCGAACGCCGGGTTGGCCTTGAAGCCATCAAAGAAGTGCTCACAGTCAACGAGCGCTTCTTTGCCAGCCTCAAGTGCGGCCTTCACGCTTTCACCAATGCCTTGAAGGTTTTCCTCATTGGTGGAGTTGAGTGCCACCTTCACGTGATAGTCCCAGCTTTTTGCCACATAGCAGATCGCGTCCGACTGGCTTTGCAGCAGCATCTGGACGCCCGGATCGTTGGCGGCTGAGCGTCCTGCCCGCTTGGTCATGCCAAAGGCGGTAAACTTGGCCTTTTCCGTGCGTTTCTTCTCGAAGAACTGAGTGTCGGTCGGGTTTGCTCCCGGATACCCGCCCTCCACGTAGTCGACACCAAGCCGTTCCAGGAGGCCTGCGATGGCGATTTTCTCGTCAACGGAGAAGTCGATGCCCGAAGTTTGCGCCCCGTCGCGCAAGGTTGTGTCAAATAGGTAGAGCCGTTCTTTGGCCATCTGTTCTTGTTCCCGACTGGATTTCTGGAAGGCCAGCGCCACAGGTCTTGCCTTCTTTTGCGAAGGTCTTGCGTCCCATGATTGGCGCTGGCTGTCGTTTGTTGCGTGTTTACTTCACTTCCCAGGTGGTTTCGATCTCACCTGTTTCCTTGTTTTTCTGATCCTTCAGAATAATGCCTTCGGCTGCCAGCTCATCACGAATGCGATCTGACTCGGCAAAATCCTTGTTCTTGCGCGCCTCAAGACGCAGAGCGATTTGCTCTTCAACACGCGCTTGAAGCGCAGGATCAATGTTCTCCAGGGTGGATTGCTCCTCCCTCGTTTGAGCTTCCACCCAAGACTTTGGATCGAAACCAAGGAAAGCAAGGCTGTCTGCCAGCTGCTGAGCAGCTTCCTTGTCGCCGGACCGGGCATTGCGAGCCAGCTTGTGCATGGCGGCAAAGGCGCGCGGCGTGTTCAGGTCATCCGTCAAGCCCATCACCACTTCGTTCTCGGGCTTGGGATCGCTGTTCTGCACCACACCCAGCTTGATGAACAGGTCGGTCCAACGCTTGATCTGCTTTTCCGCTTCCACAAGCCCTTTTTCGGTAAAGTCGATGGGCTGGCGGTACTGGGTCTGCAGCAGTGTGTAACGGATCGCTTCACCGGACCATTTGCGCCCGCCAAAGTTCTCGCTCTCCAGCAGCTCATGAACCGTGTAGAAGTTGCCAAGAGACTTGGACATCTTCTCACCTTCCACCTGAAGGAAGCCGTTGTGCATCCAAACGTTCGCCATCACCGGCGTGCCATGAGCACAACGCGACTGAGCAATTTCGTTCTCATGGTGCGGGAACGTCAGATCGATGCCGCCGCCATGAATATCGAAAACGGTACCCAGGTGCTTTGCAGACATGGCAGAACATTCGATGTGCCAGCCCGGACGCCCCGGCCGCTCGATGCCGCATGGGCTGTCCCAGCCCGGTTCGCCCTCACCGGCAGGCTTCCAGAGCACGAAGTCGGTCGGGTCCTTCTTGTAGGTTGCCACTTCCACCCGGGCACCAGCAATCATCTCATCCAGAGAACGCCCGGAGAGTTTGCCGTAGTCTTCCATGCTGGGCACGTTGAACAGCACATGGTCGTCCACAACGTAGGCATGGCCCTTCTCAACGAGCGTTTCGATGATCTGTTTCATCTCCTCGATGTGCTCGGTGGCGCGTGGTTCGATATCAGGGGACTGCGCACCCAATGCTGCCATGTCATCATGAAACTGCTGAGCCGTGGTTTCGGTCAGCTCGCGGATCGTGATGCCCTCTTCGGCAGCGCGGGCGTTAATCTTGTCGTCAACGTCGGTGATGTTGCGGGCATAGGTGACATGCTCCTTGCCGTAAATCAGGCGAAGAAGGCGTGCCAGCACGTCAAACACAACCACAGGACGGGCATTGCCCACATGCGCGTAGTCGTAAACGGTCGGACCACACACATACATGCGCACGTTCTTCTCATCGATCGGTACGAACTCTTCCTTCGTACGCGTGAGGGTATTGGTGAGCATCAATTTGTGCTGAGCGCTCATGAATGTGGATCTCCTGGCCGGCTGGCCGGGACGTCCATCTCACATGTCAAGGCAGGAAGGAACGGCCACAGCCAGCGATTTCGCTAGCTGCAAATAATGGTGATGAAAGAAGAAATGTGCATCGCCGTTTTCATGACCTTGCTTTTCGCTGATTGTTGCGTACAGGTCAAGGTGCTGCAAACAATCCTCACTAAAGTTTCTATAGTTAATTTTATCTTTGGCTTTGAGGGGCAGCTTTAATCGTATTGCTGTTTTAAACAACTAGGAAGCCGCCGCTCGTGACCTCCCTGCGCACTCATCTATGCATATCCGCTGCGCTGATTGCTCTGACCAGCACCACTGCTCTTGCGGAAGAAGTCAATAAAAAACAATTTGTTGACCCGCTTGGATTGCATGACGGTGGCGCTATCGTGGCACTCACGCAAGACAACACGCCGCCAGACACCACCGGTTCCATTGTCGTGCCGGAAGAGGAAGTGTCTGCGCAGCAGCCAGCACCGGCCGCATCCGCAAAACCACGAATCGAACCGCCTTCAAAGCAACCCGCAGAGGTTGAAAACCAGCGCGAAGAGCCGAAAGCGGAGCCCATCGCGGCGCGCAAACCGTTCAGCTCATCTGTTTTCCGCAGTTTTTTGAAGAGTTCAAAGAAATTTGAAGAGAGCAAGCGCGAGCAGCTCGAGGACTTTTACAGCGACCATCGCTACAAGCCGCAATGGACAGAAGCGAGCGGCCTGTCGGCGGCTGGCAAGGAGCTTCTGAGCGCCGTACGCAACGCCTCTTCTCACGGCCTTCGTGCCGAGGATTACCTGCCCCACAGCTATGTGGCACCGACCAATTCATTTGCCGGCTGGCCCGCACAAGAACAGGTCGAGCTGGACCTGACACTGGCCTATCTGCAGTTCGCTGGCGATCTGGCTGCCGGCGCGGTCAAACCGTCACGCACGGGCGACGATATCTACCTTCAGCCCACACGGCCCAGCAATGAGGATCTGTTTGAGCGCCTTGAAAAGGCCAGCTCCATTTCCGCTTTGCTGCACGCGCTCCAGCCACAAGATCCATCCTACGCCCTGCTGCAAAAAGAGCTCAAGCGCTACCGAGATCTGGCCAAGACCAAAAAGCTGGTGCGCGTACCGAGTGGCCCGACCTTGCGCGCTGGCGATGCGGACAGCCGCGTGGAAACCATCAAGCAACGTCTTGCGCAGGAGGGTTACTACACCGGCTCTCTGGCAACCCAGGACCGCCAGTATGACGGCGACGTTGTAGAAGCCGTAAAGGCATTTCAGCGCGCCAACGGTCTGGCTGCGGACGGCGTTGTTGGCCGCAACACACTTGCGGTGATGAACACCTCCATCGACGATCGTGTGCGGCAGATTGAGGCCAATCTGGAGCGCCTGCGTTGGTATGACTATCAGGCAAGCGGTCGCTTTGTGGATGTGAACATCGCTTCCCAGATGCTGCGCATTGTCGAGAACGGTCGCACCGTGCATTCAACCCGCGTGGTGGTGGGCAAGCCGAAGTACAAAACGCCGATCTTTTCCCACCGCATCTCCTATGCGGAGGTAAACCCTACTTGGACCATTCCCCGTTCCATCGCTCTCAAGACCTATCTGCCACGCCTGCAGAAGGATCCTGTTGCGGTCATGCGGCAGGGCATTCGCGTGTTCCATGGCAACCGGGAGATTGATCCGCGCAGCATCATCTGGTCCACGGTACAGCCGCGGTTCTTCAACTTCACCTTGCAGCAGCGCCCCGGCGCGAACAACGCGCTTGGCGGCGTGAAGTACATGTTCCCGAACCGCCATGCCATTTACCTGCATGACACGCCCTCCAAGCATCTGTTCAGCCGCTCAAGCCGGGCGCTGAGCCATGGCTGCATCCGCGTGGAAGATCCGTTCGCTTTCGGTGAGAAGCTGTTCTCGAAGGATGGTTGGACGCAGGACCGATTTGCTCAGCTGCGTCAGCGCACGCAGGACCCACAGCGCATCAACCTGTCTCAGAAGGTGCCTGTACACCTGCGCTACTTCACGGCGTTCATCGGCGAAGATGGCAAGGTTCAATTCCGTCATGACATCTATGGCCATGACAAGGGCCTGATCAAAGCCCTGTCTGCTCAGAATTATCCATATTCCTGAGGCATTTAGAAACATGAACGGATTCTGAATGCAGCGCTCAGCAACGCTTCAGACCGCAAAGCCTATTGTCTCCTCATCACCGGCACACAGGGTGCTGGCCATGAGGAGACAAACAAATGACACGGATGCTGGTTGGTGCTTTCACTCTCGCAACGCTGATCTCTAGCCCAGTTGTTGTATTTGCCGCCGTCAAGCTGACCGTTGGCGCTTAAGGCCACAAAGACCGCCCTTTCAGTCCTCCAGATGATCTGCGCATTTTTGTGCTGGCTGGTCCCCCCAAGGCATAATGGGCACCGTGGACGTTGAATTCTTCGGGCTGCCTTCCACCAGCTTGTCGGAGTAGACCAGATAGACAAGCGTGTTCCGCTTGGCGTCGCATCCGCGCACGATGCGCATTTTCTTGAAGAACAGGCTGCGGCTTTCGCGGTACATTTCATCGCCCTGTTCAAACTTCTCGGTAAACTCGACAGGGCCAACCTGACGGCACGCCAGCGAGATGTCGGAGACTTCCTCCGCTACGCCGATAAGGCCGCTGAAGCCACCCTTTTCCGGCACCGTGAAGTGACAGGCCACGCCCTTGACGATGGGGTCATCGATGGCATAGGTCGCCAGCTTGTGATCTGGGCTCAAGAATTTCCAGACTGTCGATTTCTTGAAAATGAGATCCGGTTCCTGAGCCAGTGCCGGGGCGACCAACAGGCTCAGCGCGAGTGAAATCGCAGCGATAATCTTCATAAAAGCCTCGTTCCGTAAAATACACGCAAGTTTGATATAAGAGACCTATGCCACAACGCCAAAGAGAAACGGCCTATTAAATCCGTGCTACTTTACTTTTGCTGGCCGAAGGACAAAATATCGCCAGCGTTATGGTGCTCTAACACGACGCAGTTCCACAAACAGAGTATTTGATAAAAACCATCATGTTGTTCGGCAAACCCGCTACCGTCCTGTTCACCGCCCTCGTTTCCAGTGCCCTTGCCGTTGGAGCCGTTCACGCGCGCCCACAGGCCTGCACCAGTCTGGAAGCGGAGTTCATTCGCCTGAGCAACGAAGCCAGCGGGGCGCCGCGGAGCGCCATCCTTGCTGATTCCTATGAGCAGCAGCTGGAAGCCATGCGCCTGACACGGCAGCAGGCCCAGCGTCTTGGCTGCGGCGGCCAGTTTGCCCCCCAGCAGCAGTGTGATGCCCTTGCTTCGCGCCTGTCGCACATGCAGGCCAATCTGGACTTCCTTCAGGACGAGCGCTCGCGCAGCATCCGCGCAGGTAGCGTTCATGAGCGTCTTGCTGCTGTCCGCCAGTCCCTTATGGACCTGAATTGCGGTGGTGGCGGTCCGTCCATTCAGCAACCTGTTCAGCCGGTTTATGGCAGCACCATCGAGCCCGGCGTTCCCACACCGCCCGGAGGTGTTCAGCAGGCCCCCGTCTACGGCAGCGTCCCGAACGACAACCGCCCCACCTACATGCGCCCTGATGTGCAGCCGCTCAGCCCGCAGCCGAGCCGCTCCTCAGCGACGATCAACCAGAACGGGGCCGCGAGCTACACCAGTTACTGCGTGCGCACGTGTGACGGCTATTACTTCCCTGTGAGCAGCAGCACACCGCAGCAGTACCTCAACGAAGATGCAGCGCTGTGTTCCTCCATGTGTCCGGGTACCGAGACCCAGCTTTACGTTCATCTGCAAGGGGAAGGTATTGAGCAGTTGCGCACGCCGCAAGGTGCGCCCTACACCGCCTTGCCAACGGCCTATCAGTTCAAGAACGGCACTGCCCCGTCCTGTTCCTGTCAGGGCGGCATGGAGCTGCCTCAATCAAACAGCATTGAAGAAGCGTCCCTGCCCGCGCTTGATGGCGTTTCCGTCGCACCAGACTACTCCACAGGCGCGGTCAATCCTGCCGCTCCGAGTACACTTTATGAAGTTCAACCTAACGGTGAGATTCAAGAACTCGATCCAAACGACCTGACAACGCAGAGTCAGCAGGATGAAGTTGTGATTCAAGAAGAACCTGCGGCCTCGGAAGAAGCCGCTGCACAAACAAAAACGGTGCAGAGCGAACGCCCTGCACCGCGAAAGGTTGAACCCAAGTCCGGCCCTGTCAGACAAGTCGGTCCAAAGTTTTTTGCCGACCAATAAGCGGCAGCATGCTCTTCAGGTCTGGCCCGTGGGACAGACCTGTGAGCGCCTGACGCAGTGGCATGAACAGGCCCTTGCCCTTGCGGCCGGTCTTGTCCTTCACCGCCTTGGTCCAGGTGCCCCAGGTGGTTTCATCCCACGGCTCTTCTGGCAGCAGTTCTTTTGCTTCTGCGATGAATGCGCGGTCTTCCTCAGCAATCACTGGCGTAATCTGGCCATAGGCGATCGGGGTCCACTCCGTCACGTCCTTGATGGAAGAGCAGTTTTCCTTCACCGCATTCCAGAAGGCTTCACTTGCCTCAATGCCCAGTGTTTCCAGACGCCATTTGACTTCTGCAAATGGCAGTGAATGCACAATCTTGGCAGACAGATGCCCCACATCTTCCGGGTCGAACTTGGCGGCTGACTTGGAAATGCCGGTGAAGTCGATCATCTCGGCGAGCGCTTCCAGATTGGCCGCCGGTTCCACGGCGTGAGAGGTGCCGGTCAGGACGGCGAGCGAGCAGACGGCCATTGGCTCGTAGCCTGCTTCGCGCAGAGAGCTGATGGACAATGCGCCGGAGCGCTTGGACAGCCCCTCTCCGCTTGCCGTCGTCAATAGGTTATGGTGGCCGAAAAACGGAACAGGCGCGCCCAGAGCTTCAAAAATTGCAATCTGAACGCCGGTATTGGCCACATGGTCTTCCCCACGGATCACGTGAGTGACCCCCATGTCCGCGTCATCAACGATGGAAGGCAGCGTGTATAGGTAAGTCCCATCGCCGCGGATCAGCACCGGATCAGAAAGCGAAGCCAAGTCCACGGTCTGGCGGCCACGGATCACATCATCCCAGTGCACTTCAGTCCGCTGAAAGGTGAACGGATCGCCTTCCGGGTGGTTTGGCAGCTTGAAACGCCAATGGGGCGTGCGGCCTTCTTCCTTGAACTTTTCCAGCTGCTCATCGGTGTACTTCAGGCCAGCGCGGTCATAGACCGGTGGCTTGCCGAGCGCCCGGGCACGGTTACGGCGACGTTCCAGCTCATCGGCGGTTTCATAGCACGGATACAAGAGCCCGGCTTCTTTCAGCTTTTCAGCTGCCGCATCGTAGAGCGCAAAACGCTCGGACTGCTTCTCAACGCGGTCTGGCTTGATGCCTAGCCACGCCAGATCCTCGCTGATGGACTGGGCGAACTCTTCTGTCGAACGCTCCCGGTCGGTATCATCAAAACGCAGGATGAAAGATCCACCTTGCTTTTGAGCATAAAGCCAATTGAAGAGTGCTGGACGCACGTTACCGATGTGAATTCGGCCGGTTGGCGATGGTGCAAAGCGGACGGTTACAGTCATGATCTGTCCTTGTCTTAAGGAAACGAAATTGATGCTCTTCCGGTAGCCTGTTGCCCTTCAAGGGTCAACCGTTTGACGGCACGCCGGGCGCGCCATGCGCAAGAAACCTGCGGGTTTCATTCGTGGCCTCACGTCAAGCAGGTGCGCGCTGGTCGTTCATGTGCGTGCGTACAACAAAAAGCCCGATGCTGAGGAGGAAGCAATAGGCGGCACAGTAGACAAACTGCTCGGAGAGCGGCACGCCCGTGTCCACCAAAAGCCCCATGACACCAGGGGCCACGGCCGACCCCAACACCATGAGCGCCGTATAGAGCGCACGAATACTGCCAAGGTGCCCCGTGCCAAAGCTTTCAGCCAGATAAGCGGACATGACCGCGCCCCAACTCCCCATGGAGATCGAGAAACACAACATGGCGAGAAAAACGAGGCTTTCCGTATGCACTTGAGACAACACCAGAAGGCCTGCGCCAAGCGGAACGATCATCAGAGGCAGCAGGCTTGCTGCAGAAAACCGGTCGATCAGCGCACCGGAGCTTAAAGAGAACGCCGCTCCCATGGCCGCATAAAGCGGCAGCAATGACGGAATGGTGGTCCGCGCCCAGCCCTTGGCTTCCATGAGTTGAACCTGATGGAACATGACCCCGGTCATGAGCGCGGGTACGGCAATTGCCGCTGCCATCGCCAACCAGAACCGCCAGTCCTTGATGACCTGCGTGCGCGTCCAGCTCACCACTGGCCCCTTTTCCACCTCGCTCAGCTTTGGGTTTTGCGGGGTGCGTTCTGTACGCAGCAGCAAATAGGCAACCGGCAGGAAGCCCACCAACAGGGAGATGCCCGCCAGAACCCAAAGGTTACGCCAGCCGAAGCCCACCATCAGCGCAACGGCCACCAGTGGCAGCATGGCTTCGCCCAGCATGTTACCGAAGTTGGCAAGGCTCAGCGCTTTCCCGCGTGAGGCATTGAACCACCGCGCCATGGCTGTCTGGGAGATGTGCGGCAACGCCCCTTGCCCAAACAGGCGCAAGCCAAACAGGGCAAGAGCCAGCAAGATCACATTCTCCTGCCACGCCATGAAAAACGAGAAGCCGGCAAGCACCACCAGCGCCGAACAGCCAACGACCACGGTGGACACGTAGTCCACGATCTTGCCCACCCACACCAGACAAAAGGCGCTTGCCAGTGTGGCCATCATGTAGAGAGAACCAAACTCTCCGTGAGACAGCCCATAAGCCCCGCGGATTTCTCCAGAAAACTGCGCAATGAAGAAAGTCTGACCAAAGCTGGAGCCAAAGCCAAGGAGCATTCCGCCCAGAATCCAGCGGGCATTACTCGTGAAGAACTTAATGAAATTCAAAGGGATACACCAATGTGCGGGGAAACTGATTCAAGCTGCTCCAAGCAGCAAGAAAGCCGGAGAGAGGTGCACTCTATCCGGCTTTCTGGTCTTTCACAATCGAGCAACGCTCAACGGGAGCGGTCGCGGAACCTGTTGGTTATCGGATAGCGGCGATCACGTCCGAAGTTCTTCTGGGTGATCTTCACACCCGGCGCGGCCTGACGGCGCTTGTACTCGGCAATATATAGCAGGTTCTCGATACGGTGGATGACCTCCACTTCATGGCCGCGCTGCGCGATGGCATCAACGGACATTTCCTCTTCAACGAGGCAGTGAAGAATGTCATCGAGAACATCATATTCAGGCAGGCTGTCCTGATCCGTCTGGTTTTCACGCAGCTCCGCCGTTGGTGCTTTCGTGATGATGTTGCGCGGGATCACCTCGCCTTCAGGCCCCAAACAGCCGCTAGGGCGATTGCTGTTGCGCCAGTCGGAGAGCCGGTAGACCTCGGTCTTGTAAAGGTCTTTGATCGGGTTGAAGCCGCCGTTCATATCACCGTATAGCGTGGCATAGCCCACGGACATCTCGGATTTGTTGCCGGTGGTGACCACCATGGAGCCAAATTTGTTGGAGATCGCCATGAGGATCGTGCCACGAGCGCGAGACTGGAGGTTTTCCTCTGTAATGCCCGGCTCGGAGCCTGCAAACATCTCGGCCAGCGCAGAGTGGAAGCCTTCAACCGGCTCGGCAATCGGCACGATATCGTAGCGCACACGCAGAGCATTGGCGCAGTTCTTGGCGTCGACGAGACTTTCCTCGGATGTATACCGATACGGCAGCATCACACAGTGCACCCGCTCCGCGCCAAGCGCGTCCACCGCCATGGCCGCACAGATCGCGCTATCAATCCCGCCGGAAAGGCCGAGCACCACGCCCTTGAAGCCATTCTTGTTCACGTAGTCGCGCAGACCCATGACACAGGCCTTCCAGTCGGCCTCGTCGTTTTCTGGCAGGCGCGTCATCTCGGAACCTTCAAGCCGCCATGAACCGTCATCCTGCTTGGTGCAGTCCACATAGGCGATGCCGGCTTCCAGCTGAGGCATTTGCAGCGCCAGAACACGGTCTGAGTTCAGCGCAAACGAGGCGCCATCGAACACCACCTCGTCCTGTCCGCCAAGCTGGTTGCAGTAAACAAGTGGCAGCTCGGTTTCAACAACCCGTTGGATCATGATCTGCAGGCGGCGTTCTGCCTTGCCTCGGTCGTAGGGAGACCCATTGGGGACCAGAAGCATCTCAGCGCCTGTCTCTGCAAGGCACTCGGTTACCTCGTCGGTCCAGGCGTCCTCACAGATCGGCACGCCAATGCGCACACCGCGGAAATTGATTGGTCCCGGCAAGGGTCCGGAATCAAAAACCCGCTTTTCATCGAAGACGCCATAGTTTGGCAGATCCACCTTGAAGCGCAGCGCTTCCACCTTGCCGCCATCAAGATAGGCCACGGCGTTGTAAAGCTTGTGATCCTGCGTCCATGGCACGCCAATCAGCATGGCCGGGCCACCTTCTGCGGTGTCAGCGGCAAGCTCTTCCGCAGCGGCGCGGCAGGCTTTCATGAAGGCAGGCTTCAACACCAGATCTTCTGGCGGGTAGCCGGAGATGAACAGTTCGGAGAACAACACCAGATCGGCGTTTTGTGCAGCAGCGTCTTTATAGCATTTGCGCGCCAGTTCTATGTTTCCGGCGATATCACCCAAACGTGGGTTGGCCTGAACGACGGCAATGCGAAATCTATCTGAAATCATGGGGATGCTAGATCTTAGCCTCGTGTCAAATCATATCCCCTGTGTAACGGGTCGAGGCCTGAGAGACAATCAAATAAGAACAGGAAGTGCATCCCCTGCGCACCATCTATTTGCCACGCCGAAATGGCACCTTCTCTTGCGGCGCTTTGACAAGCCGCTCATGTACGCCTTTGTCGCTTTTGGATTTCATCTCCTCGGCAACAGCTTTCAACGGGTGATCAGGCGAGGCCGGATCGAGATTCTTCTGGCGCTCCTCCTCCAGCTTTTGCAAATGCTGGTTCAAGTTGGAGCGTATGGCGCTTTCCTTCAAGTTTGGCTTCTTGCGGATGTAGTGGCCTTCCATGATCGCAATCATGCGGTCTTGCAGGACGGCTGGCGACAAGGGTTTTGACAGGAACAAGTTGACCCCGGCCCGCATCGCCTGAATGACCACAGACCGGCGCGCATCGGCGCTGATCACGATCACGGGTGTCTGGGCAATGTCTGGATCTGAGTCTTCACGCAGGATGCGCAGGAAATCCTCGCCATCCAGCGGGCGCATGACCCACTCGCACAGGATAATGTCCGGTCTGCGGTCAATCGCGATGGCGATCGCATCCGCCCCGTCCTGCGCTTCGTAAATGTTGCGAACGCCGAACCCTGCCACCATGGTTCGAAGCAAGCTTCGCATGTAGTTGTTACCCTCAGCAATCAGAACAGAGTAATTGCTCAAGGCAGCTTTCTTGTGCCGCACGCCACGTCTCCCGGCAACCTGTTAACTGCACTCTACATAAGGTAAAGGGCCACTGGTTAGCGGCCCTTTAACACAACTTAAAATTTTCTGAAAAATAAAAGTCAGCCTATTGAGCTGCTTCCTTTTCAGCCTCTTTGCGCAGGTTTTCCGCAATTCTGAAGGCCAGTTCGATAGACTGGTCTGCATTCAACCGTGGGTCGCAATGGGTATGGTAGCGGTCCCCAAGGTCCTCAGCGGAGAGCTGATGTGCACCACCGGTACATTCAGTCACGTTGCGGCCGGTCATTTCCACATGAACACCACCGGCGTGAGAACCTTCAGCGCGGTGTACAGCGAAGAATGCATCGACTTCCTGCATCACGCGCTCAAACGGACGGGTCTTGTAGCCGTTGGCGGTAACCGTGTTGCCGTGCATCGGGTCACAGGACCAGACAACCTTGCGGCCTTCACGTTCCACGGCACGAATGAGCTGTGGCAGATGGTCGAACACCTTGTCCGCGCCGAAACGGGCGATCAGGGTCAAGCGGCCCGGTTCGTTTTCCGGATTCAACAGGTCGATCAGTTCCAACAGGCCATCCGGAGACAGGGATGGGCCACACTTGAGACCAATTGGGTTCTTCACACCGCGTGCAAACTCAATGTGTGCGTGATCAGGCTGACGGGTACGGTCCCCAATCCAGATCATGTGGCCAGAGGTGGCGTAATGCTCACCAGTGGTGGAATCCACACGGGTCAGCGCCTCTTCATAGCCGAGCAGAAGCCCTTCATGGCTGGTGAAGAAATCCGTAGACCGCAACTGAGGAGCGCTGTCCGGGTCGATGCCGCACGCACGCATAAACTCAAGTGCTTCGGAAATGCGATCCGCCAGTTCCTGATAGCTCTGACCCTGCGGGCTGTCCTTGACGAAGCCCAGCATCCACTGATGCACATGATCCAGATTTGCAAAACCGCCCTGCGCGAAAGCACGCAGCAGGTTCAGCGTCGCAGCGGACTGGCGGTAGGCCATCAGCTGACGATGTGGATCTGGCGTACGCGATTCCGGCGTAAACGCGATGTCGTTGACATTGTCCCCGCGGTAGCTCGGCAGCTCCACGCCGTCCTTCGTTTCGAAGTCGGACGAACGCGGCTTGGCGAACTGGCCTGCAATACGGCCAACCTTCACAACCGGCCGTTTCGCTCCATAGGTCAATACGACGGACATCTGCAGGAAGACGCGGAAAAAGTCGCGGATGTGATCGGGATGATGCTCCGCAAAGCTCTCCGCACAATCACCACCTTGCAAGAGGAAACCACGCCCCTCGGCAACATCAGCGAGCTGCGCTTTCAATTTGCGCGCCTCACCTGCAAACACGAGCGGCGGATAAGATGCAAGGCGACGCTCGACGTCGGCCAGTGCTTCCTTATCTGGATAGTCCGGCATCTGCACGATCGGTTTTGATCGCCAGGAATCCGGTGTCCAATTTTCCGCCATTTTATAAACTCCAACAGTCATTGGCTTGGGGTCCCTCCTTCAAGAAACTGGGAAACCCCGACAAAATAAGTTTCGTATCGAACTCTAAGAGCAAATACGGGGTAGGCTTATACACGGCCATAGCGGCAGATACCAGAGCCCAAACCCGCCAGATTCTGCGCTTGTGGTGAGCTTAGCTCAACAAAGCCAGCCCAAGCGGAAGTTTGTTGCATGCCTTTTGGCCAAAATAGCATAGAACCGCGGTTTTGGAGAGGCGCGCGAAAGCATGTTTCAAACTCAGGCAGATTTTTTGTATGCACAGGCAGGATCTGCGTGTCCCCACCGTCAATTCCTGAGTCAGTGCAAGCCTTTAGCCGCCATGGTTCATCTATCGATTCAAATGCCGGGCACCGAACTCCTGCAAAAGAGAATCAATTCGGCCCTCCAAGTCCTTTGAGATCGTTACGGCACGTGGGTAGATCTTGTCCCCCCGGTCGTTGAGAACCGGCACCCGGTCCCAGCCCTCTGTGGTTTCAAAGAAGTGGCGCACGCCCGCCTCTCCCCACAGCCGGTCGAAACCCGCCAGCACGCAGTCCAGATAGCTCAACAGGATCGGGTAGTCGTCATTGCCCCAGAAATAGTGCTGGTCCTTGATGGCATACATGAAGGTGTCTTCAGGCACATGGGCGCTGGCATCTGGCGCAAAGCTGCCCTGCTCCAGCGTGTTGCGGTCATAGTGCCATTCACGGTCGTCCAGCCATGGCAGGTTGTCTTTCCGGTCCAGCACCATCACGCCGCGGATGTGCGCACCTTGCTTGCGGCGCACGCCCAGCGCACACACACCGGCCATCCCGGCGTGTTCCTTGCCGCGCCAGCGTGCACAGCCCCGCCATTCACGCACCCAGCCGCTCAGGCGGCCCGGTATGACCCTGGTTCCCTCTTGCAGCGTGTCCTCATTCACCAGAGAGCCATAACCGAAATAACTGATCTGGTTGACTGCAACATCCATGAAAATCGCTTCCTGCTCATTTAAAGGCGAAAAGGGCGACCCGTTGATCGCCCTTTTCATTACGGTTGTCCTGATTACTAGCCGTTCTTGCGAATGCGCTCTGTGGGCTCGCGCATGGTGACAAGCTCTTCCGCAGAGGTTGGATGAACAGCAATGGTGCGGTCGTAGTCCGCCTTGGTTGCGCCCATGGTCAGGGTCACACCGATCAGCTGGATCAACTCGCCAGACTCCGGCCCCATGATGTGAACACCGAGGATCTTGTCTGTATCTGCATCCACGATCATCTTCATCATCGTCTTTTCATCGCGGCCTGAAAGCGTGTGCTTCATGGGGCGGAAAGATGTCTTGTAGATGTCGATGTTGTCATAGGACGCTTCAGCTTCGGCCTGGGTCAGGCCAGCCGTGCCGATCTCAGGCTGCGAGAACACGGCTGTCGGGATCATGCTGTGATCGACCACCCACGCCTTGTCGCCGTAGATGCTGTCGGCAAAGGCATGGCCTTCGCGCAGCGCCACGGGCGTCAGGTTGGCACGGTTGGTCACATCGCCCACGGCATAGATGTTCGGCACGTTGGTCTGGCTGTCTGCTGTCACCTTGATGGCGCCCTTGTCGTCAAGCGCAACGCCTGCCTTGTCCAGGCCGAGGTCTTCGGTGTTGGGGCTGCGGCCAATGGCGAACATCACCTTGTCGAACACGTGCTTCTCGCCGGATTTGGCGGTCACATGCAGCTCCTCGCCTTCCTTGTCGATCCGGGCAATGGTGTCCTTGGTGATGACGTTGATGCCCTTCTTCACCATCTCCTCATGAAGCGTGGTGCGCACATCATCGTCAAAGCCGCGCAGAATTTCCTCGCCGCGGTACATCAAGGTGGTTTCAACGCCCATTCCGGCGAAGATGCCTGCAAACTCAACGGCGATGTAACCGCCACCGGCCACCAGGATGCGCTTGGGCAACTCAGCCATGTGAAAGGCCTCGTTGGAGGTGATCACATGTTCGCGGCCCGGCAAGTCGGGATCAATGTTGGCCTTTGCACCCACAGCAATCAGGATACGCTCGGCCGTCACGACCGTGTTGGTTGCCAGAAGGCGGATTTGGTTTGGCCCTTCCAGCACTGCACGGGTGTCGTGCAGCTCCACACCGACCTTATCCAGATTGCGGCGGTAGATGCCTTCAAGGCGGGTGATTTCCGCGTCCTTGGCTTCAACCAGCTTGGCAAAGTCAAATGATGGCTTTTCGGAAAGACTCCAGCCGTAACCGGCGGCATCTTCAAAGTCCTTGCCGAACTTGGAGGCATAAACAAACAGCTTTTTCGGAACGCAGCCGCGAATTACGCAGGTGCCGCCGTAGCGAAATTCCTCAGCCACACCAACGCGTGCGCCATGTTGAGCGGCAATTCGCGCAGCGCGTACGCCGCCCGAACCGGCGCCTATGACGAAGAGGTCATAATCATACTGTGCCATGGGCATGGGCCTTTTCATTAAAAAGGCCGTGTCTTCAACGACTACGGCCTTGCAAAACACCTTGCAAAAATAAGGGCGGCCCGAACTTTTTCAAGTCGCGGGCCGCCCTTGCACACAATCGTGAACCAAGCTTACTGAGCTGAGAGCTGCTGCAGGCGCTCGCGAGAGATGGCAACCATCTGCTGGCTCAGTGCATCGCTCCACTGCTTTGCAGCGCCCATGGAAAGCGCGCTCAGCTGGCCACCCAGCTTGGCGAGCTTGGAGCCCGCTTCAGTGTTGTAGAACGTGGCAATCTGCTTCAGCTCTTCTTCGGAAAAGCGGCGTGCCCAAACTTCATAGATCAGCTTGTCGAGCGCAGGACGCTCAGCTGCCAGTTCCAGAGCCACTTCATTGACCACGGTGTCGATTTCCGCGCTCATGGCTGGATTGGAGCGGATGAACAGCGTGCGGGTGCGCTCAGCAACATCTGGCAGGATGTTGTCGAAGCCTTCGATGGAGCGCGTTGCAATGACCGCGTCACGGGCTGCATCCAGGTGCGCCGCAGAGAAGGTTTCTTCCTGTGCGATAGATGGAGCGGACAACAGAACGACCGCCAGCGCTGCACCAGCAAGGCTCTTTCCAACCGCATTCAGTGATTTAACGAGCATAATCGGAGCTCTCCCCTTCAAATGAATAGTAATCACAGGCCATCGGGCCCGGATGTTAGCGCTCAATGATCTTTACCTGATCCGTGCCCGCAACATAAGCGCGCATGGCCAGATTAATAAAGAGGCCATTCTCAACGACCCCCGGAATATCATTCAGTCCAGCGGCAAAAGCCTCAGGATCTGGAATGGATCCCAGATGCGCGTCAATGATGTAGTTGCCATTGTCGGTCACCAGCGGCGCGTCTGCGCCACCGCGCAGCACCAATTCCCCAGCAAGACCATGGGCTTCCACATGCTTTTCCAGTTTTACACGTGTCGCGCCAAGGCCGAACTGCACAACTTCGATTGGCAGCGGGAACGTGCCGAGCGTTTCCACAATTTTCGTCTGATCTGCAATGACGATGAAGCGCTGGGAGGCCATCACGATCATCTTTTCGCGCAGCAGAGCCGCCCCGCCGCCCTTGATCAGAGCAAGGCCAGGCGCGATTTCGTCCGCCCCGTCAATGCACAAATCCAGTTCAGGTGTTTCATTGAGCGTGGTCAGCGGTACACCGAGTTCACGGCACAGGCTGGCGCTGGCTTCAGACGCAGGCACGCCCACAACATCGAGGCCACCCTTCACTTCTTCCGCCAGAAGCTTGATGAGTTCGTTGACTGTAGAGCCGGAGCCAATGCCCAGACGCATGCCGGATTTGACTTCCTTCAGTGCCGCTGCGGCGGCTTCAACCTTCAATGCTGCGCTCATTGCGATCCCACAGATTTTGCGGCCAACTTGCCTGCGCTCCCGTTTTGACCAGAGCACAAGTCTTGAGTGTTTACCTCAGCCGACCCATTTCCCTTTGGGGGCTGCTTAACATGTCCAACAAACAGGGCCAAGCAGGAAAAGAAAACTCCTGTATGCGGGTTCACTGCAAATTGACAGTTCACATTCTTGCGCTAGGTTGGCGCCACTTTAAGCGAACGACTACGGGCATTCCTAATGATAAAACCAGTATTGGTATTCGATCTCGACGGCACCCTTGTAGAAACTATGGGAGACCTCACAGCTTCTATGAATCACGTCCTGGTTGAAGCCGGATATGAGGCCATTGAGCCAGAGCGGGTGCGTACGATGGTCGGTGCTGGCGTGCGGGTTCTCATGAGCCGCGGCCTCAAGGCCAATAAGGTCGAGCCAACAGATGAAATTCTTGATCCGTTGCTGGACAAGTTCATCAAGTATTACGAGAACCACATTGCGGACCATTCTCACCCGTTCCCGGGTGCGCTGGACGCGGTGCGTACCATGCGCGAAAAGGGCTGGAAGACGGCAATCTGCACCAACAAGATGCACGGTCTTGCCATGCCTTTGCTGAAAGCACTCAACATGCTTGAGCTGTTCGACGCTGTTGTCGGCGGAGACACCTTCTCCAAGAACAAGCCTGACGCCATGCCAGTGTTTGGCGCCATTGATATGGCGGGCGGTGATACCGCCGGTTCCATTTTTGTGGGCGACTCTCGTGCAGACATTCAGGCCGCGCGCAATGCAAACCTGCCAGTGATTGCGGTTGATTTCGGCTACACCGATGTGCCGGTTGCGGACCTGCATCCTGACATCGTGATTTCACACTTCAACGAGTTTGAAGCAGCCGTAGAAAAACTTTCTGCACAAGACTGATCGATTTCACATCGATGATCTTCTTTAAAAGGGCGCTTTCGGGCGTCCTTTTTGTTTGCCCCTCTCCTCGGGCTTTGTTGACGATGCTCCCCTGCCTTTCTGTCTCGCCTGCCGACCTGCTTCCGCCACCTTCACCTCAAGGCCAGCTTGCGGGCCATCGCTGCATGCGGGCGGCGGTCATTGTGGCAAGGTGCCCCCATTTCTTCGAGAAAAAGCCTTACGCCCCCCAAAATATCTCCCCAGGTCGCTGTCATTGTCCGGGCAACGCTGCAAGGGCGGCGCGTGTTCTCCAGCCCTCCCTGACAACAAAAAGAAAAACATAAGCGACTTATCCCATGGTCAGAACCTACCTTGTGTCCTTGTTGGCCATCATTATTGCTGCATCCTGCATGCAAGTGACCAGCTCAGCGCTGATGACCTTTGTGCCGCTGTATGTGGGCGCGCAGGGCGGCGATACTTTTGAAGTCGGTCTCATTGCCGCGGCTTATTCCCTTGGCTTCATGGTGGGGTGCCTGCGTGGCTTGAAGATCATCAACCGGGTCGGTTACATCCGCGCCTTTGCAGCAGGTGCCGGGCTGACCGCCATCATGATCATCTTCGCCCGTATGACCGACAGTCTGGTGGCATGGGCGGCCCTTCGCTTCATTATGGGGGGTGCCATTGCCATGCTGTTTTCAGCGGCTGATGCTTGGCTGAGCGTCGCCACGCCTGACAACGTGCGCGGGCGTATCCTCTCCATCAACTCACTCGCCATTGGCGTGATGGCAATCTTGTCCCAGGTTCTGCTCTTTCACTTTTCCGATGATCCCCTGCTCATGCTGGACGTCATGTTGCTGCTCAGCGTCTGCTCCATCGTACTTTTGTGCCTCACCCGTTCTGTGCCGCCGGTTACCGGCGACAAGGCAAAGCTGTCATTTCGCCAAGTCTTCAAAGAGGTGCCGGTCGCCCTGCTTGGGGCGTTTGTTGCAGGTGCCATCACCACCAGCTTCCTGACAGTCGTCCCCTTTGCCTTGAACGATGCAGGTGTGGCCGCGGGCACCACGGCGTTTCTGGTGGCCCTGCTTTATGTTGGGCGTTTGATCTTCCAATGGCCCATGGGTGCGCTCTCCGACATGATGGACCGCCGCTTTCTGATCCTGCTGTGCGCTATCGTCATATGTATGCTGTGCGCACTTTACTTGATTACTGATCCCTTCAAGAACTGGCAGACGATTGGGGACACCGATGACAACCTGTTCCTCATTTTGTCGATTTTGCTGGTGGTCATTGGCGGTTTGAGCTTTCCGCTTTATTCCCTGTGCCTTGCGCATGGATTTGAGTTCAAGGTGGACAATGGCCCGGCGCTTTCAACTTACCTGCTGTTTGTCTGGGCATTGGGCAGTGTGTTTGGCCCGCTTGCGATCAGTGCCATGTCGCCGGTGCTACCGGACCGGGCGGCCCCAGTCCTGACGGTCGTGCTGTCGGGTCTGCTGGCGCTGTTCACAGCCTGGCGGCTCTACCGGCGGCCGTCGCGCAAACCCGTGCTGGAGCTTTCCTACACGAGCTATCCAAGTTCCGGCCTTGGCCTTTCTCCGGAGACCGTGGCCAATGCGCTGGAGAACGCGTCACCTGCTCGTCACACATTGGGAAAAGCACAATAAAATCCGAGGGGAAGAAGTTTTATACAAATCTTTTGGGAAAAAGTTCCGAGGAGGCTTGCGCTCTCAAATCAAACCGCCTAAATACCCCTCCAACGACGACGCGCCGCACGGCGCTCTGGTCGGGCGATTAGCTCAGTTGGTAGAGCGCTTCGTTTACACCGAAGATGTCGGGAGTTCGAGTCTCTCATCGCCCACCATTCCTCTCCCCGAAAATTATCCCTCCGCCCAAGAAATTTGAAGCTCCATCTTGCTGGCTGATTGCGCGCGCAAGTGAACGCAAAAACTTGCTTGAAATCCGTCTTTCATTCATTACATCGCAAAAGCAACGCAACGGATGGAGGGCGTGTTGGCAGCCAACAAGAAAAAAAGCTGGTCTGAGCAGGTGTTCCTGTTCGGCGGCATGCTTTTCGGCCTATGCACCTTGATTTTTGCCGCACTGGTTTTCGTGCAGGTGCTTTTGTATGGGGGCCCGAACTTCAAAGTGGCGGCAGGCCTTGCCACTGTCATCGGCGTCCCTTCCGCTGTTTATCAGAGGGTCAAAGGCCCCCGAGAAGATGCCTGACCACCCGGACGGCATATAAAAAAGGAGGCTCAGCGGCCTCCTTTTTTATTTTATTTTTTCAATGCCTTACAGCGAATAGCCCTCACCGTGGCCGAAATTGTCGGTCACATAGTCAAGGTCTTTGTCCCCCCGGCCAGACAGGTTCACCAGGATGGTTTCACCCGCCATGGTCTTGGCGATTTTCATGGCGTAGGCAACCGCATGGCTGCTTTCGAGTGCCGGGATGATGCCTTCATGGCGAGACAGCGCATAAAACGCCTGAAGGGTCTCCTCATCGGTTGCATAGCCATACTGGGCACGCCCTGTTTCATGCAGGTAGGAGTGCTCTGGCCCAACGCCCGGATAGTCCAAACCGGAGGCGATGGAGTGGACCGGTGCCGGTTCCCCGGCCTCATTCGTCAGGACCAAGCACTTGAAACCATGGATCATTCCCGGCTTGCCGTAGGTGATCGTTGCCGCGTGCTGCCCTTCCTCTGGCCCCTTGCCCATAGGTTCAACGCCATGGAGTTTCACGCCGTCATCATCAATGAATCCTGAGAAAAGACCCATTGCGTTGGAGCCACCACCCACACAGGCGACAACGTGATCTGGCAGATTGCCGGTCATTTCCAGAAACTGTTCTCGGGCTTCTATGCCAATGATCTGCTGGAAGTCACGAACCATCTTCGGGAATGGGTGCGGCCCCACGACTGAGCCAATCGCGTAGATCGCTTCTTCTGTCTGCCCAAGGTAAGATTCAAAAGCAGAATCAACGGCTTCCTTCAATGTGCGGCCACCAAAGCCCACCGGTACGACCGTTGCACCGAGCAGTTTCATGCGCTTGACGTTGGGGTGTTCCTTGGCGATATCCACCTCGCCCATATGGATTTCGCATTCAAGGCCGAAGTAGGCCGCAGCCGTTGCCAGCGCCACACCGTGTTGTCCCGCGCCAGTTTCCGCAATCAGCTTCTTCTTGCCCATGTGTTTGGCCAAAAGCGCTTCAGCCATACAGTGGTTGAGCTTGTGCGCACCGGAGTGGTTTAGGTCTTCCCGCTTGAGGTAGATGTTGGCACCACCCAGCTTTTCCGAGAGGTTTTTGGCGTGAGAAATGGGTGTCGGCCGGCCTTGATAGTGCTTTCGAATGTAGCGAAGCTCAGCGATGTAAGAGGCATCCCCGGCAATGCGATCATAGGCTTCAGCTATCTCCTTGAAGTGAGGCTCAAGCTGTGGCGGCAGAAATGCGCCCCCATACTCGCCAAAATACCCCTCTTTATTCGGAAATTGCTTCAAATAACTGGTCATTGTTCCCCCGCAGCCGAGCCAGTTACACGGGCTCGCATCTTGTCAGTCTTATCCATCAGCACCGGGCCGTTTTCAGCCTCTGGCGCCCTTGCTTGCAGACCTCCATCATTCAACGTGGGGTAGCGCGGCGCAAGCGATCTTTTGGCCTAGGAGATACCGGAAAAACTCAACAAAAAAACCCTCCGGCAGTTTCCCGCCGGAGGGCTGTTCTTATAAGAGCAAATTGGGAGGCTCTTACTTGATATCTACGCCGTAGAAGATGTGACCACCGAACGGGTCGATCTTGTAGTTCTCAACGCGAACGCTGATTGGCTCAGACACAACAGAGTGCGCAATGGTTGCCCAAGGAGCCTGCTCCTTGAAGACCACCTGTGCCTGACGGTAGAGCTCTGCACGCTCTTCCGGATCAGCGGTTACCTTGGCCTTCTGGATCAGGTCTTCAAATGGCTGGTGGCACCACTGAGCGCGGTTTGAGCCTTCAACAGCATCACAGCCGAGAAGTACTGCGAGGAAGTTGTCCGGGTCACCGTTGTCACCGGTCCAGCCGAGAAGAACAGCACCGTCGCGGTCCAGTTCCTTGGAGCGCTTGAGGTACTCACCCCACTCGTAGGATACGATCTCGACGTTCACACCGATCTTGCTGAAGTCTTCCTGGATCAGCTGCGCCATACGACGTGCGTTCGGGTTGTACGGACGCTGAACCGGCATTGCCCAGATCTTCATGGAAAGATCCGTTACGCCTTCAGCTTCCAGCATGGCCTTTGCAGCTTCCGGATCGTATGGATCGTCAACGATTTCATCGTTGTAGGACCAGATGGTTGGTGGCAGCGGGTTCTTTGCAACCTTACCTGCACCCTGGAACACAGCTTCAAGGATCGCATCCTTGTTGATGGCCATGTTGAGGGCCTTGCGGACCTTCGGGTTGTCGAATGGTGCCATCTGGGTGTTGTAGCCCAGGTAACCGACGTTCAGGCCTTCCTGCTGCATCAGGTTGATGTCTGGATCAGCCTTCATCGCTTCAATGTCAGCTGGGTTCGGGTAAGGCATCACATGACACTCGCCCGCCTTGAGCTTCTGATAGCGAACGGATGCATCTGGCGTGATTGCGAAAACGAGGTTGTCGATTGGTGCCTTGCCTGCCCAGTAGTCTGGGTTGGCCTTGTAGCGAATGATCGCATCTTTCTGGTAGCCAACGAGCTGGAAAGGACCGGTACCGACCGGGTTCTGGTCGAAGGCATCCTTGTTGTCCATCATCGCTTCAGCATATTCAGCCGAGTGAATGGCAGCGAAGTCCATGGCCAGGTTTGCAATCATCGGCGCTTCCGGGCGGGCGAGCACGAACTTGACGGTGTAATCGTCAACCTTCTCGATGGACTTGATCAGGTCCGGCATGGACATGGCGTTGAAGTACTCGTAAGTACCGCCCGATACCATGTGGTACGGGTGGTCCTTGTCGTACTGACGCATGAAGGAGAAGATCACGTCATCGGCGTTGAAATCACGCGTAGGCGTGAAGTTCTGTGTGGTGTGGAACTTGACGCCCTCGCGCAGCTTGAAGGTGTATTCAAGACCGTCCTCGGATACTTCCCAGCTTTCGGCAAGCGCAGGCACGATGTTGGTGGTGCCGCGCTCGAACTCTACAAGCTTGTTGAAGATCTGGCGGGACGAAGCATCAAAGGTGGTACCAGCGGTGTAAAGGGAAGGAGTGAAACCTTCTGGAGAGCCTTCAGAGCAATAAACGAGGGTCTTGGCCATGCTCGGTGCAGCCAGAACCATGGAAGCGGCCAGTGCGCTACCAAGCAAAAATGATTTTTTCATAGTACTTCCCCAACTGATTGGTTTTTTCTGCAGAAACCAACTGGCTCTCCTGCAAAGCTTCGCTCTCTCTATCCCACGAAACCATGCAGACCAGCTGTTAATTCTGTTCGCCGAGCACCACCCCTGTTCGGTCAGAAACGAGCTCCTCATTTCAACCGCCGGTGCAGCTCACTCGCCTACTCTGATATATATTGAAGGAAAAAATACGTAAACACCTCATAGGGCATTTTTGGTATATTCTCCCTTGGAGGGCCCAAAACCCTTAGGATTTATGTTGGCTTGAGTGAGCGAAACGTAAAATTTTGCCCGTCCCGAGTTGCCGTTTTGGCGTCTGGACGCTGGAACAATTTCAGGTTGCCACCACCCGCGCGCGTTCAATTGCGAGAATCATATTTGTTCGTTTCTTCGCTTTTTCACGCACAAACAAAAAAGGCTGATGCACCGCACCAGCCCTTTTCATCAAGTCAGTTGTGATCAAGCCCTACGCCGTGCGTGCCAGGCGTTCCTTGATGTGGGCCACATCCGCCCGCGGCGTGGCATTGAACAGGGTCTTTGTGTAGTCGTGCTTCGGATCGCCGAAGACTTCATCACGCGTGCCATACTCAACGACTTCGCCGAAGTACATCACCATCACCTTGTCTGCGATATACCGCACCACGGAAAGGTCATGGGAAATGAACAGGTAAGTCAGATTGAGCTCTTCCTGCAGGTCGGCCAGAAGGTTCAGGATCTGGGCCTGAACAGAAAGGTCGAGTGCAGAGACCGGCTCATCGAGGATCAGCAGAGACGGGTTCAGGACCAGCGCGCGCGCAATCGCCACACGCTGGCGCTGACCACCGGAGAACATATGCGGATAGCGGTTGTAGTGCTCAGGACCTAGCCCCACTTTGACCAGCATTTCCATCGCCTTGTCGCGGCGTTCCTGCGGTGTCATGTCGGTGTTGATCATCAATGGCTCGGTGAGCACATCGCCAATGCGCTGGCGCGGGTTCAGCGAACCATAGGGGTTCTGGAACACGATCTGTACCTTGCCGCGCATTTCCGGCGTGATCTTCTGCTGAGCAATATCGATCTTCTTGCCTTCGATCAGCAGATCACCTTCCGTTGCAGGGTCGATCAAGGTCAGAATGCGTGCGAGCGTAGACTTGCCGCAGCCACTTTCGCCAACAACCGCAAGGGTCTTGCCCCGCTCCAGCTTGAAGCTGATGCCTTTCAGCGCGCGTGTGATGTTCAGCTTGCCGAACATGCCCTCTTTGGTGCGGTATTCCCGGACCAGATTGCGGGCCTCAAGAATGATATCCTCTGACATCACGCCCCCTCGCCGTTCAAGTGGAAGTCGGAGACCGTTGGAAGACGATCGCCTGTTGCGTTTTCAGGCAGCGCAGAGAGCAGTGCCCTGGTATAGGCATTCTGCGGGTTTTCGAAGAGGGAAAGCACATCGGCTTCTTCCATCTTCTTGCCCTTGTACTGCACCACCACCCGGTCAGCGGTTTCTGCCACAACACCCATGTCGTGGGTGATCATGATCAGGCCCATGCCGGACTTCGCCTGAAGATCCATCAGCAAATCAAGGATCTGCTTTTGAATGGTCACGTCGAGCGCAGTGGTTGGTTCATCAGCAATCAGCAGCTTGGGCTCACATGCAATTGCCATGGCGATCATGACACGCTGGCACTGCCCGCCGGACATCTGGTGCGGGAACTTCTTCAGCGTCTTTTCCGGCTCTGGCATACCCACGGAGTTGAGCAGCTCAACAGCACGGGCCTTGCGCTGCTTCTTGTTCAGCTCGGTGTGTTCTTTCAGTGTTTCGTCAATCTGAAAGCCAATGGTAAAGCACGGGTTCAAACTGGCAATTGGCTCCTGAAAGATCATGGAAATGTCCTTGCCAATCACCTTGCGGCGTTGGCGTGGGGACATGGTCATCAGGTCCAGTCCTTCGAACACCATCTTGTCAGCTTTGATATAACCGTTGTTGGCCAATAGACCCATCACCGCCAGCATGGCCACGGACTTGCCCGAGCCACTTTCACCCACGATGGCCATGACTTCACCGGCGTCAACGGAATAGCTCACGTTGTCCAGTGCGCGGAAGCGGCCATTGACGGTGTCAAACTCAACCGTCAGGTTTTCGATTTCTAAGAGAGCCATTGTGATCAGCTCCTCTTCAGCTTCGGATCGAGTGCGTCGCGCAGACCATCACCGATCAGGTTGATCGCAAGCACGGTGGTCAGGATTGCAAGACCCGGGAAGGTCACAACCCATGGCGCACGCAGGATGAACTCGCGGGCTTCTGCCAGCATTGTACCCCATTCTGGGGTCGGAGGCTGTGCCCCCATGCCGAGGAAGCCGAGAGCTGCCGCATCCAGAATGGCCGTAGAGAACGACAAGGCCGCCTGAACGATGAGTGGCGCCATACAGTTTGGCAGCACCGTCACGAACATCAGGCGCAACGTGCGTACACCAGAAACGCGGGCCGCCATCACGTATTCACGGCTCATTTCAGAGATCACTGCCGCGCGTGTCAAACGCACATAGTACGGCTGCTGAACGATCGCGATTGCGATCATGGCATTGATCAAGGACGGCCCGAGGATCGCCACCAGAACAAGCGCGAGAAGCAAGGATGGGAACGACAGAATGATATCCATGATGCGCATGATCACGGTATCGATCCAACCACGGAATGTACCAGCCACGAGGCCCAGACAGATGCCGACCACCAGCGCTACTGACACAACGACCACGCCGATAAACAGGGAGAAGCGGCTGCCGTAGATCAGGCGAGACAGGAGATCGCGGCCGACGGCGTCCGTACCCAGAATGTGGTTCCAGCTTCCGCCGTCCATCCACACCGGTGGCACAAGAAGCGCATCGCGGTACTGATCAGTTGCACCATGGGGTGCAATCAACGGCGCAAATACTGCGATCACCACGAGGGTCAGGAAAAAGTACAGCCCGAAAACCGCACCACGGTTAGTCTTGAAATGACGCCAGAAGCCTTTGAGAACTTCAATGCGGGTATCCGGCGCGCTGCTATGAGTTGTATCAGTCATGATTTACTCCGAATGCCGGATCTTGGGATTGATCAGACCGTAAGCCAGATCGACGATGAGGTTCACGATCATGATGATGGCTGCGATCATGAGCAGACCGCCCTGCACCACCGGGTAGTCACGACGGAAAATACTATCGACCATCCACTTGCCGATGCCTGGCCATGAGAAGATCGTTTCCGTCAAGATCGCACCAGCGAACAAAACCCCGATCTGAAGACCAATCACTGTGATCACTGGAATGAGCGCGTTTCGCAGCGCATGCAAACCGACCACGCGATAGGTGGACAGACCTTTGGCCTTTGCTGTGCGGACGTAATCCTCGTCGAGAACTTCCAGCATCGCTGACCGGGTCTGACGGGCAATCACCGCCAGCGGAATGGTTCCCAGAACAACGGTTGGAAGGATGAGGTGGTTCACAGCGGACCAGAATGCCCCTTCCTGATCGGAGAGCAGTGTGTCGATGAGCATGAACCCAGTGACAGGATCAATCCAGTACATCAGTGAGATACGACCGGAGACAGGCGTCCACTGGAGGATACCGGAGAACAGGATGATGAGCAGCAGACCCCACCAGAAGATCGGCATGGAGTAACCGACCAAAGCGGTGGTCATGACGGTGTGATCAAGGGTCTTGCCGCGACGCACTGCCGCCAAGATGCCCGCCGGGAGCCCCAGAACTGCTGCGAAAATGATCGCGCAGACGGAGAGCTCAACCGTCGCAGGGAACAAGGCCATGAACTCGCTCAGAACCGGCTGCTTGGTGACGATTGACGTGCCCAGATCACCTTGCAGGATGTTCCCAAGATAGGTCAGGTATTGCTGCCAGACCGGCTGGTCATAGCCGAATTGGACCATGAGTTCCTGATAGCGTTCCGGGCTTACGCCCCGTTCACCCGCAAGAAGAAGGATTGGATCACCCGGCAACAAGCGAATGAAAAAGAACGAAGTCAGTGTAACTCCGATGAATGTGGGGAGTAACAGCCCCAGTTTTCTCAGTATGAGACGAAGCATTCTGCTGACACACTTTTTGTCGGTTTGGAACACAACGACCAACAACAATCGTCGTGATACGTGAAAATACAAAAATGTATCCCGGCGAATACTCGCCGGGATACGCAAAGTCCAGCGGAAAATTATTCTACTTCAGGTCAACAGGGTAGAAGTAGTGCCCGCCAAGAGGGTCGATTTTGTAACCAACAACGCGGGTGCTGATTGGCTCAGAAACCAGTGAGTGAGCAATCGTTGCCCAAGGAGCCTGCTCCTTGAATACAACCTGTGCCTCTTCGTAGAGCTTGGTGCGCTCTTCTGCTGAAGAAACGGCTTTCGCCTTCATGATCAACTCGTTGAAGCCTTCATGGCACCACTGAGCACGGTTTGATCCGCCAACACCATCACAGCTCAACAAAACGGAGAGGAAGTTGTCAGGGTCACCGTTGTCACCGGTCCAGCCGAGAAGGATCGCACCGTCACGGTCGATATCGGTTGACCGCTTGAGGTACTCGCCCCACTCGAAGGACACGATCTCCACCTTGACGCCGACCTTGGAGAAGTCTTCCTGAATCAGCTCAGCCATACGGCGTGCGTTCGGGTTGTACGGGCGCTGAACCGGCATGGCCCAGATCTTCATGGAAAGATCCGTTACGCCTTCAGCTTCCAGTATCGCCTTTGCAGCTTCCGGATCGTAGGGATCGTCAACGATTTCATCGTTGTAGCCCCACATGGTAGGTGGCAGTGGGTTCTTTGCTGCCTTACCAGCGCCCTGGAAGACCGCATCAATGATGGCTTCCTTGTTGATGGCCATGTTTAGCGCCTTGCGGACCTTCGGATTGTCGAACGGTGCCATCTGGGTGTTGTAGCCCAGGTAACCGACGTTCAGGCCTTCCTGCTGCATCAGGTTGATGTTTTCATCAGCCTTCATTGCGTCGAGATCAGCTGGATTTGGGTATGCCATCACGTGACATTCGCCGGCCTTGACCTTTTGATAGCGAACGGATGCATCAGGGGTGATTGCGAAAACGAGGTTGTCGATCTTCGCAGGCCCAGCCCAATAGTCCGCATTTGCCTTGTAGCGAATGACAGCGTCCTTCTGGTAGCCAACCATCTGGAAAGGACCTGTACCGACCGGCTTCTGGTCGAATACGTCTTTGTTATCCATCATCTTTTCCGCGTATTCAGCGGAATGGATGGATGCGAAGTCCATTGCAAGGTTCGCGATCATCGGCGCTTCCGGACGCGTCAGCACGAACTTCACGGTGTAGTCATCGACCTTTTCGATGGACTTGATCAGATCCTTCATGGACATGGAGTTGAAGTACTCATAGGTCCCGCCGGATACCATGTGGTACGGATGGTCCTTGTCGTACTGACGCATGAAGGAGAAAATCACATCGTCCGCGTTGAAGTCGCGGGAAGGCGTGAATTCACGTGTGGTGTGGAACTTGACGCCCTCACGCAGCTTGAAGGTGTATTCGAGACCGTCCTCAGACACTTCCCAGCTTTCTGCAAGCGCAGGAATTACTTCCGTGGTGCCATACTTGAACTGCACCAGCTTGTCGTAGACCTGACGGGAGCTGGCATCAAATGTGGTGCCAGACGTGTACAGCGCAGGTGTGAAGCCTTCTGGAGATCCTTCAGAGCAATACACAAGCGTTTTTGCCATGCTTGGATTAGCAAAGGCCAGTGCGGCGACCAACGCGCCCCCCATGAGCAGGCTTTTCTTAAGTTCCATTTTATTCCTCAAGGTATTCAACCGATTGTTACAACAAAGATTTTGCGTGGTTGCTTGTTCCGCAACCTTGGAGCACCCTTCCCCGCCTCAAACGGCGTGCAGGGTGTTGAAGCATTTGCGGCTTATGAGGAAAGAGAAAGAGACACACGTTATCTGGCTTCCTTGACAATCTCGAACTCGCCCGACCGTCTCCTATTCCTCCGGCTAGCCCGAAGGAGAGTGGTTGTTACCCAGAATATCCCTTGGGCCTCATTTTCTTTCCCACAAACCTGCCAAGGGAGTAGAAAATTCCACCCTACGGCATTCAATTAGTCTTTGTACGTAGCATTTTTTACTTTACATGCGCATTTGTGCTACCAGCGCAAAAATAGGGCAGAAGAACTGACCAATGGAGCCATGCAAGCCTAATATTTAGGCATCTGAGCAATGAAAAGCCCTTCCCTTCGGGCCGTTTTGAGGGGATCAATTTTGTGGACAACACACCATCTGCGCAGTTTCCTCATGTGGACTTCAGCTTGCTGACACATTCAGTTTTCGTTTTTTGAGTCGATTGACGATTCGATACTGACCCTTAGGCGCAGTTTGAGAAAAAGCTGACGCTAGGGAGCCCTTTAAGCACCGTTGACAGAAAATCATCGAACCATTGAAATGCGCTCACTCTCCACAACCATAATGCGCCAACAGCCGGGAACTGCATATTTTGCAGTCAGTTGCGCGGCAAAGGCTCTGAATTTGTTGGATTTTCATTGAGTTTTGTCCGGCATCACCCCATTGTCATCGTTCATGGATAAATCGGCAGTGTCTTCCGTCAGAGACTGCTCACAAAAGGGGTGAAAAATGATTGAGGACGTCGAACAGCGCATTATGGATCTTGAAATTCATGTCGCACATCAGGCAGATACCCTTGAGACGCTCAATCAGGTAGTGACATCACAAGCCAAAACGATCGACCGGCTGATGAACTCACTCAATCAAATGAAAGAGCTCGTTACGGATCTGCAGGATCTGGTTGATCAGGCTCCAGCGGACCGCAAACCTCCGCACTACTGACCTCTCTCGGTAGTGCTCTTCCAGATGTAGAACAATGACGCTCAGACCTGCGTGAGGATAAATGAAGCGCACTATTGAAACGATTGAAGGGGACACCACGGGTGTGTCCTACAGCATTCCGGTTTACTCGTTTGCCGGCAAAAACGCGGACGAGGCCCCCTCCGCTTATCTTCAGGCGGGCTTGCATGCAGACGAACTGCCCGGCCCGGCCGCCCTGCACTTCTTTTTGGAAATGCTGAAGGAAGCGGAAGCAGAAAACCGCATCCTCGGAAAAATAACCGTTGTGCCGCATGCAAACCCGATTGGGGCAAACCAGTTCCACTTTGGCAAGATGGAAGGCCGCTTCCATCTTGGGACGCGAGACAACTTCAACCGAGCCCACCCTCACCTTGCTACGCCCGACGCCGCTCTTCTGAATGAAGACGAGAGCGCAATGAGCGCGGACAAGAAGCTGAAATGGCGCCTTGCCAAACTGTCTCTTGGCCATGACATCATCCTGGACCTGCACTGTGACGATGAGAGCTTGAACTACGTTTACATTGCAGAAGAGCTGTGGCCGCAGACGCAGGACCTTGCGAGCTGCCTTGAGGCCGATGCCGTGCTGTTATGGTCTGGCGATGCCGATCAGCCGTTCGAGTCTGCTGTTCTGGCTCCCTACCTAGGCCCGGACTACAAGAATGTGCTCGCAGAAAAGCTGGTGGTCTCAACACTGGAATTGCGTGGCCAACGCGATGTGGACCTGACCACAGCCCACATGGATGCACGCCGTCTGTTCCGCTTTCTTGTGGCACGCGGCGTAATCGAGGCCGATGTGGGCCAAAAGCATCCTGCAGACTACAAGGGCACGGTTGTTCCGCTCATCAACATCGACATGCTGGAAGCGCCAGTACCGGGCGTGATCCTTTATCATGTAGAGCCGGGCTCTGAAGTGGAAGAAGGCCAGCCGCTGGTCACCTTGCTGCAGGAGCCGGGAAACCCTGAAAAGGATGTGACGCTGAACGCGCCACAGGCAGGACTAATCCTAACCCGTAGAAGTCACCGTTACACGCGTTCCGGTGATGCACTATTAAAACTTCTGGGAACAAAACCGAGCAAAACCGGCAAGGGAAGTATTCTGGAAAGCTGAGGGCAAGCCTCATCTGGGACAAGTGTTAGAAAAGGTCTGGTGTGACACATGTTCGCATGGTTTCAGACCTTTTTTAATTAGCGTAAAAGCTGTAAAACTTGTTCCATCGATTTGACAGATATTTCTGCTGTCATCATCATTGGAAGCACCTGCCCATCGACAGGTTGCGATCGTGTGTATGCCTTAACAAGAAAGTGGCCCCATGGCGATTGACCATATACTGGCAGAACATTCGCGCGAAAGCTTGGCTGACAAAGCCTATCGTCTGATTGAAGAGTTGATCGTCAATCTTGACCTTTCGCCTGGAATGGTTCTGACAGAGAGTGATCTTTGTGAACGGACCGAGATTGGTCGTACCCCTGTGCGTGAAGCAATCAAGCGCCTTTCCACTGAAGGGCTGATTGTTATTCGTCCTCGAAAGGGACTGTTTGTTTCTGAAGTTGAACCACATGAGTATGTGCTCATGCTGGAAACACGAAAGCCTCTGGAACAGCTTCTTGTTGCATCAGCGGTAAAGCGTGCAACACCGGCAGAACGTGAAGCGCTGCATGAGTGCGCAGAAGAAATCCTGAAACAGGCCCGTGCAGAAGACGTCAAAGGCTACCTGCGCGCTGACAAGATCTTCGACGAAGTTCTTTGCGCTGTTTCAAGAAACCCCTACACAGCACGCGCCTGCGCCCCGCTGCAGACCATGAGCCGCCGGGCATGGAGCGCCTTCCGCGGCGCAGAAAAGCTCGAAGACTCTGCCATGCTGCACCGGGATGTTGCTGCTGCGCTTGCGGAGAATGATGCGGAGAAGGCTGAAGCGGCAATTGCCGAGCTGATGGACCACCTGACACGCTTTGCTGTTGAACAGGCAGAGCAGCATGAACAGATCGCGCTGGCCCGCTAAGCCTGCGCGATTTTAGATGGGTTCGAGGCGAGCGGTTCTGCCGCTCGCTCCCATCAAGATGGTGTATTGATGCCCCTGCTCGATAGCTACGCGGCGTCCACCATATAGCGTTGTTGCACGCACCCGCATATCCCCATGAGCTGTAGAGACCGTCCAGATACCGCCGTGCTGTTCGTAGAACCGTATGGGCGCGTACAGGATTTCGGAGCGCATTGGCGCCTCAGGCGGGCGCACGATCACGAGAAGATTGGCACGGATGTCGTGCCCCTCCTCATCCTGGTCGATATAGCCGACCGCCCTATGAATTATCTGATAGTCCGCGCTCATCGTCTGTCGGCTGCTCAACATCTCGTGGAATGTGGAAAGCAAACTCCTGAACAAGAACATCCTGAATGATCCCAACACCAAAGCGTGCGTTCACTTTGGCTTTGATCTCTTCTGTGATGTCCTTAAGCTCGGTGCGTTGCAGCTGCGCAAAGTGCTTGTCGGCGCGGCTGTAGATCAGGCGAAACGCCTCATCAACCACGAAGGCATGAGGCGGCACAGCAAGCTTATCCAGCGTATCTGCATCAATGGTGAAGACGAACTGGGCGATGATGTAGCCGTAGATTTGACCATCTTCCAGAACCGGTACGTTGATGGGCTGGGTCTTCTGATAGTCCAGCCCTTCAAGGTGGGCTTCCTTTTGCATCATGGGGTCGTTCTGGGTCTTCCAGAGCGCTGTGGCATAGCCTGCAAACAGTGTAACGCCGCAAATCCAGATACCGGTCAGGAGAACTTTAAACATGTGTTTCTACCACCCACCCGCAGAAGCGTCGTACGTGCCATCTGAATCCATTTCACGAATGGCGCTGGCCAGCTTGCCAGAAAGGTCTTTCACTGAATCAAGCTGCGTAGACAACAGCTTGAGGTTCAATGCGACCCGTTCCTGAAGGTTTTGAAGACGCTCTACAACAGCGGAAGGAAGATCATCCATGGAAATGCTCTCGCCAGCACGTTCCAGCTCCAGCATGACCTTGCTCTTGCGAAACGAAGCTTCTTCCATGTTGTAAGGCTTGTGAGTAGAGATCGCGTCAATCTCTTCTTCAATCACCTGCTCGGCGCGCGCTATAATCGCTTCAAGGCGCGCCAGATCCTGACTGGAGATGTACTGCGGCTCGCCCGTTTGAACCGGGGCGACCTGCTGATGCTGTTCATTTTCTGCGACCAAACTCGTCTGGGTCGTTTCAGACATTAGGCGTCACCTTTTTGTGTTTCAGTCTGGAGGCTTTCAGGAACCAGCTTCTCAGCAAGGCCAATGCCGCCACTGCGCGCCATCTGGGTGGCAAGCTGCTCAGCCATCAAGCCCTTCCACATGTGGCCTGCGGTGCCACTGCCAAAGAAGCTTTCCATTTCGCGAGGAAGCATGGACTTGACGAAGGTTTGCAGAACGGCGGCCTCAAGACGTTCGCCAAGAGATTCCTGCGTACGGTTTGAAATGTTGTGCTGGGCGAAGGAAGTGAGCGTTTCAACAGGTGTGCCGGAACTGGCCAACCCAACTCCGGAGGCCGCTGGCCCCACCTTTTCGGCGCGGCTCATGGCGCTTGCCCAGTCAGCCTGTTCGCCAGCGATGGGCAGATCGGCGGAGACTTTCACCGGCTTTGCCAGTGTCTCACGCGCAGAACTTGCTTCGAGCGGATCAGCCTGCTTGAGCACATCAAGAACAAGGTCACCAACCGGAGAAACAGCCATACCCAAACACCTCAAATCCCAAGAGCACGATTAGTGTGGCAAACACTAACCATCGAGGCTTATCCCGACCTGACCAGATTTTTGAGCACTTGAAGCTCACCGATCTCGGTCAGTGTCTTCTTTTCCTCGTTGCGGTCATGCTTTTGTTTGGCCACGTCACGCTGTTTTTGAGCCATGTTGGTCTTGCGCTTCTCACCAATCAGCTTGTCCGTAAGGGACTTGACCAGAGCTTCTTTGCGGAACTTTTCTTGCGCGGCGGTTTTGAGCTTGCGGTCGATCGACTTGTTTACGACTTCACCTAGAGCCCCCTCTTGCGAGCCCCAATATCCTGTCAGTTCAGCACTTTTCTCTTCAAGCTGTGTGATTTCGCTGTTGGCCACGGCAATCTCATAGCGCAGAGCATCTTCCTGCTGGCGCTGTACTTTCACGATGCGCTGCATGCGCAAAAACCGTTTCTTGTCCATGCCCTACTCCAACATCAACCATGTTCCCAATCCGTTGAAGAACAGGGAAATCATCTCTGAAATCGTGAGATACAAAACGAACACACCTCCGATCACGATCAGCGGCAGACCGACGAAGTACACCGGCATCTGTGGCATCAAGCGGTTGGTCAGGCCAAGCGCGAGGTTGATGATGATGCCGAAGACAAAAAATGGCGCCGTAATGCGCAGCGCCAGAAGCGCGCCGCGTGTCAGACGATCTGCCAGCTGCATCGTGGCCGCATCCGGCATGAAAAGGCCCTGCACCGGAACGGCGGCGTAGGACTCGGCCAACGCCAGGAAAACATCCAGATGAGCCCCGGAAATGAACAACATGGCGGTGGCTGACAGCGTAACGATACCCGCAAGCGGCGGAATTTGCTCGTTATCTTCCGGGAGAGCGGCAGGCATGCTGAAGCTGGAGGCATTGGCCGCAGCGCCCATCAACATCTGCAGCATTGCGAAGAAGGCGCGGCCAAAAATGCCGATGACAATTCCGATCATCAACTCGGACAGGATGATAAGATAGAGAAACGAAGTACTGGCATTTGAGACCACAGGCAGCACGTTGGCCATCATGAGCGGTGCGACCGCCAGACTTGCCGACAGGGCAATGAAAAGACGCACCTGCATGGATACCCGTGGGGAGGCATATCCGGGCATCACCATGAGACACCCGCCTAACCTGCAAAAAATAACGAAAGCCGATAGGAGAAGATCAGGCATCTCCGTCAGATTCACGATACGGTCCCCAAGGTCTCCACTTCGATGCCACGCGCCACTTCCATATGCGACAGGATCGGCAATGCCGGGAACATGCGTTCTGTAATCATGCGCACGTATTGGCGCGCTTCAGGCGACACAACAATTGCAAACCGGTGGCCTTGAGCAATTCTCTGACGGATCGCCTCGGAGACATCCTTGGCAAAGTCCTCCACCTGCTTGGGCTCCATGTCGAACTCGATGGCCTCACCGCTGGCATCGCGGCGCAGCGCCTGATGGAAAGCAAGGTCCCAGCGATTGCCAAGGCGAAGCACCTTCAGATGCCCATCGTCGGCAATATCACCGCAGATCTGGGTCGCCATGCGCACACGTACGTGATCAGCAATCTGTTCAGGACGGCGGGCATGCGGCGCAATTTCCGCAATCGCTTCAAGAATGAGCGACAGATTTCGGATCGAGATGCGCTCCGCGAGCAGCAGTTTCAAGACGGCCTGTAGACCTGAATAGCTCACGTGCTGCGGAACGATATCGTCTACCAACCGTTTGTAGGCGGGGTCGAGACGGTCGATGAGTGCGCGCATATCCTTGTAGGAGAGAAGCTGAGACAGGTTGTTTCGGATGACCTCTGACAGGTGTGTCAGAACCACGGAGAGGTTGTCGACCGTTGTGTAACCGGACCGCTTCACCTCGTGCTCGAACGCTTTTGGCACCCACATGGCGCGCATCCCGAACGCGGGTTCGCGTGTTTCCGTGCCCGGCAGAGCAGGAAGGTCCCGATCACCACCGATGACAAGAAGCTCACCCACCTTGATGTCCTGAGCCGCGACCATGGTCCCATGAATGCGGAACTCATAGCTCTTCGGCTCCAGATCAATGTTGTCAGTGAGCTTGATCTCGGGCACCACGAAACCGTACTGCTCGGCAAATTTCTTGCGCATTTTGTTGATGCGGGACCCGATCTCCGGCTTTGCGGCCAGAAGACGCGCGGTGAGCTGCTTGCCGAGGCGTACTTCGATTTCCGCCAGCTCCAAGCTATCCTTTACAGATTCCCGCTTTGCTTCCGCCTCGCGCTGAGCCACGGCCTGCTGTGCGGCAAGTACCTTTTGTCTTTCCGCCTCAAGCTTTCTTGGAATGCTGTAAGCGGCAAAGGCCAGAACACCAGCCAGGAAGGTGAACGGGAGGAACGGAAGCCCCGGCAGCAGACCCATAAGCAGCATGAGCATGGCTGCCACGCCAAGTGCACGTGGATAGCCACCAAGCTGGCCCATGACTGCCTGCTCGGCAGAGCCTTTGGTCCCGCCCTTGGACACAAGGAGACCAGCTGCAAGAGACACAATCAGAGCCGGAATCTGAGAGACCAGACCGTCGCCCACAGAGAGCTTGGTGAAGACGTCAGCGGCTTCGGCCAATTCCATGTTGTAGCGGGTCACACCAATGATGATCCCGCCAAGGATGTTCACCGCCGTGATGATAAGGCCTGCGACCGCATCGCCGCGCACGAACTTGGATGCACCGTCCATGGCGCCAAAGAACGAGCTTTCTTCTTCAAGCTCGTGGCGGCGGCGCTGTGCTTCCTTGTCATCGATCATGCCTGCGGACAGGTCCGCATCAATGGCCATCTGCTTGCCGGGGATCGCATCCAACGTAAAGCGGGCTCCGACTTCCGCGATACGGGTCGCACCCTTGGTGATAACGAGGAAATTGATGGTTACCAAAATTGCGAAGACAATCAGACCGATGACGAAGTCACCGCTCATCACGAATTTCGAGAAGCCGTGAATCACATAGCCTGCCGCAAGTGGCCCTTCATGGCCCTCGGCCAAGATGACGCGGGTTGTCGCAATGTTCAGCGCCAACCGCAGCATCGTGGCAATCAGAAGAATTGTCGGAAACGAAGAAAACTCAAGCGGCCGCTGAATCCAAAGCGCCACCATCAGAATAAGTACCGAGAATGCAACGGAAATTGCGAGCCCCATGTCAATCATGAAGGTTGGCATGGGAAGGAACAGAACAGACAGGATGAAGATTATGCCGACCGCAAACCCAAGGTCACGGCGGCTGGATCCTGCTGCTTGCACTGCGTCGCTCATTATTTATTTCACCCGAAATCGACAAGGACTGGTCCAACGTAATCTGGACCATGCCGAGCGAAACTTGTGCGAGCGTGGAAGCACGACGGATTGTCTTGGAGAACCTTCGGCTTAGAAGCCGTTTTCGATGCGTCCGTAGAGCATTTCTGTCAACGCAAAGATCTGCGCCCCAATGAAGGGACCAGTGACGGCGACCATGATCAAAATCGCAACAATCTTGGGAATGAACGTCAGGGTCATTTCCTGAATCTGCGTCAATGCCTGAAACAACGCGATTACAAGACCGACAGCCATGGCAACGCCTACGGCCGGACCGGTGGCAACCAGCACAGTCCAGACCGCGTTGCGCATTATATCGAGAGCGTCAGCTTCGTTCATTCCACTGCCTTATGGAGCCCCGAGGCTCAAGCATGTATTGGAAGAGGGCCATCCGGCCCTAGCTTTCCGTTGGTTTGGAGATGGTTACACCAGGCTGAACCAAAACGGCCGTTCCACCTTCCAGAATGGCTACGTTCCCCTCAGAGGTCACCTGAACAGATTCAACAATGCCTGAGACCTTGCCATCGTTTGTTGTCACCGTCATGCCGATGAGGCCTGAAGCCTGATCAATGGAGCTCTGCTTCAGCATGGACTCCAAGTTCTGGTTCATCAATGTGGACTGCTCCACGGCAGAGAACTGTGCCATTTGGCCCATGTACTCGGCGGTGTCCATTGGCTCGGTTGGATCCTGGTTCTTCAAGGATTCCATGAAGAGCTTCAAGAAGGCCTGATAGTCCAGATAGGCATCTTCCCGGTCCATCTGTGCTGTCGTTTGTGCCGTCGCTTGGGCGGCTTGGCTCTGAGTACCGGTAACGCTTGAAACGGTCATCTATTTGCTCCTGATCAAGCAGCGCGGCTGCTTACTTGCTCAATGGACGGCATCTCTGGCGTCACATCGGACTTGGAAAGCACTTCCGCTTCAACTGGGAAGAGCTTTCGAAGGGTTTTCAAGGCATCAAAATAACGACGCCGCTGAACGAGGTCCTCGATCTTGTCCAAGCCCTCATGAATGTCCAGATTGGCCACCGCCACACGCAGCGCAGAGAGCATCTCCTCGAACAGGTTGATCACCTGCCCCTCACTTGAGGGGTCAATCAGCGCATTTTGAACGACGAAATACATCTGGCGCAGTGGCGTGGTGGTGTCTTCCGGCTGCAATACGTGATTTTCAAGAAGGAACGTAGCGTCGTTCAACAGGTTGATTGTGGTCTTCTGGTCAAAACTCAATACAGCGCCGTTGATGAAGACTTTTTCACCAGCCCGAAGATGAATGCGCATGTAGCCCCTCCCCTTAGTTCAAGCCGTCACGAATTGTTTCGTTGATCTGAATGAGCGAAGCGAAGTCTTCGCTCTCGCCTGCGCGGATCTTGTCGGCCTGCTTGATGCAGAAAATGCCAATCGAGATCAGCTCCGCGCGCAGATCCGTAGGCAGTGCATTATCGTCGCTGCCCAAGTCGTCAATCAGAAAGGACCAGAGCTGACGGATTGTGGTGAGAGCCTTGTAGGACTCATCAGAAGTAGGCCCATTATCGCGCGCTTCTTCCAACTGCTTGATGGCAAGAGTGAAGACTTCGCGCTCCTGGGAGCGCTTGTCGACCGCCGAGTCCTCTAAGGTTTCCGCGTAGGACATCTGGTACATGACAACACCTATTCTATCTTTTTAATTCAACCGCTTAGCGGAGAAAGTTCAACAGGCTCAGATTATTGAGCCGCGCAGTGATCGCGTAGTTTGTCTCGAGCTGATCCTGGGTATCCCGCAGGCGAACTGCGACCTCATTCGGATCAACATTCTCAATGTCGTTGATGCGAATGTTGAGCGTCGTCATACGCGTCTCCAAGCTCTTCTCAGCGAGCTCAAGACGCTGCTGTCTCGCGCCGATCTTGGTCTGGATGAAGTTCACTCCGTCAATACCTGTGGTAATGGCTGCTACGGAGTTCTCGATAACAACAGCTTCGACCTCTGGCGATAGATCTGCGGTACCAATGAGACCCACCATCGCATATGCCTTTGCCAGTTCCTTGAAGGCCTGATCGTTGGCTGAGAGCGTCGTCTCAATATCTACGCCGGTCTCTATGTTTGCGCTCATCACGCCATCTGTCGCGCCGGACCAGTTTGCTGTCCAGTTTGCCGCAGAAAACTCGTTGGTGGCACTCGCCTCATCATTGAAAACATCATCCAGAAAGATCTGCATGTCTGCTTCAGTGATATTGGAGGTCTGCGCACCATCGGTGATTGGGAAACCAAAGTGAGTATTGAAGGCAGCTTCAATTGACGCCTTTGCTGCATCCTCGAACTCTTGCATCGGTCCGGAGCTGACATTCTCGCCACCAAACAAGTAAACGCCGCCAGCACTGGAGTTCATAACGGAGGTCAGCGAACTCATTTCTGTATTTGCCAGTTGCGAGAGGGTGATGATTGCCCCTCCGGTATCGCGCACACCGATCATTTGGGAACGGAATGCTTCGGCATTGTTGCGGATGGTGTCCACTGCTTGATAGGAAACATCAAGCTTCATCTCCGTCTGACTGTTGGACAGATCGAGACGCTCAGCGTAGTAAAAATCGTTCTTCAGCGATGCGGCTGTACCTGCCTGCGCGCCAACAGAAAGAGCCATGTCGGCATGCTTTCCTGTTGCGTTTTCAATGTTCAGGCGGTTGAGATCGTTGTTCTCATCCTGGATGTACTTGATCATCCGGGAAGACATGGTCAGGCTTGAAACGTTGTAGAGAGTCATTGTTACCTCACCGTAGCCAGAAGTTCTTTGAACATTTCATCAATGGTGTTGAGGAGAGAGGCAGATGCCGAGTAGGCATTCTCGATCTCCAACATGCGCTGCATTTCCGTGTCCAGATTGACACCGGTCGTGTTTGAAAGGGTGTCGACCGAGGAGTTGAAAGCGGCAGAGTCAACCAGAGCGATATCAGTTGAGCGCTGACGCTCTGCTGAATACCAACTTGTCGAGTTTGTTGAGAAGGTCAGAAGGCTCGAGTTCGGGTTGACGCCACTGGCAGGATCGAACGTGCGTCCCGCGGTCATGCCGTCGACCGTGTCGTTCAGCCGCTGCGCGAAACCATCCGTCCCCGCAGTGTTGTAAACGTAGTTGGCACCGTTGATGCCACCGTTACGGAAAACGTCCAAATCACCGCCCTGAGCAGGATCTACCGCAGCATTGACCGAGATATTGGCAGCAAGGCCCGGAACATCAGTGGCAGTTGGCATGCCCGGCCCGCCTGGCCAATCGAACAAGCCTGTCTGATCGGCGCCGCCACCTACCTGATCAACTTCTTTAAAGATGTCGATCAGTGCATTGGCGGTTTCATCCAACTGGGTCTGAAGGGTATTTGCCGTCACGTCGCGCAGCTGAGCGTAACCGGCCAATTTGCCGCCAGATATCGGCTTGGTAGCATTTGGACCTGCAACCGCAATTCCGTCCACATAGACATCGTTGCCGGTTACATTTGCATCATAAGCTGCAGTTGGCGCGAAAGTGACTTCGCGCGGAGACGTCTCAAACAGGGTAATGCCGCTATCGGTATAGAGCGCAATATCGTTGTTGTCGCGGTAAACAATCTCGATGCCGATTTCTTGAGACAGTGCAAGGAGTTGTTGATCACGCTGATCCAACAGCGCGTTCACATCATCGCCGCTCGCAGTTCCTTTTACGATCTTGGTATTGACCTTCTCGAGGTCCGCCAAGAGCGTATTGATGTTCTCAACCGATGCCTCCATCGACGCATCGGCTTCAGTACGCAGGTTTTGCACGCTCCGAGAGGCATTCCGCAGATTGGTTACCAGCTCATTGCTGGTATTTACAACGGTCTGCCCGAGCACAAGGTTGGTCGGATCGTTAGCATAGGCACGCAAATCAGACTCCAACGAACCAAGGTTCGAGGAGATGCCGCCTGAGAACGGATCACTAGTGGTCGTTCCCAGGCGGTCAAGTAGGGTCGCATAAGTCTCGGTGGCCGTCGCAGTACTGCCGTTTCCTATGACAGCTTCCAATGCCGTGCGGTTTGCAGCCCGCTGGGCATTGGAGACGTAGATACTGTTATTGCTATCTGTAACAATGGTGCTTACAACCGCCGTCTGGCGGCTGTAGCTACGATTGTTCACGTTCGCAATGTTTTGCGTGTTGATAGCGATTTCAGCGGAACGCGCCTGTAAGGACGCTTGAGCTGTCAGCAGTGCTGATGTCAGAGACATAGTTCAACGAACCCTTAACGCAGATTTACTAGTTCCTGAAGAACTTCAGAGCTGGTGGTGAAGACCTTGGAGTTTGCACTGTAGGTACGCTGTGCCTGGATCATCTCAGTCAGCTCGGTTGCAAGGTCGACGTTAGATCCCTCAAGCGCGCCGGAGAGCATCTCACCGAAGCCCGCATCACCGGGCAGGCCAATACGCAGCTCACCGGAAGCGTTCGTTACGGAGTAAACATTGCCGCTTTGTGCCGTCAGCATGTCCGGGCTCGGCACATCACCAAGCGGGATCTTGTAGATTGCGATTTCATCGCCGTTGCCGAAGATCGCGTTCAGCGTACCGTCCTGATCAATGCGGATCTTTTCGACGGAAGATGGCGCGTTGCCGTTTACATCCACACCGAGTACAGAGAAGTCATCTGTTGCAAGATGCTTGGTTCCGCTCGCGTCCATCGTGATGGCCTGCGTTGGCGCACCGGTGGTGAGGTTGTCAATATTGATATCGAAAGCACCACCTGCAGTAACCGCACCGGTCGTCGGGTCAAAATCCATAACCGCGGTTGCCGGGTTCAGCGCCACGTTATAGCCAGCGCTGCCAGAAGTCGCTGTGACACTCCACTGGTTAGCGCCAGTTTTCTCGTAGGTGAAATCGACCTTTACCTCGTTGCCAAGGTAGTCGTAGGTAACAATGGATGTGGTTTCGGTGTCACCAACTGCCGCGCCAGATGGCAGCCCGGTGTTGAGCAAACCTGTATCAGACGGAACAGCCTGCATTTCCATATTGGCAACATTCACGGTCTCAAGGCCTGCAGTGCTGTTGGCCGCTGAGTTGATGTTGCCATTGATGTCAATCGGATAACCCTGAAGGTAGTAACCTGCGGTGTTCACCAGATCGCCGTTTGCGTCGATCACAAATGAGCCCGCGCGGGTCAGATAAGGCGTACCAGAGCTGTCGTTCACGATGAAGAAACCGCTACCGGTCACAGCCAAGTCGGTTCCACTGGTCGTGAAGTTGTACCCCCCCTCCTGGGAGATAGACTGAGTAACCGAAGTGCGCACTGAACCGGAGTTATGGCCAGAGCCGCTTCCGCCAATCACCATTGAGGAGAACTGGGTCGCGACACCCTTGTAGCCAACCGTATTCACGTTCGCGACGTTATCAGCAACGGTAGACAGTTTGTTTGCCTGAGCGTTCATCCCGGAAACGCTCGTGTTCATGATACCGTAGATACTCATCTATCTATCGCTCCTAAAGACCGCAGGGACCCTTGATGTTCCCTAAGTTAACTGTTGTAAACTTGCCCGAGCCTGACTGGTAAAACCTCGCCCAGAACGGAAAAGTTGTAGTGTCTCACTTGCAAAACTGCCGAGCGTTGGAAGTCCACTTCCCGAACCCGCTTGCCACCATGTTGGCAATCACCCGGCAGATGTATCGTTTTTGGGCAGGATTGTTGTTTGGACCGGCGTGATACCTGGCCACAGCCATGGTCCAAGTCCCTTCCCTGCGTTTCAATTCACTGAGAAAACGCGCCGCATAGGTGACGTTTTCCCTTGGGACCAACATCTCACGCACGGAAGCGAATTTTTCTCCGTGGTAGTGAATGTTGATCTGCATGCACCCGACATCGATTAGCTTTTTGCCGCGAGCTTGTGCTCGGCGGATTTCCCGAACCGCATCAGATGCGTTCGGAGCAAAATGGGAGTCCCCCTCAATGTTCAGAGCAAACGGATGCAAGGATCCGCGCCGCCCTGTTTCAGTAAGCCCAACGGAGTACAAAATGCCCAGCGGCACGTCGTAGAGCGCAGAAGCACGTTCCAGCTCACGCTCGCAAAGCCGAACTCCTGTTTTTGACCCCGATGCAGCCAGAACCACGCTAGAGGTAAATGCCGTCGCGCAAATCACGAGCATCAACGCCAGTACGCGTTTCACCGCCCATGCCCTCCTGGTAGCTCTGATCACGTCCATTGTGTTGGCGCTGCTCGTCACCACGGCTTTCACCGCCCTGACGCCCCTCACCAGCCTTGTCGCCTGACGCGCCACGATCGCCCTGACCAGAGAACTGCTGCTTCAACTGGTCTGAGCCATCGTTGCGATGGTTGATGGTGATGTTGGTGCTGTCCGTGCGATAGCCGGCATCACGCAGCACCTTGGTTAGTGCCAGCGCATCACGCTGGAGCATGTCCGCAGCGTCCTTGCTGCTCGCAGTCATCGTGATTTCGAGTTCATTCCCAACCAGCTGCATGGACACTTTTACCGTACCCAGATTGTCTGGGCGCAGCTGGATCTCCAAAGTCTTGACCGGATTGCCGTTTTTCACGTTTTGAGCAGTTTGCGAAAGCTCACGAGCGAGCTTGGCCGGATCACCCAGACCATTGTCGGGACCAAGTAGTGCATTGGCTACCTGGCGGGTCGGCCCTTTAAGGTCAGCAGCTGGCATGAAATGCGTTTCAGCTTTCAAGACCTTTACGTCACCCGCCTCTTTTGGAAGCTCGCCCTCAGCGCCCGACTTGGCCGCGACCAGATCAACGGTCACCTTCTCTGAAGCATTCGATGGCATCAGCTTGCCATCAGCAGACTGTTCAGCGACAGCGACTTTGGCAGCTGAGGCATCAGTGCCCAAAGACGCGGCAGCCGCTTTTCCTGCCTCTTTTCCTGCTGTTGCTGTGGCCGCAGCAAGATCAACGGTCTTACCTCTTTCGCCAGAGGCTTGAGCTGGGACAGCAACTGCAGCTGCAGATGTGGCAGCCGATGAAGGCACTTGAGCCTGCGCACTCGTTTGTGATGAAACCGCGGCCAAAGCCACTGCCAATCCTTGGCCTGCGCTTCCAACCTCTGAGGAGACTGCGCCTGCGGCTTCACCGTCTTGGCCAGCGCCTGGGGTAACTTCAAGTTGCGTTTCAGAAGGCAGTTCTGCGTCTTTAGCTTTTGCAGAGCCGCCGCTGCCAGTCGCAGCCAAAAGGTCTTTTAGGGCTTTTTCGGCATTCTCAAGCGTATCACCCTCACTTGCCCCTAAAAGCTTTGCTTCCAGCCCCTTTCCCTCTTCCGAGGCTTGACCTTGTGTTTGCGCAGCTCCCTTTTTGCTGCCCTCCACTTTGGCCAGCAGGCTGTGCAAAGCTGTTTCAGTGCCATCAGGTGCAACACCGGCCTTTGCCGATGCTTTTGGTGTTTGCTGGGCAATTTCGCCCTTCACCAAGCTTGCAGGGAGCTTCTGCTCCTTGCCTTTTCCGAGCTGCTCGAAAACAGCATTGAACTCACCGCTACGGCCCTGTGCATCGGCTTTCTCGCCGAGGGCGTTCTTTGCGGCTTTGTTTTCTCCACCCATACCGGGGGTCATAAGGACTTGTGCGTTACTCAAAATTCTGCGTCCTTCAGTGTGGTGTTCGCACTGTCCAGGGAGGCTTGAGCCTGAGCGAGAACGCTCATATCCACGCCGTTCCGCTTCAAAACGGCCTGAGACAAGTGCGGTGCAAACATCGATGCATGTTCGATCTGAGGGGTTGGCCAATCGCGGATGGAGTTCGCAACACGCGTTGCCGCGTCAGCCAGAACCTGGTTTTCCGGAGAGAGCGACCAATAGTCGAGCTGACCAATGCCGTTCAGCGCATCGCGCCAATCCTCTGTTGAGGCAAGGGAGGCGGCGATGAACAGATCTGCCTTGAGATGCTCTTCTTCTGAAGTGCTCTCCATGTCCTTGATGACTTTGCCCGCCTTGGAGGCAAACTCAGTATTGCCGCTCACCAACGATGCACGAGACAGCGTCAAAAGCACATGCCGACGAGAATCCTCATCAAAGTCCGCAAGGAGTTGGAACACTTTCTCCCAGTCGCTTTCACGCTGCAGGTAGTAAGGCGTGCTCATGGTCGCGGCCATCTTGTCCCTGAAGTCAGGGGCAAAAACCGAGTCCGGGTACTGAAAGAGGTAGCGCTGCGCGAGGCGCTCGAACTTGTCGTGATTGCCAAGGCGCGCAGCCAGAGGTACCTGACGACGAAGCGCACTTTCCTCGACCAATGTGCCCGGCATCAAAAGGCGTGCCAAATCAAACCGTTTGTTAGCCTCTTCAGGCTTGTTTGCGCTCAGCAGAATACCCTGCGCAAGCGCTACCTGTCCCGCCAATCCGGAAGGCAGACGGTGAACATCCACCTTCAACAATAGATTTTTGGCGGCCTGACGGTTGCCTTGAGAATAAGCCATCGCGCCAGCAAACAGGTTCTGGTCCGTATTGAACACAATGCCTTGACTGGCCAACTGCTGAAAGACGGAGCCTGAACCACCGCTCAGCATGAACGCCACAGCTGCGTTTGCCTGTTTCGGGATTTCCCAAACCTGCGGATCAACCGTCAAAAACCGGCGCCCCAGAACAAGAAGCGAAGGCTGAAGAAGGTCATAGGCCTCAAGATTGCCACGGATGATCTCATCCTGAAGGATCTGCATTTCCAGAACCATCAGATCCGGATCGGCACTGACAGATACCTGTGCCGTAGCCGGGTTGGTACCAACCCCGGCACCAACCAAGCTTAGAGCGACAAACGCGGCACGAAGATGTTTTCCAGCCCGCATCCGTTACACCTCGGTATCGTTTAGAAGCATGATTTCGATACGGCGGTTTTGTGGGGCCAGTGTATCCCCAGCGATCTTGGGACGCTTGTCTGCATACCCTTCGATACCCACGATGCGGTCTTCCGGGATGCCACCGCGCAGCAGCATGTAGTAGGCCATGTGGGCACGGGCTGTAGACAGACGCCAGTTATCATAGTCACGCGACCGGAACGGACGGCTGTCCGTATGCCCGCGAATGACGATGGCACCCTTCTTCGACTTCAGCACCTCGGCAATGCGCTCCATAGCAGCAACAACCTGTGGGCGAGGCTCAGCAGACCCCACGGCAAACATACCGAAACGCTCGTTATCCATGATCTGGATCAGAACACCGTTAGCGTTTTGCGAGAAGTCTATACTTGCGCCCGATGCAACACCCTTCAGAGCGTTACCAATTTCAGAACGGATTTCCGCAAGCTCTTGAGCGTCAACAGGTTTCGCCTGGGGTACGGTTGGTTTCGTCTCTCCGATGCCCTGTTCGCTCTTGTCAGAAACACCCACAAGCGCAACGTTGGTTTCACCGTCTAGCGGCTGATCCGAAGTGCCATCTTCTCCCTGCGAAGAAGTGCCAGTATCCGTCTCAGAGGATGTGCCGTTTTCAGCCTCCCCAGAAGATCCGTTCTCTGTGAAGTTAGAGGTTCCGTTCTGGTTGACGTTGGACGTGCCGTTGAAAGGAAGCTCTGAACTGCCGTTTTCTGTTTGCTCGGAAGTTTCATCAACGGACACGTTGAACTCTGTGCTCTCCGCATTGTTTGCGGCGAGTTCGGCCTGTTCCGAACCGTCGGCTTCCGATTGCGTCGCCCGCACTGCCCGAGTCTCTGCAACAGCGCCTGCGATCTCTGCAAACTCCTGCTGTTCAGGATCAAGGCCAACGTTTTCCGGAGATTGGCCCAGCACGATCACACGGCTGTTGCTGCCGCCTTCTTCCTGCGTTTCAGCGCGTTCGAGCAAGCCAGTTTCCGTGCCCTGCTCCAGTCCTTCGGTATCAGACCCAGCTTCCGGACGATAAACGACGGAAGACCCACTGGTGAGCGCTTCTTCTGAGCCCTCCATGTTCGGGTCGCTGATGCCTGCACGCGCAAGATCTTTTGCATCTTCCAGAACACGGATTTGCTCTGCGGAAAGTTCTGTTACGTCGAGACCGTTCTCAACCTCAGTCACGATCGGAACGCGGGCCAACAATGGCGAGTTGCCCGGAAGCTCCTCACTCTGCCAGCCAGATGGATCGAATGGATCGCGGAAACTGGACCCATCAGCGAGACCCTGGCCGTCAGGATCGCGGTTAGGACGGGCAAACAAGACCGGCGTCGTTGCTGCTTCCATGGAACCCGGACCACCCTGACCTGCGGAGCCGTCCGTTTGAACCAGAGCCTCGGCTTCAACTGCCAGTGCAGCAAGGATCGCATAAGGATTGTCGAAGAGTTCTTGTTCAGTATAGCGCCCTGCTTCACCGGCCTGCGGGGTGCGCATGCGGGAAGCTTCGCCCGGAACACTGTCAGCTGTCTGGCCGGGTCCCTTGGGCTGCTTGTCAACATCTTCGGTGATTGGCTCAGCTTTGTCGCTGCCGCCGCCGGTGGTGGGGCCCTCAAGTTCAGTGCCACCCTCACCGGCCTTTTTCATGTCGTCAACGCCTTCGTTGCCCTCAGCCGGCGGGTTTTCATCCTCAGGATCACGAAGACCTTTTCGCTCGGATGCAGTGTCTACAATCTTCATCGGATTGAAGTAGGCCACAACACCCTGACGCGTTGCGTTGTCAGAGGCATTGACCAGCCACATGACCAGAAAGAACGCCATCATTGCGGTGGTAAAGTCAGCGTAGGCGATCTTCCAGACACCGGATTTGACACCCTGGTCCATATCGTCATTTCGCCGACGAACAATGATGATTTCAGACTGTTCTTTTTCAGCCATTGCCACACTCAGCCTTGATTTGTTTCGTTAAGTTCAGCGAGCCAGTCCGCAAGACCGGATGACAACGTCATGTCGGAAACTCGGACCTCCAAATCGGCGTCCTCGGTTTCCTTGTATTTCATGATGTGACACATCTCGCCTGAAGAGCGTTGAAAGAGGTCGAAGAGATCTTTGGGGCCACTCACTTCGACCACACTCTCCTTGTTGCCGGCCAAGTGCCGGCGGAGAACCTGTGATAAACTGAGGATCGCTTTTTGGCGCGCTTCCTCGTGCAGGAAAGGGATAAGGATATCCGCCACAGTTGCGGACACCCGTTCCTCAAGAATGGTTAGGGAGCGCTTGATTTCCTCTTCGAGGATGCGACCCTGTTCTTCTTTCCAGGCCTTCTGTGTTGTTTCAAGCTTCTCGTCGAGTTCTTGCTTCATGGCCTCGATGCGTGCGTCACATCCCGCCTTTGCAGCTTCTTCCCCCTCAGAAAAGCCGTTCTCATAGGCTTCAAAAACTCGGTTTACCCAGTCTCCGCCCTCACCGTAGGCCTTGGGCAGAAACGCCACTACATCGCTTTGCTCAAGTACATCGCTCTGCGCAGAAGCTGTTGCGTTGGTAAAATCAGCAAGCGTTTCGGACAGCGCCTTACTCATGAAGCACGATCCTGATTGTACATCCACTGCTTGAGAATGATGGCCGCCTGAACGTCATCCAGATCAACGGCACGCTCAAGCTTGCGCAGGGCAACGCGGTTGACCATCGTTGGATCATCGTCTTCATGGGCCTGCGACATGTCGGCAAGGGCAGCAAAGGCACCCTCTGCACCTGGCGCTGCGCCTTCAATCATACCTGGTGCTGCACCACCTGCGGCCAGAGCAGCCTGACCTTCAGGCAGGGCTGCAATGGCAGTGGAAGCTGCTTTTTCGTCTTCCATCTCCTGCTGGCTTGGCAGCAGGAAGGCAACTGCTGGACGCAGACCGAACCAGATGATCATGAGCGTCACAACAAGGATCGCAAGCGCGTTCACCAAGCTGCCCATGTTACGCATCAAAGCGTCCATGATTGTTTGCTGCGGGATTGGCTGGAGCTGACCTTGAGGTGTGAGAAAGTTCACCGCACTGACGTTGATCTGGTCACCGCGCTGAACATCCAGACCTGCTGCTGTAGCGATGATCTGTTGGATCTCGTCCAGCTTGCTCTGAATTTGCTCAGGCGTCACTTCCTCGCCATTCGGGCTATCTGCCAGAAGGCGTGCGCGGTCCACAACAACGGCCACAGAAAGACGATCGATCTTGTAGTCATCGAAGATGGTCTCAACTGTGCGGCTGGAGATTTCGTAGTTGGTCAGTTCTTCGCGGCGTTCATTTTGCTCAGAAGAGCGTTCCCCGCCCTGCGCATTGACATCTTCTTCAGGCAAGTTCTGCTCGACAGTAACAGGCGTTTCAACGCTGGCGTTCTGCGACTGTTCGTTTTCGCGCACCACACGGAAAGAGCGTTCCACGCGGCTTTCCGGATCAAAAGTGGTCTCGGAGACGCGTTGCGTATCCGTATCGAGCTGCGCTGAGACGCTGACCTCAAAGTTACCGATACCCAAGTAAGGCAACAACGCACGACGGATCGACGACTGCGCTCGAGAGACCATGGTCTCTTCCAGCATGACCTTTCGACCACTCGACGCATTTGACTCGCTGTCCCCGGCAGCAAGAAGCTGCCCTTCGGTGTCGAGGATGGTGACACCGTCAGGAGAAAGGCTTGGAACGGCAGCTGCCACAAGATGACGGATGGACTGGGCTATACCGTTGATCTGGCCCGCATCCGCCCGAATGAGAACAGAAGCGGTCGGCTTTTGATCTTCACGGCGGAACGTTGCCTTTTCGGGAATCACCAAGTGAACGCGCGCGGCTTTAACCCCGCGCATTGACTGGATTGTTCTTGCGATTTCGCCTTCAAGCGCACGCACGCGCGTCACACTCTGCATGAACGAGGTCAAACCAAGAGACCCCATCTCATCGAAGAGCTCGTAACCGGCGCCGGAACCACGCGGCAACCCTTTTTCAGCAAGCAGCATCCGCGCCTGTGCTGTTGACCCCACATCAACAGTCACCACAGAGCCGTCGGAGCTCACATCAAACGGGATACCAGCATTTTGCAATGCAGTGCCGATCTGGCTTACGTCATCACGCTCAAGATTGGCGTAGAGAATTTCTTGCTGTGGACGTGACAGGAGATATGCAGCAACACCAATCGCTACAAAGGTGACTAGTCCAACAAATCCAAGGGCGATCAACCGCTTTGTGCCTAGTTGAGCCAAGTTGGAATAGATTTTTTCTGCATTTTCGCGGGCAGCCATACGCACCTCTGATGCTATACATTCGTGCCCTATTTTGACCAATAACCTTGCGCGAAGGTGGTGCAGCAAGATTTGGCGGAAAACCTAGGGTTTTCCGCGGTGGCCGCGGCAGGAAATCCACCGCGGCGCAAGCTTCAAGCCGGTATCGGCAAGTTTTGCAGGGACATCAACCGTCCGTTGGCGATTCCCTCTCGGCTCGCGCCGAGGTGTGCCTTGGTCAAACCGGCAAGCTCGAACGCGCGCTTGAGCGACAGAGCTGGATCGACCTTGTCGTACATTTCCAACTTGCGCCTTGAGATCTTCTCTTCCAACGCTCGCTTGTGCGCAGAAAGCTGCGCCTGATAACTTTCAAGCGTATCAGCAGCCATTCTCAGACCTTGCTGGACAACGGTTGTCACACCAATCAATTGACGGAACTTGCCTGGATCTTCAAAAATCTCGTCAAGCTCGGTGAGATCCAGATCAAGGATTGTGGCAGGATCTTGAGTGAACGCTCCAGCCCCAACCAACGGCTTGTCGAGAAGTCCTTCGCCTTCAACACCAATCAGCAAGAGCTTTGAAACATTCAAGAGCATATGGGTCACCGTCGCAGATCCATCTGCGTGACCGTCAATGTCGACAGGTACTGACTTGAAACTGATCGATGCACCGCTGCCGCGCCGCAGGCGGCCAATCAGCTCCTGCTTGTGCGCTAGTGAGTTGGCACAAAGCGACAGCCGCTCCTGCAGATGCGCAATTTCGAACTGAATTTCGCGACGGTCCGCGAGCGGCTCAACAGCCTTCTTCAGAAGGTGCCTTATTTGCGTGAGATGGCCAATCAACTCCACCTGAAGCTCTGCAATTTCGAAAGCTTCACGCATGCCATCACCAACCACTTCGCGGTAGGCAGAGCATATTTGTGTTGCGGCCACATTCGGAAGGTCTTGATGATCGACAGCAAGCGCCAGACCTGCCCCCGTCTCCCAAGACGTAACATTCACCACGCCCTCGAGAACTCGCTGTGATGGGCGAACCCGGCTTTCACAACGATTGTCTCTGACGGCCCTGAATGGAAAAGGTCCCATGCCCTCACCTTTCCATGGACTTTCACCGTTGCTTTGAAGATCGTGGAGCTAACAACAACGACCAATCAGAAACTCATAAAACGGCGAATCTCAAACTCGTACTTTTAAACTCGCCGTCCAGTATAGGGAATGAACTTGCTCGAGACTGACCGTAGCTACAATTTTAATTAGTTTGCCGGATATGGTTGTACGTAGTTCATACGAAAAAGCCGATCCAAGGTCGACTTTTTCAGAACTCTTTGTGTTCATGAGGGAAATCTAGACAAACGACCTTATGAGACCGGCAGTCAACAAATGCCACCCGTCCACCAACACAAAGAACAGAACCTTGAATGGCAGAGAGATCACGGTTGGGGGCAGCATCATCATACCCATGGACATGGTGAGAGTTGCCACAATCAAGTCAATGACCAGAAACGGCAGGGCAATCAGAAAGCCGATTTCAAAACCTCGGCGTAGTTCTGAGACCATGAAGGCTGGTATAAGAACGCGAAGATCGATCTCTTCAATGGGCGTATTGCGATCATAGTCGAATGATTCAACGGCGAGCTCATCAAACAATGCCAAGTCCTTTTCACGGACATTGTTCAGCATGAACTCCCTGAAGGGACCGGTGATCTTGTCGTAGGCCTCTTCCTCAGTGATCTCATTGTTGATCAAGGGCTGCAAGCCGTCTTCCCACGCCTTATCGAAGGTGGGTGCCATGACATAAAAGGTCATGAACAAGGCCAGAGAGATGAGGATGATATTTGCTGGCGTGGTCTGAAGTCCCATACCAGAGCGCACGAACGACAGCGCCACCACGAAGCGGGTGAAGCTGGTCACCATGATCAGAATGCCGGGCGCAAGCGACAGGACCGTCAGGATCGCGATGTATTGAATGATGCGCCCGGTGGTGCTGGCCTGCCCATCCGGCAAGATGGAGGACAGATCAATTTCCTGGGCCAAGCCCGCCGTTGCGCTCATCAAGAATACAACGGCAAAAAGACTAAGCGCTTTGATCTTCACTGAATGACCACCGATTCTAGGATGAGTTCATGGACAGCGTCGCCGCCGCGCATGCGGGCGCGCTCGTTCAGATCGTCCCGCAGGCGCAAAAGGCCACGTGACCCTTCCAACTGACGCGGACCCAACGTGCGGGCGTACACCAGCAGATCTTGTTCGATTTCCTTTGCAAGAACATCGCGATCCTTGCCGCCCATCTTCGCAGTCTCCACGACCAGTGAAGACTCGATGCGGATCCAGTTCTCAGAGGAAGACAAGAGGTTCGTCACGATCGGGTTCAAGGAAACAATCTGACTTTCCTCGGCATAAATCGGATTTACGATACCCTCGTCTTCCACTTCACGTGCAGCGATCAGTTGATCATGCACCTGAACAACCAAATGACCGCCAAGCAAGTACCCACTAACCAACGCCACAACCGTGACGATGAAAATGGCTATGATGTTTTCAATCAGAGAAGACTCTCGCTTTAGAAGTCCACCAATCATGAGCTACTCCTAGTACGGCGAGATGATGTCCATCACCTGTTGACCCCAGCCTGGCTGCTGGACCTCGGTGATGCGACCACGACCGCCATAGGAGACACGAGCCTCAGCGATCTTGTCATAAGGAATTGTGTTACGCCCGGTGATGTCCTCAGGGCGAACAATGCCGGCGACAGAAAGAACGCGAACCTCATAGTTCACACGGACTTCCTGCTGACCGCTGATAATCAGGTTTCCGTTTGGAAGCACCTGTGTCACGATCGCAGCAATGGAGAGATCGATCTGCTCAGACCGGTCAATTGCGCCCTCACCTTTGCTGGTTGTTGAGCCAGTGGCCCCGATATTGCCGTTTGCGCTGCCACTGGAAATCGCCCCCCAAGCAAAAGCGGCGTCAGCAGAAGTACGCGCATTTGAATTGCGTGAGCGCTCAGACTCGTTGTCCAGCTCCGCTCTGTCGTCGATCTCGATGGTAACAGTCAGGACATCACCGATCTGCTTTGCGCGCGGATCGCGGAAGAAGTCCTGCTCACCCTCAGCCCACAGACCATGAAACGCCCGCTTTTCGGTTTTGGTCTGCATGGATGTGGCAACGGGAAGAGCCCCCACATTTGGGGCCAGGCCATTACCCAAGGGGGTCAGCTCCGGCTCTTTGCCGACGTTTTTCAACGAATTACAACCGGCCAAGGAAAGAGCCAGAAGGAGAAGAGCGGCTTTCTTCACGAGTCGGCCCCTTTTTTGTACTTTTGCGTCAACAGCGCCATGGTGTCTGTCAGGTAAGCGGCGCGCTCTGCTGGCATCTCCGCCAGAATCGCGCCTGCCTGACGAGGCTTGAGCTGCATCAGCACTGAAACTGCGGTGATATCGTCCAAGGTGGAAAGCTGAGTTGCGGCCGCCTCAGAGCGCATTTTCGCGTAAATCTCAACCACATGCCCCTCAGCGCGCTGCAGGATCTGCTCGCGCCGTTCAACCCAATTACGAAGTTCTTCGATCTTGGCGTCCAGCTCGATGATCTTGGCGTTCATCTGCTCTTCAGCATCGAACATCGCCCGCAACTGCCACTTCATACGAGCGGCATCGGCATCTTCTGAGACGTTCTGACAATAGTTCAGTGCGTCTTCGATGCTTTGCTGCTGCTGCTTTTCGCTCATCTCAGCTTCCTGAGCTGAGACGGACAGCGTCAGAGCCAGCACCGCAGCTGCGCATACACCCGTAAGATTTAGCGATTTTCTGCTAAAAGCCATCGCACCCTTGTTCCCGAAGAATGAATTGACCCGATCATGGGGTTAGAAACTTGCCCGTGGCTTGTAGAGGCACACAGGCCGCCAATTACTTGACGACCAGTGTTGCCTGAAGCGCGCCTGCTCGCTTGATGGCTTGCAGGATTGCGATAATGCCACTTGGCTTGAGGCCAATGCGGTTCAGCCCGTTCACCAGTGTCTGAAGGTCGGTCCCGCCAACGATCTGAAGCTGGCCATCTTCTTCCGTCGCTTCAATTTCGGTGCGCGGTACAACAACCGTTTCACCCTGCTCTGCAAACGGATTCGGTTGGGAGACCTCAGGCTGCTCTGAGACGCGAACAGTCAGGTTGCCATGAGTGACAGCCACTGTAGAGATGGTCACGTTCTGCCCGATGACCACGGTGCCTGTGCGCTCGTCAACAACCACTCGCGCTGGCGTATCTGGCTGCACGAGAAGGCTCTCAATCTGAGAGATGAAACGCACAGCGCTCAACCCATTGGGGCGCTGAACCTCAATGGACCGATAGTCGTTTTCCTTGGCAAGCTTGCGTCCGTAGCGCGTCGTGGTGAATGCATTGATCGCATCCGCAACACGCACAGCCGTCTTGAAGTCCGGGTTTTTCAGCTCGAACACCAGCTTCTGCAAGTTGCTGAAATAATCTGGCAGGACGCGTTCAATGAGTGCCCCATTAGCAATCATGCCGGAGGTCGGAACGCCTTGCGTCAACGTTTCTGCATCCCCCTCAGCGTTGAAGCCGGATACGGATACAGAACCTTGCGCCACTGCATAGACATTGCCATCAGCACCCATGAGCGGGGTAACCAAAAGCATCCCACCCCGCAGCGACGATGCATCGCCCAAAGAGCCCAAGGAAATGTCGATGCGGGACCCATTGCCAACAAAAGGGGGAAGTTCGGCTGTGACAACAACCGCGGCAACGTTCTGAGCACGAAGCTGCGATTCACGCACGTTGACGCCCATACGTTCCAGCATGGATTGCAGTGACTGTTCGGTAAACGGCGAGTTCCGCATGGTATCGCCCGTACCGTTGAGGCCGATTACAAGACCGTAGCCAACGAGTTGGTTGTCGCGAATGCCGCGAAGCTCAGCAATGTCTTTGATGCGCACGAGCGCATCGGCGTTGACGACCATCAGGCAGCTGAGCACCGCCGCGCCCAACACACTCTTGAATAGCTGCGAAACCCTTGCCAACACCGTCAATCACCTTTTATCAGCAGGGTGCCGTTGAGTTGAACGACCCCTGTTACCTGCTGCCCTGTGTCCACGTTACGGGCCTTGATCAGCTCACCTTCAGCGCCGGACTGAAGCGGCTCTACCACCGCTCTGATCTCCAGACCGTTTTCGCGAAAGACCAAATTTGTGAGCGTGCCACGCTTGACCACGAGAGGTTCTTGAAGTGCGTTCAAAGGCATGGGCTGACCCGGCACCAATGTGCGACGCACTTCTTTTCCGATCGCATCCTCTGCATTGAGAACCACGGCCATTTCGGCAACACCACGGTTCAGGAAAACCTTGTCCTGAAGCATTCCCTCACTGATGATATCGCCTGGATAAATCACCATGGAGGGGGTTGGCAGCTCTGTAGTTCCCCGGTCGGAAGCGTGAGCGAACGACGAGAAAAGACCTGCCAGAACCAACGCGGTTGCGCCTAGGATGGAGCGTTTTTCTTTCACAGTGAGACCACCTTCAAGGAGGAGTATTAGCGGATGCCCTTGCTGACGGTGCCAGCCATATCGTCTGCGGCCTGAATGACCTTTGAGTTCATCTCATAGGCGCGCTGCGCGCTGATCAGCTCGGTAATTTCCTTCACTGGATCGACGTTGGCGCTTTCCAGATAGCCCTGATGAACAACACCAAAGCCCGGATCACCTGGCACGCCTTCTGTAGCTGCGCCTGAAGCCTCAGTTTCGCGGAACAAGTTACCGCCCAGAGCCAAAAGGCCCGCATCATTGACAAAGGTTGCCAATGACATCTGGCCGAGATCCTGCGGTGCCTGATCGCCGTCAAGGATCGCGAAGATTTCGCCGCTCTGGTTGATGGAAACGCGGATCGCGTCTTCCGGCACTGTGATACCCGGCTGAACTTCATAGCCATCGAGTGTCACGAGCTGGCCCTCATTGTTCACATTGAACGCGCCAGCACGTGTGTAGAGGGTTTCACCATCAGGGCCGGTTACCTGAAACCAGCCTTTGCCATCAATCGCCAGATCGAAGGTGTTGCTGGTTTCTACAAGCGCACCTTGAGCATGAAGCTTGCGGACTGCTGCCGTCTTCACACCCAAGCCCTGCTGGATACCTTCAGGAATTGGAGACTCGCCGGCTTGCGTGGATACACCTGCAGCCCGATCCACTTGGTAAAGCAGATCAGTGAACTCTGCACGCGAGGCCTTGTAGCCCGTGGTGTTCATGTTGGCGATGTTGTTGGAAATAACTTCCAGATTGGTCTGCTGGGCAGCCATACCCGTTGCAGCAATTGCGAGAGCTTTCATGGGGCTAACCTCAGATTGTCATTCTGGAGAATTCTTGATAGGCGGAGACCACCTTGTCGCGAATGGCGATGGCGCTCTGAAGCTGAACTTCAGCGTTCATGACAGCTTCAACAACTGCCTGCGCTGAAACTTCGCCCTTGATGCCCGCAACTGATGTTACTTCAGCAGTCTTGAGCGTATTGGCCGTCTCTTTCATGGCGTCTGCCATTACATCCGTGAAACTGGCTTCCTGCGTGGCAGTTGTATCGCTCACTGGAGCGTACTGACGAGATTCCGCAACACCGCCGATAGAACCTGTTCCGGCAAGGCGGGAGCTGGAAGACAGACTTCCAATAGCACCAAGGCCTTCGATAAAACCAACCATTAACGCGACCTCAACAAGTCAATTGTTCGGGTAATCATTTCACGTGACTGCTTCATCAAAGACAGACCAGCTTCATAAGAGCGCGTCGCTTCGCGCATGTCTGCCAGCTCGATGAGCGTGTTCACGTTCGGGTACTTAACATTACCGTCCTTGTCCGCAGCTGGATGGGACGGATCATATTCAATTCGGAAAGCGCTATCGTCTTTGCCGATACCATCGATCTCAACAAGCTCAGCGCCCAGTGCGCGATCCATTTCACTTTGAAAAGTGATGGTCTTGCGCTGGTATGGATCGGATCCTTCGGTCTTGCCGGTGGACTGCACGTTGGCAAGGTTCTCTGAGACCACACGCATGCGCTGAGATTGCGCATGAAGGCCAGAGCCACTGATTTTCAGAGAGGCTACGAGTGGATCAACCATGATTTAGCGCTTTCCCAAACTTGCGAGCATCAGGCCGTGAAACTTCTGCACAACAGCCGTATTCAGCTGGTGAGCACGAGCTACTTCACCTGACTTGATCATTTCCTGCTCAAGGGAGACGGAATTCTTAGAAGCTGAAACCTGCCAAGGCTCTGCTTCTTCTGTTCCAATATCGCGAGCATTCCTGAAGTCACCGCCGATATGACCTGCACTGGTTGCGGCCATACCCAACTGGGTCTTGTCAAGCACATCGCGAAACGGCTCAACTTCCTTGGCTGCATATCCAGGTGTATCTGACTGAGATACGTTCTCAGCAATTGTCGCCTGCCTTACTGACAGCCAAGTCGACTGGCGCGAAGCAAGATCGAACAGGTAAACCGGTTCCAAAACGCTACTCCATGGATAACAATAGTGCCCTTGGGTACCAATTGAATCTTGCACGGGGCTGACGGCTGCAACGAACCGCGTCACGAACTCGTTTTTTTGGGAGTGCTAAAACAAAAAGCCCGCAACTGATGTGCGGGCCTGAAAAATCCAATAGAGGCTGAAGTTTAGCTGCGCTTTACCAAAGCATCTTCCAGAGCCTCAGTAAAGCGCTGAGAGTTGTCTGCAATGTCATCCTGAATGCGATCAAACGCGATGAACTTGACATCCACTGCCGACTTGAGCGGCAACAAGAACAGCTCGAACATCACCTTAACTCCCTTGTTCTGGAAGTTCAGATGAAAGCAGATCGACTGATCCCCTCCCCAATTGAGATCAATGGTGGAGGTACCTGCATAGGTGAGTGTGCCTTCTTTAAAGGACAACTCAGCGGAGGACTCTATCAGATCGGAAATATTCGCCGTCTCGTTGCCCAAAATATGTCGGGCAAGACAGGTCAAGTCGACAAGCCGAAGCTCAGCCGCAACAGGACGTACGGCCTCAGCAAGCAAAGCCTCGCGCTCCGCATGTTGCGAAACCGAGGTGTCTACTTCAGCACCCGATATTAGACTTTCGGCGAATGCAACTGTTTGCATAGTATCCTTACACGCCGCTACAGCACTACTCATCTTCTACTCACATACACGTAAGAAATGATTTCTGCAACAGCTCTGTAATATTCAGGGGGAATATACTGATCCACAGAAACTGCTGCATACAGCCCGCGAGCGAGCTCCTTATTCTCCACCACTGGCACGTCGTGCTGATAGGCAAGTTCTTTAATCTTGAGCGCAACCAGATCCTGCCCCTTCGCGGTAACACGTGGGGCGGAGTTCTCACCGCGGTCATAGTAGAGCGCAATTGCAAAGTGCGTTGGGTTGGCAATGACCACCGTCGCCTCTGCAACGTTAGACATCATACGCTTACGTGCACGATCACGTGCCAGCGAGCGCATCCTGGCCTTTAGGATTGGATCGCCTTCGGCCTGCTTGAACTCATCCTTGATGTCTTGCCGGGTCATGCGCAAGTTCTTGCGCCACTGGAACCGAGCCAGAACCAAATCGAAACCCACAAGCGCAATGGTTGCAACACAGATCGCGGAGAGCAGCTTGATAGCAATCTCGAGAATGGTTTGCGGCAGAAGTGTTGGATCTTGATACATGGCAGTCAGCGCTGCTGCCTGTTGAGAGCGCAACACAATGACCGCCACCGCGCCCACAATGGTGAGCTTGATCAGAGACTTCACGAACTCCATCAACCCATTCATACTATAGATACGCCCAAAACCTTTCAGCGGAGATATACGGTTCATCTTCGGCTGAATGCGATCAAGAACCATTCGCGGTGAATTCTGAAGAAACGAAGACGCCAGACCCAGAATGGCAAGTAGAGCAGCGCACGGCAAAAGGAAGCTGCCAAATTCCAAAGATACGACCCGTAGCAACTCAACCCCATCCTCATCACTGAGCATGCGGATCTCACCCGGGTTATCCAGAAACCAGCGCAGGAACCCAGTAATACCGGCTCCTGCATCATTGAGCATGAAGGTGAGAATAAACATCATGCCCACAAAGGAAGCGAGTACCGACGCCTCTTTAGAAACGGGAATATTCCCCTTCTCAATGGCATCGCGAACCCGCTTCTCCGTGGGTTCCTCGGTTTTACTCTCTTGATCCTGATCTTCGGCCATGCCCCCTCGCCGCTTTTAGAAAGCGCCATACTCCTCCCGGCATGCCGGACTAGATGTACACCTCGTCGCCACGTCCAAGATCAAGATCAATCTCGCCGCTGTTGGCCTTTTCCAGTGCAAGGTCGGTGATCTGACGGCGCGCATCGAGAACTTCGCGCTGCGGTGAAGGCTCACCGGAGGCCAAATCATTTTCAACAATACGCTTTGCACGCGAAGAGATGGAGGACAGTATTGCCTGACGGAACTCGTTCTCCGTCCCCTTAAGGGCCAGCGTGATCGTGTCCGTGTTTACATCGTCGAAGATCGCCATACGGGTCCGCTGATCCAGATTGACGATATCGTCGAAGGTAAACAGAAGACCGGCCAGCTGCTCTGCAGATTTTGGAAGAACTTCACGCAGATTGCTGAGCGTATCTTCCAGATCGTCGCGCTCCATCTTGTTGAGGATGTCTGCCATGCGAGCATGCGCATCGGTACCAACTGTCCGAGCGAAGTTCACCATGAAGTCTTCGTGAAGCGTCTTTTGAACCTCGTCCATGACGTCTTCCACGATCGGCTTCAGAGTGAGCATCCGACGCACGATCTCATTACGCTTGCGACGTGGGATCTGAGAGATTACACCAGCCGCCGCATTTGGAGAGATCTTGGAGAGAATGAACGCAGCCGTCTGCGGGTGCTCTTTCGACAGATAGGTTGAGAGAACGTGATCAGAGATCTGCGAAACCTTGTCCCAGATGGAGCGCTTGGAATACCCCATCACGTCAGACATGATTTCAGCAACCTGCTCTTCAGGCAGGATGCCGCGCAGCAGCCCTTCAGCGCCCTCAGCGGTACCGAACAGGTTCACACCGCCTGAGAACAATTCAATGAACTCTTCAATGAGTTCATCAAGCTCATTCGCAGGGACCGTGCCAAGTTCGGCTGCGGACCGAATGATCAGGCGCATCTCGTCGTTGTCGAAATGCTTGAGCACCCGCGTCGCCTTCTCATTGCCCATTGCAAGGAGAAGTGCCGCCGCCTTTTGAGTACCGGTCTTCTTTACCGCCGTGCCAGGGCTTGTTCCCTGAACCTGAAGCGCTGTGTTCATACTGATTTCCTAAAGGTCTTACGCGTAACTACCCTTCGCACCAACAATCTCGGTGAGAGAAACACCAAAACGGGAGTTATCGTCTTCAACAACAACGATTTCACCACGTGCTACAGTGCGACCATTCACCACGATGTTGACCGGCTCACCAACGCGGTGATCGAGTGGAATAACCGCACCGCGTCCCAGCTTGAGAAGGCTGGCTACAGGCATGGTTGCTGACCCCAGAACCACCTGCATATCTACCGGAATGCCCAGAACGGCATCCAGGTTGCGATCTACGTTGCTATCGCTCATTCCATCATTATCAGCGGGCGCGGCAGGTGTAGCAGCTGCGGGAGTGGCAGCCATGGCCTCCTCCATGCTCATATCAGCCTCTGCTGCAGCAGCTTCCCACTGAAGGGCAAGAGCCTCATCGCTCATATCGTTGGAATTGGTCATTACCTGTCACTCCAAAAGAGAGGTCATTTAGTCTTTGACATTCACGCTTCTAAAAGGCGCAGCCTGTCCAAAGCTGACTTTGCGCACGCGCAAATTCTGTTTATCAACGGCAGAGACAGCAGTCGCTGAACCATCGGCATTCTGCTCGCTCACAGGCCTTTGACCAGCACTCTTTGCTTCACTTCCATGGCCAGCAGGAGCCGCAGCCCCAGCGCTCGCCGCCCCTGGCTTTGCACTACCCGGTTTCGCGGCAACACCTCGACCAGCTCCCGGCTGCGGGCGCTGCGCCGTTGCAGAGCCCTTGGACGCAGAGGCTGCACGCCCACGATGAGCAGGTGCGCGACTGCCACGCCCGGGCGCCTGAGAAGCCCTATCAGGGAGGCGCGCAGAGACGTGAGCCAAGTCCACGCCAACCTTGTCGGAAGCGGCCTGCAACCACTCTACATACTCTTGCATGGCGCTCATTTCGTCCTGCGCCTTCTGGATGACGGCGTTCATATCAACCGTTGTCTCTTTGGCAACATCGATACGCTCACCAAGCGTCTTGGTGATTTCTTCACCACGCACCTTCAGCTCCTGAAGCGAGACGTTGATGCCGTCCATCGCCTCTGAAGTCTGATCAAAGATGCGCTGATAGTCTTCGTGATGCGAGGACATGACGCGCAGCTGGCGATACATGAGGACCACCCGCCACGTGGTCACCAGGAGAGCAAGGAATAAAAACCCGTCAATTAGATATGATGTCATCGAGAAGATCTCCGTCTTGCTGGATCAACTCGTCAATTCGAACGGTATATGATCCGGCAACCTGCCCAAGTTTACAGTTGAACAGGGGTTGTCTGTTGCACTCCAGCCGCACAGGTGTTTTAGGTGTTGCATTGAGTTCCAGAACAAGCCCAACTTCGAACTGCGCCACTTGCTCAAGCGTGAGACGCTGCTCCTCCAGGACCGCTGTTAGCTTCACCTCTGTTTTTTGAATTTCATGCTGGAATTGTTTGGTCCAGCGCGTGTCACGTCCGGCTACTTCGCCAGACAATACTTGCGTCAGATTCTGTCGCAGCGGGTTCAGAACCGACTGCGGAATTACGATAAAGATCTCGCCCTCACGGCCAATGAGTTCGGCATTCATCTGGCACACAACGCATTGGTTGCTGCGCCGGCCAGTCTGAGCAAACTCGGTACGCGTTTCGAGACGCTCAACCTTGATGGTCACGTCCGCAATGGCCTCAAATGCGCTCTCCATGGCCGAGGCTGCCTCCTCGAACATCTTGTGCGCGAGACGCTGCTCTACACTGGTAAGCGCGCGGTCCTCATCAAAGGCCTCTTCCTCGCCGTCACCGCCAAGGAGAAGCTCGACCATCGAGAATATGAACTGCTTGTCAAAACCAAGGAGGATGCGTGCATCCCATTCTTGAGCATGCAAAACCGCAATGATCGCACGATCCTCATACTGATCCAGAGCATCGCCGATACGGTCGTTTCTTACGGACTGCACGGCAATGTAAGGCGCACTCGCCGCCATCTGACGAAGCGTATCGATGTACTGCCGCGCCATCCGGTCGAACACCACGTGCAGCATCGGCAGACGATCAACACCAATGCCAGCAGCATCCAAGAGACGAGATGGCAGATCGAACTTCTGCGCCTCGGTTTCCTCGGTGTTCTCGTATCCACCCGGCTCGATCACATCACCTTGATATTGCATGGCTTATGCAGCTCCCGCGTTCATTGTTTCTTCCTCAACCTCATCAATCGATGGGCGCTCGTCAGCGGCAATGGTCTTACGTCCATGCTCCAGAGCGATCTGAGGGGCTGCACCATTCATGAATGCAAGAAGGGTTTGCTTGACTTCGATGTAGAGGCGATAGCGACGCTCACGAACCGTCTTGATGCGACCGTTGATCGGACTCACGATGCCGTAGGACAGAAAAATACCAAGGAAGGTACCCACAAGAGCCGCACCAATGAGCGAACCGAGAATTTCAGGCTCCTGATCAATCGCGCCCATCGCCTTGATGATGCCGAGTACCGCTGCCACAATACCGAGCGCAGGCAGCGCCTCTGCGATTGTTGACAGAGAATAGTAAGGCTTTAGCTCCTCACGACCAATTGTGTGAAGCTCCTCATCCATAAGCGCCTCAATTTCATGAGGCCGCACATTGCCGATCACAATCAAGCGGAAGTAGTCGCAAATAAAGTTGGTCAGCGAGCTGTTGTTCAAGACGCCAGGGAAGCGCTGAAACAGCTCCGACTCGCTCGGATTATCGATGATTGCTTCGACATCATTTCGCCCCTTGGCACGCAAGGTACGCATCAGCCCATAAAGAACACTCAGCGTATCCAAGTGATCTCGTTTTGTTGGCACGGCATATAGGAATGCCTGCATGATGCCTTTGCCGGTATCCTTCATTGTCTTAAATGAGTTACCGACAACAAAGGTGCCAAATGCCGCCCCGCCAATAATGACGAACTCGAAAGGCTGCCACAACACACCGAGGTGACCGCCCATTGCCATGTAACCACCGAGCAAAGACCCGACAACGATTACCAGTCCGACCGCAATATTCAAAACGCGCTCCACTCTTCGAGCCAATTCCATATTGGGACATTCATAGGAGCGCATGCTTGTCTGAAACTGGCGCAAACTGAAAAAGTTCTCATCAGCTTCAGGCAAGCCAGAAAACGTAGTTTAAGGGCAAGTATGCTTTTTGTTGAGGTGCCCTATGCTTGATACAGCGTTGCGTTATACCATGCTCACACGTGACATGGATAAAACCATCGAGCGAACTTCCAAAGATCCGATCGTCGATCGCGAGACACAGTACTACCAAGAAAACATTCGCAGTATCAAAAGCATAGATGATTTCATGGACAATGACCGGATATATCGGTATGCCATGAAAGCTATGGGCCTCGAGGACATGATCTATGCAAAAGGCCTTGTTCGTGACGTGCTGGAGCAGGGCATCACTGATCCGACCAGCTACGCCAATCGCCTTCAAGATAAACGATACAAAGAGCTTGCAACTGCCTTCAATTTCGAGACCTACGGCTCGACAGCCACAAGCTTTGACCGCGCACAGCAAGACGTTGTCGACGCCTACGTGCTTCAAACACTTGAGCTGAATGAAGGTCAGGACAACGAAGGCGTGCGCCTCGCGCTCTACTTCAAACGAAAAGCGCCTGAGCTGACCAACACCTATGAGATTCTTGCAGATCAAGCGCTTTATGCCGTTGTACGCACCGCCATCGGCATGCCTGAGGCGATGGTCGGCGGCGACGTTGACGCCCAAGCGAAATACATAGAATCGCGTCTTGATCTTGAGATCCTCAAAGATCCCGAGGAACTGGATAAGTTCTTAACTAAGTTTACCAACCTCTATGATGTGCAGAACAATATCTCGATAGCCCCTACCCTCTCCCTGTTTCAAAACAACGGATCCGGCGTCAATCCAGATGTTCTGCTCAAGGTCAACTCTCTCAAGTTTGGCGGGTAAAAATGGAATCTTCGCTTTACGTTCAACTGTCTGGCCAGCTTTCACTCGAGCGCCGCATGGAAACAGTGGCCCGCAATGTGGCCAACATGGACACGGCAGGGTATCGCGCTGATGCTGTGAAGTTTAACAGTGAAATCAATCGCGCAGGTGCCGATCCCGTTGCCTACGCATCCACCGGCGACAATTACATAAATCGTCAGGGCGGCCCGATTAAACAGACAGGTAATCCCCTTGATGTCGCAGTCGCTGGCAATGGCTGGCTCGGCATCGAAACCGGCAACGGGCCAGCGTACACCCGTGATGGCCGCATGCAGATCTCCGTTGACGGTCTCCTGCGCAGCGTTGAGGGCAATCCGATTCTCGACGCAGGCGGCGGCGTGATCGCGCTCGATCCTGCTGGAGGGCAGCCTGAGATTCTCCGCGATGGCTCTGTGTTCCAGAACGGCCAGCGTGTCGCCGTTATCGGTCTGTTCGACATTCCAGAAGGTGCCAAGCTTAGCCGCTTAGGCGGGTCTGCCGTTGTGCCAAATCAACCTGCCCAGCCCATTTTCGAGTTTACCGAAAACGGGCTCGAACAAGGCTACGTTGAGGGCTCCAACGTGAACCCAATCATGGAAATCTCCCGCCTGATTGAAATCAGCCGCGCCTTTGAAAGCACAAACTCAGCCATGCAAACGGCTGAGTCCGCCAGACAGAATGCAATCCGCCAGCTCGGAGGCTAATCCAATGTATGTTGATGGTGTTTATTCCAAGACTGGCCCACAGTTGGATCCGGACCTCAAAGCACAACAAAACCAGAGCGCTGCGTCAACGGCACCGGATTTCACGATGGATGAGTTCATCGACATGATCAATCCGCTGCAACACATTCCGGGCGTCAACACGCTCTATCAAGGCATGACAGGCGACACCGCCTCGGTACGCTCCCGCGCAATCGGCAGCACCTTGTTCGGCTTGATCGGCGGCCCGCTCGGCATGGTTGGCCTTATGGGCGCAAACATGGTTCAGATGGCCATGGACGGCACGCTTGAACAAGAAAGCCAAATGGCAACTGGCGCTGACGCGGTGAACCAGAAGCTCGCTGCGCTGGAAGGCAACGCACCGCCAACCGCCGTTGCCGGGGTTGATTACAACCAGATGGGCACCGACGTACCGCCCCTGTTCGGCAACGTGGAGATGAATCAGTCCTTGTCGTCCCGCGCCCTTGAAATTCCATCCGTGAGCGAAGCGGATCTAGTGGCAGCCCTTTCAAAAAACACCTCTTTCTCAGAGCCTCCAAACGTTACGGCGCTGGCGAATGATCCTCGCAACGTCTTTCCAGAAGACGTCTTGAGAGAGCTACAGGCCAAGCACCTGGGCAACTCGTAAATGCACCATCTTGAGAGGCTTCAAAAGCTGACGAGAAGCATCCCGGCAGATGCTTGGGATATCGATATCAGCGGCACGCTCAGTGAAGTCACGGCAAACTATCTGCGGGTAAAAGGGCTTTCCAGCGGGGTCAGCTTGGGCGACCAAGTCTCGTTTTCGAACGGGCGAGAGACCTGCTTTGGCGAGATCATCAAGATTGATGCTGAAAGCGTCATCGTCAAACCCTATGCCACCCGCAACGACCTGGGACTGGGCACCAAAATCAAACGTAGCGGAGATTTGAGCCTGCGTCCTGATGCAAGCTGGAAGGGCCGGGTCATCAATGCCATGGGCAAACCGGTTGACGGAAAAGGGGCACTGGGACGCGGTGAAGAGGACATTCCCTTCAATCAATCCCCTCCCCCTGCCATCAACCGAGCCCGGGTTACCAAACACGCGCGAACTGGGGTTCGCGTCCTCGACATATTCACCCCTATGATGCACGGGCAGCGCCTTGGCATCTTTGCCGGTTCGGGCGTTGGCAAGTCCACAACGCTCTCAATGATTGCTCGAAGTAACTCCTTCGATACGGTTGTGATTGGCCTCATTGGCGAACGTGGGCGAGAAGTTCGTGAGTTTATCGAGGACACGCTTGGCGAACAGATGGGTAAATCTGTTGTTGTCGTCGCTACGGGTGATGAAAGCGCAATGATGCGCCGCCTGGCCCCTAAGACCGCTGTTTCCGTAGCAGAATACTATCGAGACAGAGGCGATTCCGTTCTACTGGTACTGGATAGCATAACCCGCTATGCGCACGCATTACGCGACGTTGCTTTGGCTGCAGGTGAGCCCGCTGTATCGCGTGGCTATCCTCCGAGCGTCTTTACCGAGCTTCCAGCTCTTCTGGAACGCACGGGACCCGGCGTCGAAGGCAGCGGCATGATCACTGCTGTCATCTCCGTGCTTGTCGATGGCGACGATCACAACGATCCAGTCGCAGACAATATTCGTGGTCTTCTGGATGGTCATATTGTTCTGGACCGCCACATTGCAGAGGATGGCCGCTACCCGGCGGTCAACATTTTGTCTTCTGTCTCTCGACTTGCTCAGCACGCATGGTCTCCTCAAGAGCGGGAACTTGTGCTCAAACTACGATCGATGGTGGCCAAGTTTGAGGACACGAAAGATCTTCGCATGATGGGCGGCTACAAACAGGGCGTAGAGCCGTTTCTGGATCAAGCCATAGAACTGGTACCCAAGCTCTATAATGCGCTCTCACAGAGCAGCACAGCCCCTTCCAGCACTGATGCGTTCACGGAACTGGCGCAGATGCTCTGAAGCTGATGTTTTCATAAAGCCAAAAAGGACCTCACAGCATTGCGCGGTGAGGTCCTTTTTTATGGAATGAGGTGACTTCGATCTAAGATGGAAGAGGCATTAGCGAGCTTCTTCCATGGTGCTGATGATGTAGCCGAGGTAACGCTTGGAGTCGATTGGATCGTATCCAAGGCGATTACGGAGTTTCTTGCGCAGCTTGCTGATGTGGCTTTCGATAACATTCTCGTCTACTTCACTTTCGAAGATGCCGTAGACGAAGTTGTAGATCTGAGCCTTTGTCAGGCGGCGCCCGTTGTTCTGAGCAAGATACTCGAGAATACGGCGTTCGCGACGTGGCAGTGGCAATACTTCACCCTTTGCCTCAGGATCGCGACCATCAAAGAATACTGTTAGGTCACCCAGTTCGACCTGTACTGACTGTGTTTGCGTACGACGCTTGATCGCGTTCACACGTGCAAGTATTTCCTGCACATGGACTGGTTTGCGAACAACATCATCAACGCCAGCAGCAAACAACTTCAAGGTCTGCTCCAGCTGTGTGGTGCTGTTCAACGCGATTACCGGCTTCTGACCACAACGACGCCGGATAATCTGCGGATACTGTTCGCGTTCAAGGCACTCACCAATCAAAATGGCCTCTACCGCTTCAAAATCTGTGTCTGGTGCAGAGCTAATCCAATCATGGAACTCTGACGGCTTGAACCCACTAGAGGAGATACCCTCTCGCTTGAAACCCGACGTATAGCCTTCGGTTACAAGCTCCTGTTCGTCAACAATTAGATACATGACCCCAATTCCAAATACCCCACGGACACTCATGGCAGTAATACAGGTCATTATTGGCTGTCAATTTAAGTTTTTGCGAAATTATTCAGTTTATCTAAGGGGTTAACCGTTTGTTAACTAATCTAATCTTCGCAAAATCTACGGACATTTATTTAAAATTTTATATTATCTGCTATTCAAATGGAAATATCCTCGGAATCTCAAGGCATAAGATGCATTTTGCAAGAGTGACCGAGTCAGTCCGACACAAGTTCGTCATGAGATGAATTGGTCATATAAGGGTCCAATTAACCAATTCAGCTCATTAAATTCCACGCAATTTTATGGGATAAAAAATCAGGGATTTCGCCGCTTTGATGGATAAAAGACGCGAGAATCGGCAAAGGATTCGATTTAGAGCAGGTAAGCTATGTGATCTTTCGGACCAATTTGTGGCTGATTGCATCATTCGGGACCGGACACAATCCGGTGCGAGGCTACTCGTAAGCGATGCCGATGCCGTTCCCATCGAAGGACAGATATACTTCGACGACGATAGTAAAATTGCTCTCTATCGTCAGGCATGGAAGAAGAACTCGGAAGTTGGAATCCAGTTTCTATCGGAACCATGCGAGGTTAAGGATTTCACGGCTAAGGACCTGCGCGCCCTGCGCGGGGTGTACTACGCCTTGACCGACAAGTAGGTTTCTAGCCCTGCCTGCACAGGACCATTAGTATAAATGTATGGTTGCAGCAGGTTCTCCCCTGCCTCCCACACATTTAGTAGGCCAAGGTCTTTAAATGCCTAAAACTTCGCGCTAATGCTTTCCCCCATCCAGAACCAGCAGGAATGGGTCAGTCTTTTGGCTGGCGACAGGAGCTACAATGATCATTTCAGTCATCGGCAGCGGCTATGTAGGGCTCGTCTCAGGAGCCTGCTTTGCAGACTTTGGCCATGAGGTTATCTGCGTTGATAAGGCGATCGAAAAGATCGAAGGGCTGAAGCGCGGAGAAATTCCGATTTTTGAACCGGGCCTTGATGAACTGGTCAAGCGCAACAGCGATGAAGGCCGCCTTTCCTTCACCACCGACTTGCCTAGCGCAGTCAAGAAGGCAGACGTTGTCTTTATCGCAGTAGGCACGCCTTCTCGTCGCGGAGATGGCCATGCTGACTTGAGCTTCGTTTACGACGTCTCCAAGGAGATTGCAGGGGCGCTGGACGGCTTTACTGTAGTTGTCACCAAATCAACGGTTCCGGTGGGCACCGGCGATGAAGTCGAACGTATAATTCGTGAAGCAAACCCGGATGCCGACTTTGAAGTGGTCTCCAATCCCGAGTTCCTTCGCGAAGGTGCCGCCATTGATGACTTCAAACGCCCGGACCGGATCGTTGTTGGTCTATCGAACGAGCGCGCACGCGATGCAATGACCGAGGTTTATCGTCCTCTATACCTCAACCAGTCCCCTATCCTGTTTACATCACGCCGTTCTTCCGAGCTGATCAAGTACGCCGCCAACGCGTTTCTTGCCATGAAGATCACCTTCATCAATGAGATTGCTGATCTGAGCGAAGCTGTGGGGGCAAACGTCCAGGATGTTGCTCGCGGGATCGGTCTTGATAATCGCATCGGGGCCAAGTTCTTGCACGCGGGACCTGGATACGGCGGCTCCTGTTTTCCAAAGGACACCCTCGCACTTGTCAAAACCGCGCAAGACAACTCCTCTCCTGTGCGCCTGATCGAGGCTACCTGCTCCATCAACGATACCCGCAAGCGCTCAATGTCTCGCAAGGTTCAAGCTGCGGTCGGCGGAGATGTCCGTGGCAAGAAAATTGCCATTCTCGGCCTCACATTCAAGCCAAACACCGACGACATGCGAGACAGCCCTTCGCTGTCAATTGTGCAAGCCCTGCAAGACAAAGGCGCACTCATTCATGCCTATGACCCGGAAGGCATGGAGAGTGCCGCCCAGCTCATGGACAATGTGGTGTTCGGCAAAGACGCCTACGAGATTGCCCAGGACGCAGACGCTCTGGTTATCGTGACCGAATGGAACGCTTTCCGCGCCTTGGATTTTGCGCGTCTTAAAGAAACCATGAAGGCCCCTGTTCTGGTTGATCTGCGCAATATCTACCGCCGGGAAGAGCTTGAAAAGCACGGGTTTACATACACCTGCGTTGGTCGTCCCGATCAGGAAATTTGATCGGCTGATCACAAGACAAACACCAAAGGCCCGTTTTCCCACGGGCCTTTTCTTTACCTAGTCGGTCTTCTCTGTTTCCCGCAGCTCTGGAACGTTTGTCTGATCCAAGTTTCTGTAACTTGGATCCTCCAAAATTTTGGCTCTGAACAAGCCCATAGTGAGATCTGACAATGGTGGGATCAGAAATGTCTTCTGCAGCCATATGCCGACGACCAAAGGTATTGGAAACGCAATCACCGACCACTTTCTGTGAAGTCTTGCCTTGATTATCCGCGCAGCTTTTTCGGCTGATATTTTAAAAGGCTTTGCGCCAAGATGCCTTGCAGTCATGCTGCTGGCTACAAATCCAGGATAAATGACCGCAACCGCAACGCCAGTACCCCGCAACTGGCCACGCAATGCAGCACCATAATAGGCAATTGCTGCCTTGGTTGCCGAATAACTTGGCATATCTGGAAGTGCTCTCAGGCCAGCAAGCGATGATACAAAAGCAATCTGGCCATGGCCCCGCGCTTTCATGCCGGGCAAAACGGCCTGTGCAGTCTCAACTGCGGCCGTATAGTTGACCTGCGTCAGCCGGTGCGCCTCCTCCGGATCTTCCAGACCGGTCTCATCCTTTGTGCCACAGGTTACTCCGGCGTTCGCAATCGCCAAATCCACCGCGTAACTGTTGTCGAACGCCTGCAGTGTTGCGCGCAGCACTTCATGGTTTCTCACATCCAACTCGATTACATGCACGTGGGCGCCTTGGGCAGCACAGTTGTTGGCAACGGTGCTGAGCTGCTGGCGGTCTCGCCCGATGAGCGCGAGGCGAATGTTTGGGCCCGCATAGGTCTTGGCAAGAGCCGCGCCAATTCCCCGACTGGCTCCAGTAATGACGATTGTCATTTCGGTTGTCGTCATTCCCCTCTCCTCATAGCCCGAGTTTCCGCGCAGCCCAAGAGATGTACTGCAAAGCCAAACGCTTCGAACGCCCTGCAGTGCGTTCCCTCATTTCCATCAATCGGCGGATAAGGATCTCAGGTGTCGTAACGTTAAGAGTTATCGGGTCTATGGCTCGCATGTATTCGACCAGCGTGATGTAAAGGAGCTCTTCGAGGCTTCTCTGCCGCACCCGCAAGAGACTTTTCGTGCGATCATCGGTCAGCCCCCACCCCGCATAGAACGGCAGCCCGTAGGCTGTGACCGGTTTGTCTCGAACCAGCGCCTCAAAACCCGCAAGAGAGGAAAAGGTCACCACACGATCTGCCCGCTCTATGAGATCGATGATATCGGCATTCGAAACAACTTGATCACAAAGCCCTGCCGCAACGGCCTCTGACACCTTTCCTTTGCGAAGGTCCGCCGCAACATCAGGATGCGGTTTGTAGACCACGTAAGCCTCCGGGAAGTCTTCTCTGACATTTTTCAGGAGATCGATATTGATGTTTGGACTGTTCTCGCAGTCCAACAGATCCGACTGCCCCTTGCGCACTGCCATGTCATCAGCAACCTGTCCAGGAACCAAAACAACTTCCTGCCCAGGGCCTGCTGCTAGTTCAGGGGTGGCACCTGTCAGATTGTATTTGGAAACCCGCGCCACTTCCAAAATCCGTTTGAGCTCTTTGCCACGTTCCAACTGTCTTGCAGAAAGGTCGAGCTGGTTCAGAAGTCTAAACAATCGACTGTCGGACCGAGGATCGTAGTAGATGCCACGATCATCAAATGCCACAGAAGCCCCCGAAATGAGGCCCGCCCCCAAACCCACAGAGCGCACGAACCCGTCTTCGATGCGCTGGAAAATGATTTCTTCCTGCCGGCACACCTCAATGATGCTGTTCGGAACAGAGTTCCCCCATCCAATCAGGCGGCTGCGTGTTTTTGCTGCTTCTTTAAATCCTGTCTCTGGATCTTTCACAAAACGCACATTGCGCCCACGACCGATCAGCTTTCCAATGCCGCGATGGTTCCAGGGTTTGACGCCAACGCATATGGCGGGCTGAAGCGTTTCGGCGGCATGCCTGATTTCAGCCTCTTTGAGATCCAGCGCTTCGCGCTCACCAATGCGTATGCCGTCGTTGCATAGCCACACCTTCTGCCTATCGGCCGCGAGCTTTGGCGGCACAGGTCCTCGCTCATAATTTGACTCCGAAACGGCGACCAACTCACTGGCAGCGCTGTAAATTTCAAAGCAACGCACGGTTGTTCCCGCGACCTGATGGCTGACATCCTGCGCTGGTTTCGACCAAATGTAGACAGTGTTTCCTGACTTCTGCGCCCAGCGCCGTGCGTTCGCCAACTCAACGCTTTCGCGCATCACAAAGCCAATTTTCGCAAGCGCAAGGGGCGCGCCCGGTACCCCTGCTTGAAGGTTTAAAGCGCGTACCAAATCCTTGGCAAACCTGCGGCTTTCGGAGTCAAAGCAATAAATGGGTGTCATGACGCGACCTCCCCAAGTTCACCTTGTTCAAAATTCGGCAGTACCTTTTGTTCCTCCGGCGGCTCGGAAAGTTTCGTGACGAAGGACTTTACTGCGGTTTCCAGACCGGCAGCGTTATGGATCGCACCTTTGACCTGCGTGTGTTTCTTGAGCAGGCGGACAAAATCGGCGAGCAATGCCGAACTGGGCGCGCAAGGCGCACGCCAAAAATCATGTAGTGGCTGTTGATCTGTAAGCCCCTCAAAGCAATAGATGGGCGAAGACAATGCCTTAACAGGGACACCTTCGAGCATGGCTTCAAGGCCCGCGGTCGAGTTGACCGTAACCACCCCTTGAACCACCTTGAGCCACTGCGCCATGGCGCCACCGCGCACGAAATGAACCCTCTGCGCGCAGCCGAGTTCCGCGCTGAGCCGTGCCACTTGATCTGGCCACTTTTCAAAGCCTGCATCCAGAGGGTGTTCTTTGATCACCAAGTTTGCATCGATCGGAGAACTAGTCGCGAACGACCTCAGAATAACTTCGAGCGCAGGGAGCATGCTGCCAAAATCCGATTTGGCTCGGATTTGATAATCGCCTTCAAGCTGAAGAGGGAACAGAAAAACGTTTTTCCTGCCTTCCAGCGAATTCTGGAGAGCACTCGCGTGCTCTTCGGCTCGGCGTTCGCCAAGGAGTTTTATCGCCCAACGCGCATATTCTTCCAAAGGGTTGTAAAGTGTATGCTTTTGGTAGCGCGGATAGAAGTACCACAGGAAGTAGTTACTCAAGTTGTATAGGAGATCTGGCAGCACCTGATAGCGCAGGAACCGTGATGGAAACTCTGCTTCCTCTCCAATGTTCGGCAGCACCTTTGCCGAGCGTTGTATTTCTTTCGGATCTTTAGGAAATCCGCCATATGGCTGCGCCTCTTGGCGCTGCAGTGTCATGAACCCCGGTCGAACCAACCCCATTTCACTTACATAAACGCGAATGCCGTTTTCACGCGCCAAGTCGATCGCGCATCGATGATAGAAGCGCTCGTCCCCGTGGCAGATCAGATCAGTCGGCCGCCAGGATTTGATGAGGCTCTCGAAATAGGCTCGCCAATCCTTCGCTCTCCCCCGATAGCTTCGTGTCTCTCGGCCATGCCAATAGATCCAGTCTCCAACGCACAGGTTGATGCGCAAGACCGGCGCGCCTTGCCCAATCAACTCCCGACCCACTCGGCAATAAAGAGGTGACAGAGGACCCTGGAGAAACAGGTAGCGGCGTTCGGGCAAGTCTTGCCGAGTTTCCTTGCGCCTATGAGTACGATGGGGCCGCTCCTTAAAGCTCATGTTCAAGCCCTGCCCAATCGTCTTCTTTGTGCTGCTTTTTGCCTCTTGTCTTGATTTGCGCTCGTGATGTTACCGGGATGCCTTGGGCAATCGCCTTTTTCAGGCGCGGCGGTTCATTTTCCAACGCGCCCGGCAAATTTACAGTCTCGGCGATGAGCCTTTCAGCGGCGGCTACTGCGGCAGCTTTACGCCCCACTCGAGTATAAAAGTTGCCTTTAACCTGAATGGTGCTGGCCAGCACCTGTTCAAAGGCGCGCAGTAGTCGCTGGTCCGGCTTTTCTGGATCATACCAAAACTGATCCAGTCCACCTTGAAACGTCAATCCGTCAATGTCGTAGATGGCAATGCCGAGTATCTTTACGGGGCACTTCAGCCTGAGGGCGTGAAGCCCTGTGGTGCTATTCACCATTATGGCACCGCGTGCGGCTTTCAAAAGCGTGGCCAGGTTCCCGCCATCAATGACATGAACCCGCCTTTTGACGTGATACTTGCGTGACAAGCGGCGAATGATTGCGGCCCAAGGTTCAATTCCATTGTCAAGCGGGTGCACTTTGAACACCAAGTGCTGAGCCTTGGGCGCATGACGAGCGAAACTCGCTATTGTCAGCTCGATTGCTTCACTCAGATGATTAAAGCGCGAGTTGTAGCGCAGCTGATAATCACTTTGCAGCTGAAGCGGAAAAACAAAATAACCGGCAGCAATCTCGACCACATCTTCAATGAGCATGTTGGCCCCCTCGTCCTTTCGTCTCGCCATTAGAAGCCGAGGGATCATTGCCAGATATTCAAAGAGCGGATTGTAAACCTTGTCGTCGTCGAAAAGGTAATAGGGCCAGGGGAAGAAGAAGTTGAGCAGGTTGTAAAAAACCTCCCCGAATGCCTCGTTAAAAAACGGGTACGGATATTCAACTTCGGTGGAGACAGGCATCATGTTCTGCGCCAAGTCTCTGATCTTCTGCGGTTCTTCGGGAAAGCGCGAGTAGGCTCCCATGCCATCTCGCTCAAGGGTCACCCAATCTGGCCTCAAGTACCCAAATTCATAGGCATAACAGGGAATGTCGAGTTGGTTGCAGACTTCATTGGCGACGGCATGGTAGGGGAACCTGTCCTGATAGTAGACAACGTCCGTCACTTTGTTTTCAAAGAGAAACCGGCGCAGGTAAACTTCCCAGTTGGCGAGCCGCCCACGATAGGAAACGGAGCGTTTGTCGTGCCAAAAAACCCAATCACCAATGCATAGGTTGATGCGAAGAGTTTTGGCTCCTCGTGCTTCAAGTTCGTCTGCCAGCTTTCGAGCAAAAACGGAGGGTGGACCTTGCAGAAACAAGAAAACCCTTTGCTCTGCATCCATGGCCCCACCCCACTCAAGCAACCCTAGCCTCGCATTGTGCGCGGCCTCTTACTCAACTCAAATGCCCTATGCCTGTTTTAAACCGCCGCCAGCGGCGAACAATCCTAGAAAAACTCCAAGCGGTTTACCGTAGAAACGTTTGAGATCAGCGGTGAGATGATCTGCAGGAACTTGCCGAACTCTGCGGTTGGATGGTTAGCGACATATAGGATGTCCTTATCCTTCATTTGCACAAACCGCGCCCGAAGGAACCCGTCCGCATTTCGCAGGTTCAGGCGATAAACCACCGGCACCAAGGTGTAAGCCGAAACGTGAGCATCAAACCGCCCCGGTGCCATTTGACGAACCAGCCCCGCCTCCTCGAACCTGAACAGGAAGATGCCAGCAGGATCGGCAGTGAAGTCCCGAATACCGCCCACATAGGCCAGCGCTTCTGCGAGCGTAACTTCCTGCGTCCGGAATGGAACCAGCTGTTCCTTGGTCACCGCCCCAAACACTGAGAAGCTACGCGGGCGATGGGAGAGCAAAATGTTGTCTCCCGAAGACACCCAAATGTTGTTCTGCGGATTTTCGATCAGGTCTTCAAAACGGGCGGTACCTGAACGCGATCCGCGTTTGAGCGTCACGACGGTTTCATAGGAGGCTTCACGTGCCCCTCCCGCTTCGGCAACCAGCTCCAGCAGTTTGGAGCCACGAATTGAGATCGGATAGCGCCCTGGCTTGACCACGTCCCCCACGACAACTGCGCTGTTGCTCTGGTTGCTCAGGACCGTGATCAGCACCTGAGGTTCGATCGCCTTTCCGATCAGCTTGTTCTGGACCGTCGTTCGCAGCCCTTCAACGGACAGACCCGCAGCGCGAATACGGCCAGCGTATGGGATGAAGATGAAGCCGGCCTCGTCAATGACTGTCTCGATGCCGGATTGCTTCGAGCGCTCGGTAGAAAACAGCCCATCGGGTGCGGCTTCCCAAATATGAATATGGATGGCATCGCCCACACCCAGCCGTGTCCCTCTTCCTGCCACGGGGACAGCGCCAAACCGATTGGCAAAACTCTGCGGCTTGTAATGACGCAAAACAGAGATTGCCTGATCATCAAGACCGATCAGTGTGTAGTTGGCAAGAGCTGCGTCCGACGCAACTTTCTCAGAGGTAATTGCCGCTGAGGATGGGCCCTGAGCCGGCAGCGCACCACACGCTGCCAAGATAACCGAAATCAAAAAGACTGTTATCCAGCGCATCAAGAGTTCCAAGCGAATTCGCAAACCAAGATTCAGGCTCCGAGCGATTCCCGAAACCAGACGGGCCAAATTTGACGCAGAGCGGAAAATTAAACAAACGCAACAAGTTAGTAGGAATTAGTTGTTAGGTACTATTAACCATAAAGCAATCAGAGAAAGGCGCCCGCCTACTGTTGGTATTGCCGATTCTACTCAGGCGGATTGTGGTCTCCTTCGGGGTTCACAACTCTGAATTCCAAACAAATACTCTCATAAACCCTAGGCAATCGGCTGCACCCGAGATCATCCACAATTTGTTGGCAGTCTTCCTCAATCTCGTCGGATATCTTCCCGATCCTTCATCGCGGTTGCACATGGGCCAAGAAGTGTTTGCAAAACAACGGGTGCCATGGCATGGACCAAGAACAACAACAGCCTTGAAGGCATTGGGGGTTTTCCTTTTAGCAGGCTCATCCCCTCAGAACTGATGTTTGGTGAGTTTTCGCGGATCCTGCTTGGGGCAACGACCTTATAAGGTTGAAATGGCAGGGATCTTGTCGGAGTGGTTTGTGGGGCTTGGTGTGTACGCATCTGCGTCAAAGAGCAGGCATATGTTGAAGCGGCTGGGTGTAATTACCTGCGTCGTTGCAGCTCTTGCCATGCCCGCAAGTTCTGCAGCGGAAGCGTTTAGCCTGTTTGGGTTCCACCTCTGGGGTGAAAAAGAGCCTGAAGCCAATCTTGCAGATGCTATCCCCGAACCAACAGATTTTGCGGTAACGCTCGAACTGTCCCCCGATCCGGCCACCAGTGAAGTCAACACAGACTTGAAGTCCGCGCTCGAAACCAACAGTGAGCTGTTCAGCAAACAAGACGCCCCCGTTTCAGGTGAGGCAGGCGTACTGGCGCTGGCTGCAGGCGATTTTGAGCGTCTAGTTGGCACGCTCTACACACAAGGATACTATGGCGGCGTCGTCACTATCCTCGTAGATGGCAGACCTGTCGATGCAGTGATAGAAGACCCCACCCCGATCTCCGCCCGCCCCATTCCGGTTGATATCACGGTTACGGCCGGACCTGAGTTCACTCTTGGCACCGTGGACATTCACTACAATGTTGCACGCGACGCCACTTTGGGCCAGCTGCCTACGGCGGAGGCTTTGGGTCTGCAACAAGGAGCCCCAGCGTTCTCGGAAAAGGTGCTGACTGCAGAAACAAGAGGATTGCGGGCATTTGAAGACCTTGGATACCCGAAAGCGGCAGTCAAGACACGCCGTCTGACGGCAAACCATCAGACCAGCACCCTTGATGTCACGCTCGTCTTTGATGGTGGCCGCCTGGCGAAGTTCGGCCCGGTAACTGTTTCCGGCACCGAACGCGTCGATCCCGAGTTCATCCGGACATACGCCAACATCCCAGAGGGTGAGCGTTATGACGCGAAAATCCTGAAACGCGCTGAGACCCGCCTCCGAGACCTTGAGGTTTTTGCAAGTTTGCGTGTGCAACCCGGCGAGACAATAGCCCCCGATGGAACTCTCCCGATCAATATTACCGTGTCCGAACGGCCGCGGCGCGTTTTCGGGTTTGGCGCAAACTGGTCAAGCAACGAGGGGTTTGGCGTTGAAGGCTATTGGCGCCACCGTAACTTGTTTGGACAGGCAGAAAAACTTCAGCTTTCTGGTTCTGTGGGGCAAATCGATGCCGTAGACCCGGAAGATCTGGAATATGCGCTGCGCCTTGCCTTTGAAAAACCGGGCGCATTTGGCCCCACGACAGCTTTCACGACCAGCGTTGCAGCCGTTCAGGAGCGCCCTGACAACTACAGGTCCCGTTCGATTTCCGCTGACGCATTCTTCGTCAAAGAGTTTGATGAAAAGCTATCTGCGCGCGTGGGCGGAGAGCTTTACTTTGCTAACGAAGAGGATGTTTTTGGCAACAACAACTATTTTCTCGTTGGCATTCCCGGATACGTGACCTACGACAGCCGCAACAACGAGTTCAACCCGAGTTCCGGCATCTTTGCGGAAGGGTTTATAGAACCTGCCATCGATGCGCTGGACAGCTCCCCACTGCTGTTCTCCAGATTCACGGTTGCGACCTACAAGAGCCTCGATGAAGCCGAGCGTTTTATACTGGCAGGACGCTTGGGGACCGGGGCGATCTACTCCGACAGCGTTGAGGACGTGCCTGCATCCCGGCGCTTCTTCCTTGGTGGCGGCGGTTCAGTGCGTGGCTACGCCTACAAAAACATTGGCCCGCGCGAAGGGGATGAAGTCATCGGTGGCCGCTCCTACCTGTTCTTGAACGGTGAGCTGAGAACCAAGATTACCGACACCATTGGATTGGTCGGCTTTGTCGACGCTGGTGCGGCCTACGACACATCCCTGCCCGACTTCAGTGAACCGCTGCAGGTTGGTGTTGGCGCTGGTCTGCGTTACTTTACCCCTGTAGGGCCGCTTCGCCTTGACGTGGGCGTTCCGCTGGACCCAAAAAACAATGATCCATCCTTTGCCATATACGTGGGTCTGAGCCAGTCATTCTAGTTTAGAATACCTGCTGGGCTCCCCACCACAGATGAGGACGTTACCCGTGATCCTGCGCATTCTTGGAGTGTTGGCCCGTTTGGTCTTGACCGTAATCGCGCTGGTGGCCATCAGCTATGGTGCGTTGGTGGCAACCAGCCAGGTCGAGCAAGGGCGCGTTGCACTTGGCAATGTGATCACAACATTTGTACCGGGTATTGAGGTGGATGCCCCTGCCCTGAGCCTCGGCGGCAACCTTGAAGTGGCACGTGTCGCCTTGCGCGACGCAGATGGGGAATGGCTCTCGGTAGACGGCATCGCGTTGGATTGGTCCCCCCTTGCGCTGATCAGAGGCAACGTTGAGATTGAACGCTTAAGCGCCGCCTCAGTCAGCGTTGTACGCCGGCCTTCCTTAGCTCCAGAAACGGAAACAGACACGGATTCAACAGCAGAACAGCAAGCGACCTCGCTTCCCTTTGCTGGCTCGGTGCAGGACTTCAGCGTTCAGGAGATATCCATTGCGCGCTCAGTTCTAGGCGAGCCGATTACGCTGAGCCTGAATGGCTCCGCTTCGGTGACGCCAACTCCGGAGATTGTGAGCCTCACTATTCAGGCTGAACGACTGGACAGCATCAAGGGGAGCGTGGACGCTACCGTCACACTCAATCTTGCGGACTTCCGATTTGACGTGGACACCATGGTGAGCGAAGCACCCGGTGGGCTGATTGCTTCGCTTCTGGAGATACCTCAATCCCCATCTTTTGATTTTGATCTGATTGGCAAGGGATCGCTGGATGCGCTGGAAGCCAACATGGCTTTGGCACTTGACGGTGTACCGACCGTTGGCGGCTCCATAACCATGGATCGCCAAGGGGCGGACAGGCTTTTCTCCGCTGACCTCAACGGCGATCTTCAAAGTGTCTTGCCGAGTGATTTGGAAGGTCTGTTTACAGGCCAGACCCAACTTGTTGCAAACGGAACGCTGGACGACACATTCTTCCCAACCAGGTTGGATGCCAGTTTGGCGACAAATGCCATTTTCATCAAAGCCAACGGTTCAATCGAGAAAGGCAGCCGCACCGCTCTGCTAAAGGCGAATGTTGGAACACGCCAACCATCCGGCAGCAAACTCGCCCTGCCAATTCCAGAAATAGGCCTGAGCCTTGACCGCTTTGATGCCACACTGACAGCAGATGGCGCACTGGAAGCTCTAGATTGGACACTGGTTGCGGAAAGCGCCGGTGTTGTATCGGAACTTGGAAACATGCAGTCGCTTCGTCTGAATGCCCAAGGGACCGGTGCCTCAGCGCTAGCCGATCAGCTCAGAACGCCACTGAAGGCCAATATGGTGATGGAAGGCGTTGAACTGAAAGGTGGTGAGTTTGCCAAGCACCTGCCGACCGCAGCCTCTCTTTCCATGGAAGGTGCTGTGGATCTCAGTGCCCAAACTGCCCGCATCAGCTATCTGTCTGCGGTGAGTGATGAAGCCTCTCTTCGATTGGAAGATGTAGTGGCTTCAACTCAAGAAATAACCGCACTGGGCATGATGCAGGCTGATGATCTGACCCGTTATGCTGGCCTTGCCCAACGCCCGCTTGCAGGCGCAGCCACACTCAACTTCGAGCTGGTAGGATCGCCTCAAGAACGCAGTGCGAATATCCGTTTTCGAGGTCAAACGCAGGATCTCCAGATTGGGGTGCTGCAAGCGGACAACCTGCTGCGCGGCGTCACAACCCTTTCAGGACACATGGATGCACGCATACCAGAAGACTTTCCGGCGCAAGGGAAGCTGGTGATCAATGATGCGGAGATTTCTTCTGACCAGTTTTCAATAAGCACCCGCACTTCTTTAGAGAACGGCGCAGTTGACGGCGAATTCCAGCTTTCCATTTCCGATCTTTCAATGCTGGATTCACGCGTTACCGGAGAGTTGTCTGCCACTTCGACCATTCAAGGCCCGGTTGATGCCGCTCAGCTTGATGTTGAAGCGACCACTCAAGATCTGGAGATGCTTGGCACGCCGGTGGATGACCTAGAGCTCAACAGCTCTCTGGTGCTTAGTGCCAGTGCACCGGAGGCGGATGTTTCCCTAAGGGGATCGCTGCGCGACAGGGAAATCCTGCTCACTGCCAATCTCAAGCCTTCCGGAGATGGCGCAGCCGTTGAAAATCTGGAAGTGCGTGTTGGCGACAATGAAGCTTCAGGCGAAGTTCAAATCGCAAATCTGGGGGCTCTTCCCGCTGGCATTACTGGTCATCTGGATGTGAACGCTCCGCAACTGGCGCAGATTTCCCCTTTGGTGCTGGCCCCCATTGACGGTGCTCTGGTGGGCCGCGTGCAGGTTCAGGATCTGGGCGGAGAAATGCGCATCGATCTTGATACGCAAGCCAGTGCGTTTGTCTGGGAGAGCATTGCACTTGAAAGCCTCAGTGCGCAGGCTCGTATCCTCAAGGCCCTTTCAGAACCGGAAGTGGATGGAGAGGTAACGCTCTCCAACCTAAACGCTGGGGCCGTTGTGGTTTCAAGTGCGAACGCAACCTCACGCACCCGTGGAAACGAGACGGCTGTTGTCCTCAACTCCGTTCTTGATGGGCCAGGAGACACATTCGACGCAGAAGTTGTGCTGCGCCAGCTCGACGACGGCCTTGAGGTGGACGTCAATCAGATCGCAGGCGCTTACCGCGGGCTTGAAACCAAGCTCAAGGAACCAAGCCGCATTTCCGCAAAAGCTGGCATGGTGTCCTTGAACAGGCCCCTCATCCTGGCTCTTGGAGATGGCTCGGTGACGGTGACCGGCGCTGGCGGGGAAAACCTTGATCTGGCATTGCAGGTGGACCAGCTGCCGCTGGAGCTTGTGAATGCTCTGGCTCCAAGCCTTGGGCTTCAGGGCCGCGTCAATGCAACAGCAGAGGTGACCGGTGCCCCTGCCTCACCGTCAGCGCAATGGCAAGTGAACGCTGAGGGCGTAGGCATCGCCGTAATGCGGCAAAATGAGATTTCACCTTTCGCGATTACCTCGAGCGGGAACTTGCGAGACAATGTTGTAACGCAAGAAACAAAAGTCACGAGCAATGCGGGACTTGATCTTGCTTCCACAGGCAAGGTGTCTCTCGCTCAAGGAGGCAGCCTTGATGTGCAGGCCTCCGGGCGCGTTCCACTGGAGGTTCTGCGGGCGCGCCTAATCCGCACCGGGCTCACCGGCTCTGGTTTCCTCAACTTGTCTGCCAAGGCCAACGGCGCGCTTTCTGCCCCCCAATTTACGGCCACCGCAACACCTGACGGCATGGAGATCACGCAGCTTGCGACCGGCCTCACGCTTGAGAATTTCAGCGGTGCTGTAGAAGCCAATCAGGAACGGGTTGCCGTGAATAATCTGGGCGCAAACCTGCGCACCGGAGGCACTATTCGGGTCAATGGCACGGTAGGCCTGAATGAAGGTCTCCCGATCGCGGTGACAGCCGTGGTTGATCAGGGCCGCTACATTCAAGGAACGCTGGCTGACGTTTTGATTGATGCTGACATGAACATGTCGGGCCCACTTGCGGCCCAGGGCCAGGCACCAAGGCTGAGCGGTACGGTTACAATCCAACGCGCCGACATCGGCATTCCAAGCTCATTTGGCGGTGGTGTCAGCCCCGTTGTTGTGCGCCACCTCAATGCACCAAAACCTGTCATGGATCAGGCTCGTGCGCTCGCCATTGATGCAGGTGAAACTGGCGACCAGTCTGCCGGTGGGAATGGAGGCACCCCCATCGAACTGGACCTGAACGTCAACGCACCCAGCAAGATTTTCGTACGCGGCCGTGGTCTCAACGCGGAAGTTGGCGGTTCTTTGCGCCTTGCAGGTACCACCAGTGACATCGAAGGCATTGGCGGCTTCCAGTTGATCCGAGGCCGTTTCGATATACTGAGCCGCAGGCTGGAGTTCCAACAAGGCTCCGTTACTTTCGATGGCAGCCTCACCCCCTACCTGAACTTTGCCGCCACCACTGCCACTTCCTCGGCAAATGTCACCATCGGCATTGTTGGCGAAGCAACAGAGCCGGAGATTACTCTAAGCTCCTCGCCAGAATTGCCGCAGGATGAAATTCTGGCGCAGCTCTTGTTTGGACAGTCGGTTACAGATTTGTCCCCTGTTCAGATCGCTCAGCTGGCCAGCGCTGTGACCACGCTGGCTGGCGGAAGCTCCGAAGGCCCGTTGGGCGCACTGCGAAACGTCTTGGGCCTGAGTGACATCGATGTGAATGTGAATTCGGAGGGCCAAGCCGAGCTGTCGGCGGGTACCTACATCAACGACAATATCTATCTGGGCGTCAAACAGAACGCCAAAGACGGTTCAAACGCCGCCAATGTTGATATTGAGGTGACGAAGGACTTGCGCATTCGCGGCGAAGCAGGCTCTACTGGAGACACTAAAGCGGGCTTTTATTTCGAGCGCGAGTACTAACTCTCCAAGGGCTTCAGGGCCCAAGAAAGCTGCATTGGAAGAAAATGACTGTTTGCCGTGAGGCATTAGCGCCACGCCTTGAAAGTGAGCGCCTCATTCTGCGTGGCTTCGAGCCAGCAGACCTAGATTCCAGTTATGCGCTTCGCAATCACGAAGTCGTTTATCAATACATTTCCGGCAAGCCTTCAACACGGCAAGAGTGCTGGTATCGCCTATTACGTGCGACGGGCATGTGGGCGTTCAAAGGCTATGGATCATGGGCGATAGAGCAGAAGGATAGCGGCGCCTACCTTGGTGAAATTGGTCTCTTTGAGACAAAGAGCAACTTTTCTCTTGCCAACGGCAACCTGCCTGAAATGGGCTGGATGCTCTTTCCAGAGTACTTCGGCAAGGGTTTTGCCAATGAAGCCGCACAAACCGTTCTTGCTTGGGCGACAGATCACTTGAAAGATCGCGAGATTTACTGCCTCGTAGATCCTGTGAACACGTCCAGCGTCAGACTCGCAAAGCGGCTCGGATTTGTTGAAACAGGCCGTTATCTCAATGATGGGATTGAAGACTTGGTGTTTCGAAAGGTGCTATAGGGTTGCCCACATGAATGGACCCCCCTTAACCTGATCTCTGTTTTCAAAGACCTTCCCGGTGTTTCCACTCCAAATCCCACTCATCATGGACATCTGTCATGACAATGATCGGCGGCCCTGCCCCTCGGCTTGAAAGCGAACGCCTAGTCTTGCGCGGCTTTCTGCCAAAGGACCTTGAACCAAGCAGCAAACTCTGGATGCAGGAAGAGGTCTATCGCCATATCTCAGGCAAACCCTCCACACGGTCAGAGTGTTGGTCACGTCTTTTGAACTTCTCCGGCATGTGGAACCTTATGGGCTTCGGCTACTGGGCTGTCGAAGAGAAAACAACGGGTGCATATGTGGGCGAGATCGGCTTTGCTGATTTCAAGCGTGAGATGTCCGTTCCCATTGAAGGAAAACCTGAGATGGGCTGGATCCTCTCTCCTGATTTCTTTGGTAAAGGGTTTGGCACAGAAGCCGTCACGACCGCACTCCTCTGGGCGGACCACCATCTTCCCTTTTCCGAGGTGGTGTGCATCATCGCGCCTGAAAACACTGCCAGCCAAGGCCTTGCTCGGCGCGTTGGCTTCATTGAGGAAGAACCGGTTCTTTTCAAAGATGAAAAGACCCTGTTCTATCGTCGTCAGCTCACAGCGAAGGCACGCGCGCGATAGCTGAGACACAGGTGTGCAGCTTGCTCTTTGCTGGGGAGGTCTGTATGCACGTGGCCAAACCACAAGCAGATGGCAAGATGCAGAAATACGACAAGATCTATTCAAAGAACCAAGACTACTTCGGCCATACCTCGAAGCAGTTCACTACCATGTTCAACAATCTGGATTTCGATGCCGGGCTTATTTTGGACGTTGGTGCCGGACAGGGCCGCGATGCAATCTATCTGGCCAATCGAGGTCATCATGTGATTGCGCTGGACAGTTCCGCAGTGGGCTTGAAGCAGCTCGAAGAACGCATTGAAAATGAAAAGCTCTCAATTGAAACCGTGCATGCGGATGCGATTGGCTATCATTGTTCCCATGAGTTCGACGCTATCGTGTTCGATCGCTTTTTCCATGAGCTGCCATCCAACAACCGAGTGCGTGTTTTGGAGAAGTACATGGGCATGCTCAAAAGCGACGGCTACATGCTGGTGGCAGATGACAAAAGCGTGCTTCCCCAGCTCCGCGATTCTCTGAAAAAAGCCGGTTTCGATATCATCCGAGACAAGAATGGTATCTTGTTCAGCGTCAAACCCTAGCTCTCTTGAGCATTTCGACAGTGGATTGGTGCTGCTTCAAGCGGTCATTTTCAATCACGGATTGGTGATGGCTGGCTCTAATCGCGCGAGCCGCCATGCGCCTCTCTGATTGATTTGGCGCTGAAACGCGCGGTTTCCTTCGCAAGAACGTTAAACAATAAATGGAAATAGGCCCGCAATGCGCCAAACTGTTCATTTATAATGAACAGTCAGTTCAGTTGCAATTTCACAAGAACCTCACAAAATCCCATCATGGTTTTTACGCAGATCGCTGGACGCGATTGACCGAACAGGAAGGTACTTGGAAATGATGAACCGCTTTGCAGCACTTGCTCTGACAACTGCTCTCTTCACCGCGCCAGCTTTGGCCGATCCAGTCGAATACGAGTTCGACATGTCCCACGCGAACATCGCGTTCACCTACAATCACCTTGGCTACTCCACCACCGATGGCCGTTTTGGCTCGTGGGAAGGCAAGCTTCTCATCGACGAAGAGAACCCTGAGAACTCAACGGTAAACATCACCATCGATGTAAACAGCCTCGACACTTTCTGGGAAGCTCGTGACAAGCACCTGCTTTCCGCTGACTTCTTCAACGCGGAAGCTCATCCACAGGCAACTTTCGTAAGCACCAATGTTGAGCGCACAGGCGAGACAGAGCTGAAGGTAACCGGCGACCTCACCATCAACGGTCAGACCCAAGAAACCGTTCTGAACGTAAACGTGAACAAGATTGCCGAGCATCCAATGCTCAAGAAGCCAGCCATTGGCTTTACAGCAACCACAACTCTTCTTCGCTCCGAGTTCGGCATGGAACAATACGTTCCTTACGTATCCGACGAAGTGGAAGTCGTGATCAACGCTGAGACGCTGATCAAGCAGTAATGGAAAGCGGGCGAAGGCGTTTTAATTGTCTTCGCCCAACGCACCGAGGTCAGACATGATAAAAAACACTCCTCTCAATTACGGCTTGGTCGCAATGAGCTTTCATTGGCTCATGGCACTCCTGATTATCGGTCTCATCGCCCTCGGCTTGTACATGGTCCGTCTTCCCTTGACGGATCCAGAGACTTTTCAGCTTTATCAGCTGCACAAGTCTTTTGGTTTTGTGGTTTTGGTTCTGGCTGTCATGCGCCTCGTCTGGCGCTTTTTGAACCCATCTCCGGAACTGCCAGCGGGAATGCCATGGATTGAGCGCCTAGCCGCGCACCTGGGCCATGCAGGTCTTTATGGTCTGATGCTTTTCCTGCCGCTTTCTGGATGGCTGATGGTTTCTGCGTCCCCTTGGGGCTTGCCGACGGTCATCTTTGATAGTTTCAATCTGCCTCACCTGCCGGTTCCAGCGTTTTTGGGAACAAAAGAGCAAGCGGAAGGCCTGTTGAAGATCGTGCATGAATATGCAGCCTACTTCTTGATCCTGATGGTAGTCCTGCATGTTGCCGCCGCACTTAAGCACCATTTCATCTCCAAGGATGATGTGCTGCGTCGCATGACGCGCCTGAAGTCCGACTAACTCGGCCCTCTCACTAATGGATCGAAAAGGAACTGTGATGTCCTCTTTGAAAGCACTCGTTGCCGCAGGCGTTTTGGCAACCACCACGCTCTTTGCTGCGCCATCCTATGCAATAGAATGGACGGTCGACAGCGACAAGAGCGCCCTCACCTTCGACACCATGCAGAATGGGCAGCCGCTCTCCGGCACGTTCCAGAACTGGACTGCAGTCATCAACTTCGACCCGGCAGATCCGGAAAACGGCAAGATCGAAGCAACCATCTCTACCCAGTCGGCTGATACGGGCAATGGCCAGATCAACCAGACACTGGCTAGCGATGCATGGTTCAATGTTGCGCAGTTTGAAAACGCGGTCTTCAAATCCGAGACCATTGTCCCAACCGCCGGAAATGGCTTTGAGGCGCAAGGAACTCTCAGCATTCGCGGCATTGAGTTGCCTTTGACGCTCCCATTTACCTTGAGCATTAAAGATGCGACAGCGCACGCAGTTGCGACTGTTGATCTCAGCCGCACTTCCTATGAAATGGGCAAGGACATCTCCCCAGAAACAGTGCCAGACAAGGTCGTGGTAAAGCTGGATCTGTGGGCCACACGGTAACGGCGCATGAGTTATCCACGCGCACGCTAGGTAATCACTTTACCTAATCGGTTAAATTGCCAATCAAAAGGCCGGAGCGCTTTGCGCATCCGGCCTTTTGACTATAAAACCAGAGCCAACAAGGCCGAAGGCCGAAATGCTGCAGATAAACCAGAGATCTTGAGATGTCAGAGAACCTTCCTCCAGAGTACGTCCACTCCTCGCTTTTTCCGCTTGGCCCCGACGAAACGCCCTACCGCAAACTCACTGACCAATATGTGAGCACCGCCGAGTTTGACGGCGAGACCGTTCTGAAGGTGGAGCAGGAAGGCTTGCGCTTGCTCGCAGAGGAAGCCTTCAAGGATATCAACCACTACCTGCGCGAGGGCCATCTACAGCAGTTGCGCAACATTCTGGACGACCCGGAGGCGACTGAGAACGACAAGTTCGTCGCTTACGATCTTCTCAAGAACGCCAATATTGCCTCTGCTGGTGTGTTGCCCATGTGTCAGGATACGGGCACGGCGATCGTGATGGGCAAGAAGGGCCACCGCGTCTGGACAAATGGCAAGGATGAAGCCTCTCTTGGCGAAGGCGCGCGCGATGCCTACTTCCACAAGAACCTGCGCTACTCTCAGCTGGCACCGCTGTCCATGTTCGAGGAGAAGAACACCAAGAACAACATGCCAGCGCAGATCGATCTCTACAGCGAAGGTGAAGACGCCTACAAATTCCTGTTCATGGCAAAAGGGGGCGGCTCTGCAAACAAGACCTTCCTGTTTCAAGGAACCCCCAGCCTGCTGACACCAGAGCGAATGATCGAGTTTCTGAAGGAAAAAATCCTGACACTCGGTACTGCTGCCTGCCCGCCCTACCATCTTGCCATTGTTATTGGTGGCACATCTGCGGAAATGAACCTCAAGGCTGTGAAGCTGGCCTCTGCACGCTACCTGGACCAGCTACCGAAAGAGGGCTCCGAACTTGGCCATGCTTTCCGTGACACGGAGATGGAAGCGCAAATTCACAAGTTGACCCAGTCCACGGGCGTCGGCGCTCAGTTTGGCGGCAAGTATTTCTGCCACGACGTGCGAGTGATCCGCCTGCCACGCCACGGCGCGTCGCTGCCAATCGGCATTGGCGTTTCCTGCTCAGCAGACCGCCAAGCCACGGGAAAGATCACAAAGGACGGTATTTTCCTCGAGCAATTGGAACGCAATCCGGAGCGGTTCCTGCCGGAGGTGACCGAGGACGACTTGGCTGATGATGTGGTCAAGATTGATCTGACCCGGCCAATGAGCGAGATTTTAGGCGAGCTCACAAAGCACCCAATCAAGACACGCCTTTCTTTGACCGGGCCTTTGATCGTTGCTCGCGATCTGGCGCACTCCAAACTAAGAGACCTGCTTGAGAGCGGTCAGCCGCTGCCTGACTATATGAAGAACCATCCCGTCTACTACGCAGGCCCTGCCAAGACGCCTGAAGGGATGCCCTCCGGATCATTCGGTCCAACCACAGCGGGCCGTATGGACGCCTATGTGGACCAGTTCCAAGCTGCTGGGGGCTCCATGGTCATGTTGGCGAAAGGTAACCGATCTGCGCAGGTGCGCCGCGCCTGTCAGGCACATGGTGGCTTTTATCTGGGCTCCATTGGCGGCCCGGCCGCTCGCCTTGCTCAAGATTGCATCAAAAAGGTTGAAGTACTCGAGTTTGAAGAGCTCGGCATGGAGGCTGTCTGGAAGATTGAAGTTGAGGATTTCCCAGCCTTCATCGTGATTGACGACAAGGGCAACGACTTCTTCAAGGAGCTGAATCTGGGCTAATGGTCCCACGGCATGGGCTGGCCGTGGCCAGCCCATTTTCACGAGCTACCAGCCCTACGGCAATACCAGCGATTCTTTAGTTAGCGGAATTCAACAATCGTGATTCCAATTTGCACTTGATTGAATCTGATCTCTTTTTAACCAGATTTACTTGTTCTCCGCTGCAATTTATTAATTACACCAGACACTTCCCCGCAAAATTACTGCACACGCCAAAGCTGCGTTAACCGCTTTGCAACGCGCCGATGACAGCGTACACTTACTTGACGCAGAGGCACCCTCATGTAGTCGAGAAAAAATAAACATAATTACAGGGGATCACTATGCTCAGACTGTTGGCCATCGCGGCCATCCTGCTGACCGCAGGCTTTGCAGCAACATCATCTCAGGCCGCAAGCGGTAAATTTTTCGACCCAACCTCCAAAAAGTGGGTGTCTTACGGGGCAGCCAATTACGGTAAGTCTCCCATCAAGCGCAAGATGGTTTCATACAGTGGCCCCTATGGACCGGGCACTATTGTTGTAAACACACAAGAGCGGCGCCTCTACCACATCTATCCGGGCGGCCAAGCCATGAAGTACGGTGTTGGCGTTGGCCGTGACGGCTTTCAGTGGGCAGGGACACACCGCATCACCCGAAAAGCTGAATGGCCAGGTTGGACACCCCCAGCCGTGATGCGCGAACGTGAGCGTCGCAAAGGCCGTATTCTTCCAGCTTACATGGAAGGTGGTCCCAACAATCCATTGGGTGCCCGAGCGCTTTACATCGGCTCTACCATCTACCGTATCCATGGTTCCAATGAGCCATGGACAATTGGCTCAGCGGTTTCATCCGGGTGCATTCGTCTTGCAAATGAGGACGTCATCCACCTCTATGAGAACGTGCGAGTTGGTTCAAAGGTGGTTGTGCTTCGCTAGCCTCAGACTGCCCATTGGACCAAGCGGCCTTGCGAGCTTCGACTCCCTCGCAAGGCTGTTTTTGTTCTCAGACCCTAGTCCCTTGAAAGCCCCTTCGCCTCCAGCTCCTTCAGATAGCGCTCCCACAGTTTTGAGCGGTCTCGATTGAGCTCGTCAAAATAGCTCCACGTAAAAATCCCGGTGTTGTGGAGATCGTCGAACACAAGTTTTACGGCATAGTTTCCGACCGGCTCCACCCCGATTATCTGCACCTGACGCTTTCCCGCGACGGTCTTTCTCTGGTGCGGTGCATGCCCCTGAACTTCTGCACTCGGAGAATTTACGCGCAAGAACTCGGCAGTGAACTCAACGGCTTGCTTGTTGTCGTAGGACACAACGAGGGTTCGTTTATCTTGCTTCAATCGAATTTCAGTGGGCCACGGCACAGTCTCGGTTGCCAACTCTTTACTCCACGCTCTAACAGTTGCATTGCCCTGATGTGGGGCTTGGGTCAACAAAATGTCAATGCCCCGCCATTGACGCGTGTGCACCGATAATTAGATTGAATCCACAATAATACTTAGAAACCCATTTCAGGAGGGGCTTTTGGAGACGGCAAATTCCTTTGTGACCGCGCATCAGCCGCAATTGATTGACCCGTTCGGACGCGCCGTGACATATCTTCGTGTGTCCGTGACCGACCGCTGCGATTTCCGCTGCCTTTACTGCATGGCAGAGGACATGACGTTTCTTCCCAAGCGCGAAGTTCTCTCTTTAGAAGAGCTGGACCGGCTGTGTTCCGCGTTCATTGAGAAAGGCGTGCGGAAGCTTCGCCTAACTGGCGGGGAGCCCTTGGTGCGCAAGAACATCATGAGCCTCATCCGTTCGCTTTCAAGACACCTTCAAACAGGCGCTCTGGAAGAACTCACGTTGACAACCAACGGCTCGCAACTGGCACGCTTTGCCGATGAACTCGCGGCGGCTGGCGTCAAGCGCGTGAATGTGTCCGTCGACACTCTCAACCCGGTGAAGTTTAAAGAGGTCACCCGCTGGGGCGATCTGGCAAAAGTCCTGGATGGTATTGAAGCTGCAAAAGCGGCAGGCCTTCAGGTCAAGATCAATGCTGTTGCCCTTAAGGGCGTCAACGAACACGAAATCATCCCCATGATGGAGTGGGCCCACGACGAAGGTCACGACCTGACATTGATCGAAACCATGCCGCTTGGTGAAATCGACGGGGACCGAGTGGACCAGTATCTGCCGCTGAATACTGTTCGCGCGCGTCTGGAGGAACGGTTCACCTTGGAGCCGATCGCCTACAAAACCGGCGGACCTGCACGGTACTATTCAGTATCAGAGACCGGTGGACGCCTCGGACTGATCACGCCCCTCACCCACAACTTCTGTGAGGGCTGCAACCGTGTACGAGTGACCTGCACAGGACAGCTCTACATGTGCCTTGGACAAGATGATCAGGCCGATCTGCGTGAGCCCTTGCGGGCCTCAGAGGGGAACGAATTGCTGTCACAGGCCATCGAGGAAGCAATCAGCCGCAAACCAAAGGGCCATGACTTCGTCATTGATCGAGACACAAAAAAACCGGCTGTCTCACGTCACATGAGCGTTACCGGTGGGTAAACTTGTATCGCGAATGAAAAAAACCCGCCAGCACACGCTGACGGGTTTACGCATGGCTATCACTACTAGTGACTATGATCCTGTCAAGCCCTCTGCGGTGAGCTTATCATTGATTGCTGTAAACGCCTGAGAAAGCTGATCCCCCAGAAGGCCAACTGCCGTGATGATCGCGACTGCGATCAAGCCTGCGATCATTCCATATTCGATTGCGGTCGCACCGGACTCGTCTTTCAGAAACTTTGCAAACATGTGTTTTACTCCAACTGAACCCAAATTGCCCCTACATGTCCCGAGGGCATGGCCAGACAATACGGAGCAGTTTCTTTCCAATCTATGAACAAAAATGGGGCAGAACTGTCATGTCAGAATCCAGGGGTAAAGGCAGGCAGAAAGCTGAGCATCCGCTTCGGCTAAAATTAGATAAGCAATTGTTTTAATAAGACTATTACCATCACATATGACTTTTAAATGTTTTTACCGTGCATTAACTAAAGCTTTAACTAGGCTGTAAAAAATCACAATGGCGGCAAACTCGACTTAGATGAATGACAGTTTTGTTGGGACTCACTCATCAAGATTCCCCAAAAGATAAAGGGCGCTATTTGCGCCCCAAAATCCACTTCAGAAATGTCAGCGCCGCTTTGGACCTGGCGCAACTTCCCCTCATCAGGAGGGTGTTCATTGGCTTGCCGTTGATTTCGGAAGCCGAGGCAAAATGGTGCACGATCATGATGGTTCTCCTTTTCGAACCTTTGGTTTTCCGAGGGGGGACAGCACCGTCCTCGGTAAGCGTTCCAGCCCGGTCACCACAGCCGGGCTGGGAAGAAAATTCAGGCTGTGGCAGCTGCGCGCGTTGAAGCGGGGTCCTGAGAAGCGCTCGGGCGGCTTGCTGCTTTTTTGTTGACTTCGGCCTGTTCCACGGCCTGTTCTGCGCGCAGACGCAACCGCTCACGATGAACAGTGTAGAGGCCTGAGCCAACGACGATCACCATTCCGGTCATCGTGATCCAGTCCGGGAACGTTCCCCAAACAAGCACACCAATTGCTGTTGCCCACAAAAGGCCCGTGTAACGCATTGGAGCTACCGCGACGAGTTCGCCCAAGCGGTTGGAAACAATAGCGAAGTAATAGGCCCCGATGATAAAGGCAGATGACCCAAGGATCGGCCAGAGGTACCACGTGTCCACCGGCACCCAGACTTCGGTTGCGCCAAGCCCAGCCCCCATGAAGGTGACGGCAACGCAGACAACAAAAGTCACACCAAATGAAGGCAGGCCCTTTGGCATGCGCCGGGTCACAAGATCTCGGGTGGCCATAAAGAACACCGCTCCAAGAGCCAGCAGGGCCCATGCGTCGAAGCCATCAAGGCCGGGCTGGATAATCAGCATCACACCAACAAAGCCGGAGGCCACAGCGCTCCAGCGCCGCCAACCGACAATCTCGCCATAAACAATGGCGGCACCTGCGGTCACCATAAGCGGCATGGCCTGCAGCATGGCAGTTGCGTTGGCCATTGGCATCTTGGTGAGTGCAGTCAGGTACATCATCGACCCAATCACTTCCAACAGCGCACGGGCCAGAACCACTGGATGGCACAGGCGCCAACCAATCTTAAACTGCCCCAGATAGAGGCACACCATACCCATCAATGCTGTTGTTACGAGGCCGCGGAGGAAGATAACCTGCCCCAGAGGCATTGTCTGGGCGGTGTATTTCAATGTCGCATCATTGAACATGAAGAAGGCGGTCGACAAAAACATTGCCAACAACGCGCGGCCATTTTCTTTGGCAAGCATTCCCTGGGCACTCCAAATCGCCGGGAGATTTACAATTTGAGAAAGCGGCAACCGAAGGTCTCCACACAGGTCGCCACATCCCCTTCGATCCGGTTGTTACCGTAACGCGATTTGGAGTAATTTAAGACGCGACAATACGACGCCTTAGAGCTATTTCTATTGAAATATCAGATATTTACATAGTTGTACGCACTAGGGTTTAGACGTAGACTTTAGGCTAAGAAACCAAACTCCCGCGCAGAACAGACCGCGAGAGAGTTGCTTTTGCATCAGGAAAGGTTCTTTACTCGATCACGATCCGAGGGGCTGGCTTGGTCAGCACTTCGCCTTTGTTCTCCAGCGCTGTCTTGATCTCCTCACCAATCGTCATATAGGCATGGCTCACAGTGCTATCTGGCGCGGCAGCGACGATCGGCGTTCCTGCGTCCGACTGCACGCGTAGCTCCATGGTGAGCGGCACCTCTCCCAAAAACGGCACCTTCATCTTTCGCGCCTCTTCCCGCGCACCGCCATGGCCGAAGATCTCATGACGTCCCCCACAATCAGGGCACACAAAGTGGCTCATGTTTTCAATTACGCCGATAACCGGAATGCTCACCTTCTCAAACATCGCAACGCCGCGTCGCGCATCCAGCAATGCCAAGTCCTGCGGCGTGGACACCACGATACTGCCAGTGAGAGGCACTTTTTGCGCCATGGTCAGCTGGACGTCACCGGTGCCCGGCGGCATGTCCACCACAAGCACATCCAATTCGCCCCACGCCACTTCGCGCAGCATCTGGTTGAGAGCTGATGTCACCATCGGCCCTCGCCAAATCATGGCCGTTTCTTCGTCAACCAGAAAACCGATAGACATCAATTTGATCCCATGGGCCTCCATGGGCTTCATTATGCGCCCTTCGACGAGCTCAGGTTTGCCGGAAACCCCCATGAGTTTGGGAACTGAAGGGCCGTAGATATCAGCATCCAGCAAGCCGACGCGAAGCCCCAATCTGGAAAGCGCGATCGCCAGATTGGCGCTTGTGGTCGATTTGCCCACGCCGCCTTTGCCGGAGGCAACGGCAATGATGTTGGCAACTCCAGGCACCTCAAGTTTCCCCCCACCGCTCGGCCTTGAGGCTTGCGTTTCTGGCGCAGGGGACTTTTGCGCGGCCGGTCCAGAGCTGACAGCTGCGGCGGGTGCTGAAGGTAATGGGGCTGATGCCGGCGCCCTGCCCGGGGTTTTTTCAGCAGTAAGCACGGCCATCACCTTTTCCACGCCCGGCAGGACGGAGACAATTTTCTCCGCCGCCTTGCGCATACCTTCAAGGCGCTCGGCCTCATTTGCAGGAATTTTAATGGAGAAAACCACGCGCCCATTCAGAATGGAAATGTCGCTAACCAACTGTTTTTCGACAATGTTGCTGGTGCCTGTGGGATCCTTGACCTGTTGTAAAACCTCCAGCACGCGCTCGTTTGTCAGTTCATCCTCTTGCTGGCGACCCTTCTTCCAAAACATCTCAAAGTCCCTGTTCTATGAGGCTCCAGCCCAACCCGGCGAGCCTGTTTGGTCTTGCTGTGCCCCACATGTAGGCATCTCGTGCCGCCTTGTCACGCAGGTAGCACCGCACCTATCACATCTATTTAGAGGAAACATTAGCCAGCCTAGTTACTTGAAACAAAATCAACTAGAGAAAGCACTGTTGCTTATTACAACTTTGATTTTATTTCCTCACTATTAACAAGCGCAAATCTTTCAAGAGTTCCCATTAGTTTTTTGGAAACCCTGATCTCCTAAGCTTTCCAAAGGTTAAGGAGAAAAACATGAGTGTCTCGCAGCTCTGCTATCGCAGTCGCATCCACTGGCCCGCGCTCCGGCACGATCTGGACACGGAGATGGACCTCACCTTGATGCGTATTCGTCGTATCAATTCCAGAGCTGGGGTTACCGGTGCTCTCATTCTCACAGATACCCATGTTTTTCAGATGCTGGAAGGACCATGGGAAGCCGTCAAACGCACATTCGAATGCGTTCTTCAGGACAAAAGACACAGTCATTTGACAGTGCTTCATAACGGCACACAAGAAAACAAGTTGTTTTATGGCAGCTGGATGCAGTTCTTTGACCTGAGAAGCGAGGACGATAGTAACGCTCCAGATCCGTTTGATGACTTTTCAAGAAACGCTGACAGAATGCATCGCGACGGAGTGCTTGAACTCTTTCAAGTGCTGTCCCTGACACTTACCGAAAGGCAACTTACCAACCGCCTTTCCCTGATGTAGCCAGCTAATTACTGAATTGATTAAATTTTTGGGAAAACGCAAAATAGCCATTTTCACACGCATATGTTGAGATAACTTAGGGAAAACGCTTTTTTCAGATGCAACGCCAAGGCGAGACACCTGAAAAAACTACAGGAAAGATCCACATGTGCACCCCAAGCCATACGGGCAATCCGGATGCGACCTCAGCCGCTGCAGCCTCCTTCCAAAAGCAGGGGGTACGGGACCGCATTATCGGTTGCTTGCTGTGTGGCGGGCAATCTCGCCGTATGGGTGGGCATGATAAGACCTTGGCAGAGCTCAACGGCAGGAAACTGGTGAACATCACCGCCTCTCGCCTCGCCCCTCAGGTCAAGTCACTTGTCGTCAGCGTAAACAATCCGACCGAAGACCACATCGGCCTTGATGTGCCGCTTCTCCCCGACACTCTTCCAGGCCAACTTGGGCCCATGGCGGGTATTCTGGCGGCGATGGAGTGGGCTCGAGTGAACGAGCCGGACGCTATCTGGATTGTAAGCGCTGCGGCTGATACCCCATTCTTCCCACTGGATCTGACTGAGAAGCTTGCAGAACCGGCTGGTAGTATTGTGCCACTGATTACCATGGCCCAGTCCCGCGAACAGCTTCACCCAACCTTTGCGCTCTGGCCCATCTATCTGGCGGAAGACATTCGTACCTATCTGTTGATGGGAGGACGAAGCATTCAAGGCTTTGTTCGCGAACGCACCCCGCCAGTTGTCAGTTTTGGCGGACCAATCGTTGATGGTATTGAAGTCGACCCCTTCTTCAACATCAACACGCCACAAGACCTTGAGATTGCAAAGGTCGCAGATGCGAGCGTGATTGAAGCAGTCTTCAACCTCTAGTCTTTTGTTGCAGGCAACCAACTTCCCGCGCGCCCTGCAAGCCCTACACCACGCATACGTATATATCCCCAGATCCAGCGCCCTCGGCCCGCATACCCTTGAGATTCGAGGATATCGTTGGGTAAACTGCCTGTTTAACTGGTATATTAGCGGAATAATTTTCCCCAGATCCATCATATTGACGGCATATCATGCAATCTGACAGCGGATTTGACGAAAGTTTCAGCACTGGACCCGTCAATAAGCTTGATCCATGGAAAGATTTGATGTGAACTGAGTACGGGTCAAAACGGGGGCAACTCCACGAGAGCCCGTAACAAATAAACACCAGGGGAATAACAATGCGTTTTATGCGTTTTGCAGCTGTTGCGGCTTTGGCCGTAGCAACTATTGGGGGAGCTCATGCAAAGGACTGGAGCAAAGTTCGCATGGGCACTGAAGGTGCTTACCCTCCGTTCAACTATACTACTGCTGACGGCAAGTTGGTCGGGTTTGATATCGAAATCGGCAATGCCCTCTGTGAAGAACTCAAGATTGAATGTGAGTGGGTAACTCAGGACTGGGACGGCATTATCCCCGGTCTGGTTGCAGGCAAGTACGACACCATTCTGGCGTCCATGTCCATCACGCCTGAACGGCAGGAGCAGATCAGCTTCTCCAACAAGTACTACAACACCCCTCCAGCAATCGCCGTTCGTAAGGATTCTGAACTAGCTGGCGTCACTGCGGATGACCTCAAGGACATTTCCATCGGCGCTCAGTCTTCCACAACGCACTCCGTATACGCTGAAGAATTCTTCACCGAATCCGACGTTCGCCTCTATCCAACCGCAGAAGAGTACAAACTTGACCTCGAAAGCGGCCGAGTTGATGCGGTAGTTGACGACGTGATGGTGCTTTCGCAGTGGATTGATTCTGAAGAAGGTTCTTGCTGTAAGATCCTCGGCACCCTAAAGTCCGTCCCACGGATCCACGGTGAAGGTGCTGGCATTGGCGTTCGCAAAGGCGACGAGGACCTTGCCAACATGTTCTCCGAAGCAATTGTGGCGATCCGCGCAAACGGCAAGTACAAAGAAATCAACGACAAGTACTTCAAGTTCGACGTTTACGGCGAATAAGCCTGCGCGACATCGGCTGTGTTACATGAGCGGCGGGGATGTATTCCCCGCCGTTCGCCTTAGGTGCAAGAAGGAACACCTTAGCAATGAATGACATTCTGGTAATGCTCTCGTTCGGTCCAGATGGTTGGGGAGACCAGATCGCAGCGGGCGTTTATATTACCGTTACACTGGCACTCGCCAGCCTGCCGCTTGGCCTTGCCATGGGTCTTGTTCTGGCGCTGGCGAAGAAATCCGCAGAGCCTTCTTTACGTGCATGGGCTGACGTCTACACGACAATCTTTCGCGGCCTTCCTGAATTGCTGACCCTGTTTTTGGTGTACTACGGGGGCCAGATACTCATTCAGGAAGTGCTCAGTGTTTTCGGGGTGACCAATTTTGAAGTCAGTGCCTTCTTTGCGGGCATGATCGCCCTGTCACTTGTTTTCTCCTCATATGCTTCCGAGGCCTTTCTCTCGGCTTTTCGCGGCATTTCGCAGGGCCAGTATGAAGGCGCGCATGCACTCGGGCTTTCAAAATTCCAAACCCTGCGCTTGGTTATTCTTCCTCAATTGATCCGCCTGTCCCTGCCGGCGCTGGGGAACCTGTGGCTGATCTTGTTGAAAGAAACCAGTCTGGTCTCGATCATTGGTTTGAATGACATTATCCGCTATTCAAACATGGCCGCACGCACCACGAAGGAACCGTTCCTGTTCTTCTCCATCGCATGCGCCATCTATCTGGTTCTTGCGCTCATCTCTTCTGTTGGCATCTCACGCCTTGAAAAATGGACCAAGCGTGGGGAGGCCCCAAGATGACAAACAGCGTAACGAATACAGCCTTGCCAGACACCGCTGAACCGACAATTCAGAAGCCAGAGCCGCCAAAGAAAGGCTGGACGTTCGGGCGTGTTGTCGGGAACTTTCTGGTGACCCTTTGGATTATCGCAGGCCTTGGCATTCTTTATTTTCTGGTGGTACGCAACAACGTCACCATCAACTTCAATGTGGCTGAGGGCTTTCCTTGGGTTGATCTGAGTGCAGACCCAAAGTTCCTGCAACGCTATGGCATGAAGCTCCTTGAAGGTTTTTGGGTAACCCTTCAGGTCGTCGGTGTTTCGGTCCTTTTGGGCGCACTTCTCTCAGTGCCAATCGCCGCGATGCGCATGTCGAACGTGAAAGCTTTCTCGGTCATCGCATATGCGTACGTCTATTTTTTCCGCGGCACACCAATGCTGGCGCAGGTCTTTCTGATCTACTACGGCGCTGGATCTTTTATGCATGAACTCCGCGATATGGGGCTTTGGAGCTTTTTCAGAGATGCCTGGAACTGCGCCATCTTTGCATTCACGCTGAACACAGCGGCCTATCAGGCGGAAATTCTGCGCGGTTCGATCCAGAACATGCCAAAAGGTCAGTGGGAAGCAGCATCAGCTCTCGGTTTGCCGCGCTGGCTCACCTTCTGGAAGATCATTCTACCGCAAGCATTGATTGTGTCTCTGCGCCCTTACGGCAACGAGATCATTCTCATGATCAAGGGATCCGCGATTGTGTCCATCATTACAATTCTGGATCTGATGGGCGAAACACGCCGCGCCTTCTCTCGGACCTATGACTTTCAGGCCTATGTCTGGGCCGCCATCATGTATCTGGTCATGGTGGAAACGCTGCGCCGGATCTGGAACCAATTGGAAGCGCGCCTGACACGTCACCTTCAACGGTGAATTTCAGCCCCCGCCCTAATTGGAGCGGGGGCTTTTTTGTGCCTACCTGCACGTTCCATTGGCCTAATTGCTGGTTGCGCCACCAATCTGGAGCGCTAAACTCCGGCTCCGATCTGATCTAAAAACGAACAATCTGAGGGGGATAGCATGGCAAAAGTCGCTTTTCTTGGACTGGGTGTAATGGGCTACCCCATGGCAGGTCATCTGGCGACGAGTGGCAACCACGATGTCACCGTATACAACCGAACGACTGCAAAAGCGGAAAAGTGGGCCAAGGAATTTGGTGCCGCATTTGCTCCGACGCCTCAGGAAGCAGTTCAAGACTGCGACGTGGTTTTCTGCTGCGTTGGCAACGATGATGACCTGCGCGGGGTTACGATTGGTGACGAGGGTGCCTTTTACGGCATGAAAGCGGGTGCGGTATTTGTTGATCACACCACTGCGTCCTCCGAGGTCGCTCAAGAGCTTGCACAGGAAGCTGAAGCCAGAGGTTTTTCCTTTCTGGATGCCCCCGTATCCGGCGGGCAAGCAGGGGCAGAGAACGGGGTTCTGACCGTGATGGTTGGCGGAAACGAAACCGCGTACGAGCGCGCCCTTCCAATCATGGAGTGTTTTTCAAAAAAGGTTGGCTTGATGGGACCAAGCGGCGCAGGTCAGCAAACCAAAATGGTCAATCAGATTTGTATCGCAGGTCTGCTTCAAGGCCTTTCTGAAGGCATACATTTCGCAGAAAAAGCTGGCCTTGATGTGGAGAAGGTCATTGAAGCCATCTCCGGCGGCGCTGCGCAGTCCTGGCAGATGGAAAATCGATGGAAGACCATGCATGCCAATGAGTATGAACATGGCTTTGCCGTTGACTGGATGCGCAAAGATCTGAAGATCTGCCTCAAGACAGCCGACGAGATCGGCGCACGCTTGCCGGTTACAGCGTTGGTGGATCAGTTCTACGCTGAAGTACAGGCCATGGGCGGTGGGCGCTGGGACACTTCCAGCCTGCTGGCCCGCATGAAGAAAGCCGACAGCTGAGACAAAGAAAAGCCAGAGTGACCGCACTCTGGCTAATCACTTTTCTAATTGTTGCTGTCAGGCGCCAGCCACCTTCGGCTTTTCGCTGGGAACATATCCAAGCGGCAGTTCCGTGGTGTATTTGATCTGTTCCATCGCAAAAGTGGTCGACACATCTGCAATTTCGATCTTTGCGATCAGGCGTTTGTAGAATGCGTCGTAGGCATCGATATCCGGCACAGCCACGCGCAACAAATAGTCCACCTGCCCTGCCATGCGGTAAAACTCGACAACCTCTGGAAACTCCCTGATGACATCGGCGAATTTTCGCAGCCAGTCATCGGTATGCTGGTTCGTGGTAATGGCCACAAAAGCCGTCACCTTGGCATTTACCTTTTTGGGGTCTAGCACCGCAACACGGCGCGTGATCACGCCGTCTTCTTCCAGCTTTTGAATCCGCCGCCAACATGGTGTGGTTGAAAGGCCTACTCTGCGCCCAATTTCCGCGACCGGAATGGTGCAGTCTTCCTGAAGTATCGACAGGATGCGTCGGTCGATGCGATCAATCATTTAGGGCCTCTGGTTGTTATCATGGCGAGCAGCTAGTGGTTCAGGCGTATCATAAAGTGTCCCGCGCCTTGCGCTACGATCTGTTTTTTCTATTTCACCAGAATTGTAGATCAAAATTCTAACTGAATAGACTTTTTAATGTGGTGGTTTCTCTACATTTACAGAAATCACCATTAGTGTGGAACCACTTTCCAACGGCTCCGACCTTTTTTGATGTTCGGTCAGACGGAAGGTTGCAGACAGCTGCATTCCATGGCCCTTGCAGCAATGTCTGGCCAATTCCTACAAGGTCGCCTAAGCCATCAGCCGGGCGACCTCTTTTTTTACAAGCGGCAAGACCTGCTCCTCAAACCATGCATTCTTTTTCAGCCAGGCGTTGTTGCGCCATGATGGGTGCGGCAATGGCAGAACAGCTGGCCCCTCCCCATTTTCTCGACGCTTCGATGTCACCTCCCAGATCTCCTTAAAACTGGCGATGGTTTCTCGCGAGCGCTTTGATGCCAGTTCACCCAAGTGGTACTGATGCGCGTGCGCGCCCACTGCAAACACGGTTTCAAGCTGAGGCATTTGGCGAAACACATGATCATGCCATGTCCGCCGGCATTCCTTACGCGGCGGCTTGTCGCCCCCTTTGCTATCAAGACCGGGAAAGCAGAACCCCATAGGCACGATCGAAAGCAAATTCGGATTATAGAACTGAGCCTCTTCGATGCCCATCCACTCACGAAGGCGTACACCTGAGGGATCCGTAAACGGACGCCCGGAAGCGTGAACCCGCGTCCCCGGCGCTTGCCCACATATGCATAAGCGCGCAGTGCTGGAGAGGACCGCCACAGGCCTTGGCTCGTGAGGTAGAGGCGCCCACAAAGGTGCCTCTACACAAACACGGCATGAAGAAATCGCGTCCTCAAGCTGCCGTAAGGTATCAAATGCGCTCAAGGACAGGCCTCAACCGGCGATGCTTGGTCGTTGTTTGACCTCACCAAGCCAGCGATGAAGGTTTGAAAGGCTTTCCGGCACTTCAACCTTGGCAGGACGTGCGAAAATCATAGCCACATAGGTCGTAATATCCGCAATGCTGAACTTATCTCCGGCAACAAACTCATTCTTTGCAAGTTGCGCGTCGAAGACTTCCATGGCTTCCAACGCTCTCGGACGATTGGCCTCTGACCAGTCCTTGATCTGCGGCACTTCCAATTTGGCCATTGCTGGATGGGAATGACGGAACACACTGGCAATTGCCAGCAGAAGATTAAGCTCTGCGCGCCGGTTCCACATTTCAATAACCGCCTGTTCTTCGGCAGAAGACCCCATCAACAACGGCTCAGGCTGTAGTGCCTCGAAGTAACGGCAAATTGCCACCGATTCAGAAATCAGCGTCCCGTTGTCCAGCTCCAGCACAGGAACGCGCTTCATGGGATTGAGCGCTGTGAAGGTTGGAGTTTGAGCCTCCCCCTTCATGATATCCAGCACTTCGGTTTTAACGTTAATGTTCTTTTCTTTAAGAAAGATCTCTACACGCACCACGTTTGGTGCCCGCTCTGAAATAAAGAGTTTCAAAAATCGCCTCCCTCAACTCAAAGAAGAATCTATGAGATTTCGCAGTGTACTTGTTCCAGTATGACGCAGCAAACTAAACTACGCAATTTTGTATTTACCAAATATTTACCATAGTATTCAGAGCATTATTAAGGAAAAGTGTTCATGGTGGCCAAATAGGAAAGTATCCGCTCAGTCTAAATCAAAAACAGGCCACCTTCCTGATGAGCAAAGTAAACACGACGGGTCGCAATGAGACGAACAAAATTGACGGAGCACGCGCTGCGCGCCGCCGACAGTTTGCTCAAACTCTGCGTTCAAACAGTGGGAGACTGAATTCCAAGCCCGCTGAGCTTGGTTTTGAACCCGAGCTGGTCTTCATGTTCGTGAAGAACCGCCTGAGTGCCGCCTATGCGCTTCCTTTATTCATGAGTGTGGTCGCGGCCATTTCTTCACTATGGCTACCGTTGATGTGGATCTCGGGATGGCTGTTTGGTGCCCTTGCGCTTCATCTCCTCATCAACTGGCGCACCCGGCGCATTGAACTGAAGCTCCTGAGACGGCGAAAGCTGAAGTCCATCAAGCTCCAACTCACTTTGAGCGATGGTATCTATGGTTTGATCTGGACCAGTTTCCTGCTTTTGAGCCTGAAACCCATGCCCGTGAATGGCCTGGACGTCTTTCAGTTTGCCACGGTTCTCATTGTCATCGCAATGAGTACCATGCTGTCATCGGCGCTACCCACGGCCCTGTTGGCTGCGACAGTGCCGATCACAGCGACACTTGTTGTCTGCTTCATGAGCTACGGTTCCTCCATTCACTTCGCCATGGCTGCCATGGCCATCGGCGCTCAGGGGTTCTTCATCATTCTCAGTCACCAGCTTCACGCCTCGGCGCTGACCATGCTGGCGACACGCGCCGAAAAGGATGACCTGATTGCAGAGATGGAACAGGTGAACGCTCTGGCCTTGGAGAGCCGCCGCCGTGCAGAGGAAGCCAATCTTGCCAAGTCGCGCTTCCTTGCTACCATGAGCCACGAACTGCGCACGCCGCTGAACGCCATTTTGGGCTTTTCGGAGGTGATGAAAGATGAGGTCTTGGGCAAGATGCAGAACCAGACCTATCTGGATTACGCAAGCGACATCCACAAGTCTGGTCAGCACCTGCTCAACCTGATCAACGAAATTCTGGACCTCTCCCGGGTGGAAGCTGGCCGCTATGAATTGAATGAAGCGCCCCTTCCCCTAGATGAAGTTGTTGAGGCGTGCAAGGGCATGATGCAAATGCGCATCAAAGCAAAGAACCTTTCCTTAAGCGAACGCTACGAGGCTAACCTTCCGCTATTGGTTGCTGATGAGCGGGCCGTGCGGCAGATGGTTTTGAACCTGCTTGCCAATGCAGTGAAGTTCACTCCCGATGAGGGCGAGATTTTCATTACCGTCGGATCGACCGAAATGGGTGGCCAGTTCGTAAGCATTGCGGACAACGGTCCAGGCATTCCTGAGGACGAGATACCGTTGGTTCTGCAGGCCTTTGGTCAGGGCTCACAAGCCATACAAGGCGCGGAGCAAGGAACTGGCCTCGGCCTCTCCATTGTTCAAGCGCTGGCGCACATGCATGACGGACGCTTTGATCTGGATTCAAAGATGGGTGAAGGAACGATTGTACGCATCGAATTTCCGCCAAGTCGTGTTGTCCGCGATCCAAGCTCGCCGTTCACACACCCTGAAAACAGCTTCGATGGCATGTTAAAGGCGGGATAAGCCTAAAGCTCCCCGCCTCTTTAACCCAGCTCAAAGCCTGAATGGCTCAGTCGCCTGCTGCGTTCTTCACGCCTGCCATTTCAAAGGTTGCCATCCCCGAGTGGGTCTGCGCAGCTGCCTTCACGATGCCTGCGGCGACAGCTGCCCCAGTGCCCTCACCCAAACGCATTCCAAGGTCCAGAAGTGGATTTCCATTCATGGCTTCAATGGCCTTGCGGTGCGAAGGTTCTGCGGAGGCATGCGCAAACATGCAATGATCAAGGGCGGTCTTGTCCATCTGATAGAGAACAGCCGCTGCCGAGGTCGTGACGAAACCGTCGATAAGAACCGGAACGTGCTGCATGCGCGCGGCGAGAATGAGACCCGTCATCGCGGCAATTTCACGGCCACCGAGACGGCGCAACACTTCGAATGGCTCCATGGACTGGGGGCCGCCACAACGCGCCACCGCGTCTTCCACCGCCTTCACCTTGAGTGCCAATGCCTCGCCCTTGACGCCTGTGCCGGGCCCTACCCATTGTTCAGCCGTACCGCCGAACAGAGCATAGAAGATGGCCGCGGCAACGGTGGTGTTTCCAATGCCCATTTCACCAAGGCACACCAGATCAGAACCACCGGATAAAGCCTCCATGCCAAAAGCCATGGTGGCAGCGCAGTCAGCTTCCTCAAAAGCGTCTTCCAAGCAGATGTCGCCGGTTGGCACTTCCAATGCCAGTTCAAAGACCTTCAGGCCAAGATCGTTGGCGATGCAAAGCTGGTTGATGGCCGCTCCGCCTGCTGCGAAGTTGGAAACCATCTGCTCGGTCACTTCAATTGGAAACGCGGAAACGCCGCGCTTGGCAACGCCGTGATTGCCCGCGAAAACTGCAACCAGTGGACGGGTGACGCGCGGCTTTGGGTTACCTTGCCAAGCAGCCAGCCATTCCACGATTTCTTCCAGACGCCCCAGAGAGCCCTGCGGCTTTGTCAGCTCTGCTTCCCGCTTTCTAACAGCAGCTACTGCTTCCATGTCTGGTCCCGGCATCGCCTCCACGAGTGCTCGAAAATCGTCAAAGGGCAAACCAGTGGTGGACATGGACATAGTATTTCTCCAGCGCGAGTAGTCAGCGGTTCTGCGTGTCGGTACTGTGTGTTCTATAAGCAAGCGCGGGTGTTTTACAATCGCCGATGCGAGGCACATGTGCCCAGCCATTCCTTCAGTCAATAGGCGCAAAAAGTTACAGAGCATGCCCAACCAAGGCCCCGTGGAGAAAACGGAAACACGCGAACAGCCGTTAGCCGTTGATATCGTTACGTGCATTCGTTTCTTCTCACGCATTCCCGTCCCATGCATTGGCCTGAATGACAGGCTGGACCAAGCACCAGACTTTCGCCGTACTGCACGCGCTATCCCTCTGGCCGGGCTGTTGATTTCTTTACCCGCAGCGTTGGTTCTGCTGATTTTTTCCTTCACTGGCCTGCCAGTCTTGGCAACAGCTTTGATTGCTGTCGCAACGACAGCGATTCTCACCGGCTGCCTACATGAAGATGGCCTTGCCGATGTCTTCGACGGTTTCTTTGGCGGCACCACCCGTCAAAAACGCCTTGAGATCATGCATGACAGCCGCATTGGCACATTTGGGACGTTGGCACTGATTTTCACCGTAGGTCTGCGGATCGTTCTGCTTGGCACTGCCTTGGAAGAGATTGGCGGCTTTGCCACGGCCATGCTCTATCTGATGGCGGAGACCATCGGCCGCAGCAGTATGGTTGCAGCCTGGCACAGCCAGCCAAGCGCCAATCCGGGGGGCCTCGGACACCGGTTTGGTTTGCCGGATTGGGAAGCCGTGATCTGGAGCGTTCTTACGACACTTGTCCTGTGGCTCCTGACTTTGCTTGCGCTCCCCCTCTCACAGCTTCTTCTCGGTTCAATCGTCTCACTGGGCGTTGCTGTTGGCTTTGTTGCTGTGGCTCGCAGCAAGATAGGCGGTGTGAGCGGGGATGTTTTGGGCGCACTGCAGCAAATTTGCAGCATCTCGTTTCTATTTGGATGCGCCTTGCTGTGAGGCTTCACAGAGCTGACCTCGAATCATGTAATTGCTCTAGGTGAATTTTTGCGCCCCCTTATCAGCGGGTTGGCGCTGCGTTACTGCATAAGAAAAAATCAGATATCGATTTTAAAAGGATCATCCTTTGAGTGCGCCTGTTCGGTCTAGTTGGGTTGTTCGCGGCCTCGCCATCTTTTCTCTGGTCGTTGTTGCAGCGTGCGCCTCTCGCCCGTACAGCGGTGGCATGCAGGTATCGCTAAAACCTGCACAAGGCACGACCGAGACCGATATGCTAATTGCCACGACGCGTGCCCGCGCTGAAGAGCCGGACACGCTGTTTGGTACCCAGCGTCAGGAGCGCCTTGATTTCGCTGAGGTCACGGTTTCAATCCCACCAACACACACGCCTGGAAACATCGAGTGGCCGAGTTACCCTCCCGGTGATCCGAATACAGACTTTGTGGTGCGCTCTGCCGCCTTCATCGACGGCGAAACCGCGTTCCGCTCCGAACTGAGAAGCAGGCTGCGGGCCAAGCCCAAAGGCAGCCGCACCGCTCTGGTTTTTATCCATGGCTACAATACGCTGTTTGCGGAGGCGGTGTTCCGGTTCGCCCAGTTCACGGCAGACTCCAAGTTTGACGGGGTGCCCGTACTCTTCACTTGGGCCTCTGAAGGCGACGTGACCAGCTACGTCTACGACACCAACAGTGCGACAATCGCCCGAAACGGGCTGCAGCAAACGCTGCTCGACGTCGCTGCAACAAAGCCGGATGAAATCATCATCATGGCTCACTCACTGGGCAACTGGGCATTGCTTGAAACCCTGCGCCAAATGGAGTTATCCGGAAACAGCATCGTCGGTCGGTCCAATGTAACCGTGGTGATGGCTGCCCCTGATGTCGATCTGGACGTCTTCCAGCACCACATGGAGCTGCTGCGCAAGCCGAACAACCCGTTTGTAGTCCTTACTTCTCAAGATGATCGGGCCCTCGGCGTTTCCGGAACCCTGGCAGGCGGCCGGGGACGCGTTGGTTCCTTTTCCGATACGCAGGAACTGTCGGAGCTGGGTGTTATCGTACTTGATTTGACCGACCTTGAAGGCAACGACGCTGCCAACCACAACAAGTTTGCCCTGCTTGCAAATCAGATTCCGCAGGTTGCAAGCGCTGTTTCGCAGCAAATTGATGGCGACATCGCCCGAGAGCGTGGTTTTTCCCGTTCGGTGGGCGATGCGGGCCGCGACCTTGGCAGCTTCATTGGCAATGCAGCCAGCGTAGTTATTACGGTACCGGCCTCCATTGCGCGGGCTGGACGCACCACATCAGTGGTTCCATCAGGCGATTACTGAGTATAGAAGACACTGCTGCTTTACCGTTGGAGGCCCCTATCGTCGAAAGTCCCTGTATAAAGGTCTGTCAGATTGACAGGCCAACTGGATTGTGTACCGGCTGCTTGCGAACGCTCGAGGAGATCGCCACATGGTCTTCCATGAGTGATGCCGATAAACGGCTCACCAACAGCCGTGTGGCGCAGCGTCGTTCCGCTGCCGGTCAGAAACTGGAGCCCAACCTGTAATGCTGAAGTTCGGCCTGTACTTTCTTGTAGGTGCCATGATCATTGGCGTGGTTTCCGGTTACATGATGGGCCCGGACTTCTATTCCTCCGAGCTTCACGAGATCGGGCCGCAAATGGTCGGCCTTTTGAGCGTCTTGCTTCTCGTCAGCGCGGGACTTGTGGCACAGCGTCCGTCGGGTGGAGAGGTCTTGAAGTCCATCCTGCTTTGGGGCGGTCTTGGTCTGCTTCTCGTTGCGCTCTACTCCTTTCGCCACGAGTTCTCCATGATCAAGGACAGGGTGATGGCAGAACTGATGCCCGGCAACACCGTGACAACGGCCGCTGGCGAAATCGCCATTGCCCGTTCTGGAAACGGTCAGTTCGTTCTCAACGCTCTTGTTGATGGTACCAGCATTCAGTTTCTCGTTGATACGGGTGCTTCGCACATCACTCTTACCTCTGATGACGCGCGCCGCGCCCAGTTTCCAATGGACCGGCTCCGCTACACCGTGCCTGTTCAGACAGCCAATGGAACCGGCTTTGTAGCGCCGATCCGCATCGACCATCTTCAGATTGGGGATGTGACGCTGAACGATGCGCGGGCATTCGTGGCCCAGCAAGGCATGCTAAACTCAAGCCTTATGGGCATGAGCACATTGGACCGGTTCAGCGGCATTCGTGTGGAAGGCGATCGAATGATCCTGACGCCCCGGGGCAGCTAGGCCCGCTCAAATCAGGCTGAAGGCAAAACGGGCGCATACGAACAAGAGGAAGATCCCGAAAGCCACTTCCAAATGACGGCGCTTCATGTAGTGAGCGACACGCGCTCCGATCGGTGCCATGAAAATGGACAGGGGAATGATGATCGCAACCGCAAGCAGGTTCACATAGCCCAGTGACAGCGGCGGCAAATCCCCCTGCCCCCATCCTGCTGCGATCATACCCAGCACACCCGGAATTGAGATCAGCACTCCAACGCCAGAGGAAGTTGCTACGGCCTGGTGGATTGGCCTGTTGAACAGCGTCATGAAGGTGTTGGTCATCACCCCGCCGCCAATGCCCATCAGCGTGCTGAAAAAACCGATACACATGCCAATGAATGCGCGTAGGGGGTTGCCCGGAACATCGTCGCCCAAGCGCCAGCTTTCTTTGTTGAACAACATGCGCATGGCCACGAAGAAGGCTGTGATCATGAAAATGGCCTTCAAACCATCCCCTGAGATCCACGAGGCAACCCAGGCAGCAATCACGCCCCCGGCAGGCACAGCAACAAGCCAGCTTTTCAGGAGCTGATGGTCCACCGCGCCGCGGGCATTGTGAGCAAAGAATGAACGCAGAGACGTGGGCACAATCACCGCGAGGGATGTTGCCACGGAAACATGCATGGCAATGGATGGATCGACCCCTGCAGGCACAAGAACAGACAACAAAACTGGCACAAGGATCGCCCCCCCGCCAATTCCAAAAAGGCCTGCCATGAAGCCAGCCAAACCACCGGCGGCCAGAAGCGCTCCAACCAGAGGCAGGAGTTCAGCTGAAAAGTGATCCATCAGTATACCCAATAAAAACGGTGGGCGAACGCCCAACCTTTAAAATGCAGTTGCCCCAATTCCTTCAGGCTCGTCTGCGCCGAACCCACCCACCTTTGGCTGAGATACGGCAGCCATTGCCTGTTCAACCACTTCGATGCCTGCGCCCGTCTTTACCGCCTCTGTCGTCATGATGCGGCGGAAATGGCGAGCCCCCGGAACACCTTGATAGGTGCCAAGCATATGGCGTGTGATCTGGGAGAGCTTTGTGCCCTTCTCCAGCTCCTTCACGATGTATGGAATGTAAGCGTTCACCGCTTCTTCAGCGGAAATGTCAGGGGTATCGGCGCCATAAATCCGGCGATCCACGCTCGCAAGCAGCATTGGCGAGTGGTACGCCGCGCGGCCCATCATCACACCGTTTACTTTGCCAAGGTGCGTTTCCGTCTCTTCCAGAGTGGCGATGCCCCCATTTATGCCGATGAAGACATCTGGATGCTCTTCCTTGAGGCGGTAGACCAGCTCATAATCAAGCGGCGGGACATCCCGGTTTTCCTTGGGGCTCAACCCCTGAAGCCATGCTTTGCGAGCATGGACCCATATGGCATCGGTGCCTGCTTTGAGTACCTCGTCCACCAGCGCGCGAAGCGCTTCTTCGGGCTCCTGCTCATCAACGCCAATCCGGCATTTGGTGGTTACAGGAATGGAAACCGCGTCCTTCATGGCCGCAATGCACTCGCCAACGAGCTGAGGCTGAAGCATGAGACAGGCCCCAAAACTGCCATTTTGAACCCGGTCAGACGGACAGCCGACATTGAGGTTGACTTCATCGTAGCCCCACTCCTCAATCATCTTGGCGCATTCAGCGAGCGCTTTGGGATCAGATCCACCAAGCTGACAGGCTACCGGCTGTTCACTCCGGTCAAAGTTGAGATGCCGATCACGATCGCCGTGAATCAGCGCACCGGTGGTAATCATTTCCGTATAAAGCAGCGTGTTGCGGCTCAGCACGCGGTGATAAGACCGGCAATGTCGATCGGTCCAGTCCAGCATGGGTGCAACGGCAAAAACTGGCTGAGCAAGGTCGTAGAGTTTTTTGGTTTGTTCGGTCATTCACAGCCTATGGGACTTCATTGCCTTCGCATGCTCTGCAACGGAGCATCAGGCATTCTCATCATTCTGAAGATAAGTGGCAGACGGTTCGCAAGGCCGCCTCGCCGGACGCCCAGAACCTGCCTTCGTTGCTGCAACTTCTAAAGCTGTCGGCCTTTGAGCACAACAAAAAGATCGGATAGACAAAAACGGCGCGAGCAGCATGTGCCACCCGCGCCTCAATTGAATGCTGTTCAGAAAGTCGTTACCAGCCCGCTTCCACATCCCCCATTTCAACGTAAACGCTCTTGACTTGGGAGTACTGGTCCAACGCCCAATGCCCGTTTTCACGGCCAATTCCAGACTGCTTGTAACCACCAAATGGCATCTCTACCGGTGTCAGGTTATAGTTGTTGATCCAACAGGTTCCCGCTTCAATCTGGTCAATAACGCGGTGGGCACGCTGGATATTTTGGGTAAACACGCCAGCCGCGAGACCGAACTCCGTGTCATTTGCGCGAGCGATCACGTCGTCTTCATCTTCGAAGTCGAGCACACACATGACCGGACCGAAGATTTCTTCGCGGGCGATGCGCATGTCGTCCTTCACCTCTGTGAAAATGGTTGGCTCCACATAAAGGCCTTGAGGACACACACCAACATCTGCGCGCTTACCCCCATGAAACAGGGTTGCCCCTTCTTCCTGACCAACTGCGATGTAGTTCATGGTCTTGTCGAACTGCATCTTGGAGATCATCGGCCCCATTTGGGTTTCTTCGTTGAGCGGATCGCCCAGGAGAATGGCACTCGTGCGCGCTTTGAGGTTGGCCAGGAACTTGTCCTTGATGCTCTTATGCACGAACACGCGGGTGCCGTTTGAGCAGATCTGGCCGGAAGAATAAAAGTTGCCGTTCATGCACGCAGCTACCGCGTTTTCGATGTGCGCATCTTCAAACACGATGATTGGAGACTTGCCGCCCAGCTCAAGACTGAGGTGTTTGAGCGACTTGCTGGCGTTTTGCGCGATAATGCGACCTGTCGGAACAGAGCCCGTCAAAGACACCTTGTCGATTTCGGGGTGGTTCACCATCAAGCTTGCCGCTTCACGGTCGCCTTGCACGACATTGAATACACCATCGGGCAAACCGGCTTCAGTCAAGATTTCAGCGAGCTTCAATGCCGAGAGCACGGTCTCTTCCGAAGGTTTGAAAATCATGGCGTTGCCTGCAGCAAGCGCGGGAGCGGCCTTCCACGAGGCGATTTGAATTGGATAGTTCCATGCGCCAATACCTAGGCAAATACCAAGTGGCTCTCGCTTGGTGAACGCAAAAGCGCCACCCAGATTGATGTGTTCGCCGTTTTCAGTCGCCGCTATGCCTGCAAAGTAGGCGAGCGCCTCTGCACCCGAGGCAGCATCCGCGACCAACGTCTCTTGAAGAGGTTTGCCCGTATCCAAGGTTTCAAGAACCGATAGCTCATGGTTTTTGGCACGCATCAGCTCCGCTGCCTTGCGCAGCACCTCGGCGCGTTCTGCCGGGCTGGTTTTCCGCCAAATGGCAAAGCCGGACTTGGCGCTTTCAATGGCCTTGCTGAAGACTTCTGGCGTTGCAGCGTGAATCCGCGCAATCACTTCTTGGGTTGCGGGATAGATTGAGGCGATCTCCGTGCCAGCCACGCCCTCTACATAGGCACCGCCAATGTAGTGCGAGGCTTGCGGCTGCGCCCGCAGCGATTTCTTGTCAGTGGTCATGATCTCGTCCTTATCTTTGCTGCGTTTGCCAATGGGGGTGGATCCACGGCACATCCTGCACCGGAGCCAGCGGTGTTTGACCCAGAATATGGTCTGCGGCCTTCTCACCCACCATCATGGAGGGGCCGTTCAGGTTACCATTGGTGATTTGCGGGAAGATGGAGCTGTCGACAACCCGAAGGCCTTCCACGCCAATAACGCGGCATTCTGGATCGACGACCGCGCCCTCATCCTCTGCATCGCCCATACGGCATGTCCCACAGGGATGATAAGCGCTCTCTGCGTGTTCCCCAATGAAGGCGTTAAGCTCTGCGTCGGTTTGAACCGCTGCACCCGGCTGAATCTCCGCCCCGCGGAATGGCGCAAACGCGTCCTGGCCGAAGATCTCTCGGGTCAAGCGGATACACTGGCGGAAGTCTGCCCAGTCTTCTTCATGGCTCATGTAGTTGAACTTCACCTTCGGTGCTTCCAACGGATCTGCGGAATTCAGCGTGACAGCGCCCCGGCTTTTCGAACGCATCGGGCCCACATGAGCCTGAAAGCCATGGCCTTCTGCTGCGGCTTGTCCGTCATAGCGCACGGCAAACGGCAGGAAGTGGAACTGGATGTCTGGATACTCCACCCCTTCCTTGGAGCGGATAAACGCGCAACTTTCAAAATGGTTGGACGCGCCCTTGCCTGTCTTGGTGAAAAGCCACTGGGCACCTATCAGCGCCTTGGAGAACAGGTTCCAGTACTTGTAAAGGGTGATGGGCTGAATGCAGGCCTGCTGGATATACAGCTCAAGATGATCCTGAAGGTTCTGCCCTACCCCGGCCCGATGAACAAGCGGTGTGATACCTTGAGCCGAAAGGGCTTCAGCGTCACCAATGCCCGACAACATCAGCAAGCGCGGTGAGTTGATTGAGGACGCGGAGATGATTACCTCGCGGGTGCAGGTAACCTTCTCGACGCGGTTGCCCTTTCTGTACTCCACCCCAACCGCGCGCTTGCCTTCAAACAAGATGCGCTGTGTCAGGGCTCCCGAAATCACTTCAAGGTTCTCGCGGGACTTGGCAGGCTTCAGGTAGGCGTTGGCGGCGGACCAACGACGACCGTTGTAGACGGTCATCTCCATCTCGCCGAAGCCTTCCTGCTTGTAGCCATTGTAGTCTTCGGTGGTTTGGTACCCAGCCTGTTCGCCCGCTTTGACGAATGCATCGTAAAGTGGGCTCCAACGCGCACCGCGCGTTACATGCACAGGACCTTTTCGGCCGCGCCAGCCCTCATCCCCGGAGTGAGCCTGTTCCATGCGCTGATAGTAGGGAAGAACGTCCGCATAGGACCAGCCCTTCGCACCCATCTGTTCCCAGGTATCGAAGTCCTTAGCATGCCCACGAACATAGACCATGCCGTTAATGGAGGACGAGCCGCCCATAACCTTGCCGCGCGGCGTCACAAGACGGCGTCCGCCCAAATGCGGCTCCGGTTCTGTCTGATAGCCCCAGTCGTAAAATGGCATGTTCATGGGATAGGACAGCGCTGCTGGCATCTGGATGAATGGCCCCATATCGGTGCCTCCCATCTCCAGAAGCAAAACCTTGTTGCGCGGGTCTTCAGAAAGGCGGTTTGCCAGCGCACAGCCAGCAGAGCCCGCCCCTACGATGATGAAATCTGGTTGCATAGTGCTCAATTTGTTGTTTTTGACAGCCCGTCAGACGTCTTCTGTCGCCGGCTGTGCCTGAAGTACGAGTTCAACGTGATCCAATGCCGTTTCTGAGGCTTCTTTTGGGTCTGGATGGTCACCGGCAAGCGCCATCTGAAGCCAAAGCCCATCAATCAACGCCGCTGTGGATCTGGCGGCCTTAACCGCTTTCGCCCGTGGCATAACGCCTGTGAACTCGTGGATAAGGTTGGATATCAGGCGACCATGATAGACGCGCAGCAGTCGCCGAGTTTCTGTTTCGGTTCGCGCCTGAACGTAAAACGCCAGCCAGGCTGAGATGACCTCAGGCCGGAACTGCTCCGCACTGAAGCTCCCTTGCACGATTGCCCGAATTCGCTGCTTCGGGTCGGTCAACGGCAGCATGCGGGACTTGACCTGCATGGCCAGATCCTTGAGCAGCTTGACCATGGTCGCGTTCAAAAGCAGCGCCTTGGAGCCAAAGTAATGATGCGGCAGGCCCGTGGAGACCCCGGCCTTCTTGGCGATCTGAGCCATTGTCGCTTCAGAATACCCACGATCATGAATCACGGTAATCGTTGCATTGATGATGGACGCCTTGCGATCCGCTACAGTTTGCGCTCGCCCCATACCAATTTCCCCTTACACACAAGAAAATTGATTGAACAGCCAATCAATATTTTCCCTCTTTTAGAGTACCTTGGAGCGATTGAAAAGTATTGATTTGCATACCGGTGTATTTTTTCGCAAAAAGTTCCCCTTGATATAAATTGTTGCACCGCCTAATAGCTAAGGAGGCGATCACAAGACGCACATCAATTGGCCGAAGAAAATTAAAAGAGGCAGCATTATTGCAAGTCAAACAAAGATAAGGCCAATTAAAAACTCTAAAATGGGGGATTTACATGACTTTTACTCTACAGAAAACACTTGTAACCCTTGGCTCTTCGCTCGCAATACTACTTAGCGCAAGCGCAGTGCAGGCGAAGGATCCGGAAGCGTGTGAAACCGTGCGCTTCTCAGATGTAGGCTGGACCGACATCACCGCCACCACTGCAACTGCTGCTGTTGTATTGGACGCCCTTGGGTATGAGCCAGAGGTAAAAGTTCTCTCCGTACCAGTTACTTACGCATCACTTGCCAACAACGATCTCGACGTTTTTCTTGGCAACTGGATGCCTACTATGGAAGCAGACATCGCTGCTTACCGTGAAGCAGGTACCGTTGAAACCATTGCAACAAACCTCGTCGGCGCCAAGTATACATTGGCTGTACCAAAGTATACTTACGAAGCAGGCCTAAAGTCCTTCGCCGACATCGCCAAGTTCCGTGATGAACTGGATGGCGAAATCTATGGCATCGAAGCGGGCAACGACGGCAACCGCTTGATCCTGGACATGATCGAGGCCAACGCTTTCGATCTTGAAGGATTTGATCTGGTTGAATCGTCCGAGGCAGGCATGCTTTCACAAGTCTCTCGGAAGGTTCGCCGCGAGCAGCCAATCGTCTTCCTTGGCTGGGCACCACATCCGATGAACTCCAACTTCGAGATTGAATATCTTTCAGGTGGCGACGACTTCTTCGGCCCGAATTATGGCGGCGCGGATGTTCGCACCAACGTGCGTGCAGGTTACACCGCCGAATGTCCGAACGTCGGCAAGTTCCTGACCCAGCTCACCTTTACGCTTGAGATGGAAAACGAACTGATGAACGCCATTCTCAACGAAGGCGAAGACCCACAGGATGCCGCTCGTGCATGGCTTAAGAACAACCCAGAGGTAATTGACGCCTGGCTTGACGGTGTCACTACTTTTGACGGCCAAGACGGCCCGGTTGTGGCCAAGTCCGCCCTCGGCCTTCGGTAACCTATTCATTCGCAAGGTGGCGGGGGACGCGATACAGTGCCCCTCGCCACGCGTTCAGTGCTGTTCAAAACACTAAAATTTGAGGTATTCGCGTGGATTGGCTAACCGACCACAAACTTCCCATTGGCACCTGGGCCAAATGGGCAGTGGACTGGCTTACCGACAATGCCACAGCCCTTTTTGATGGTATCTCTATCGCAATCGAAGCGATGATTGATGCGGTCTTGTGGGCGCTAACAACACCGCATCCGCTGATAATCGTCGCACTAGCCACAGCGCTCGCCTACGGCGTGCGCCGCAAGATTGGCTTCTCTGTTTTCGTCGCGCTCAGTCTGCTGCTGATCATCAACCAAGGCTACTGGTCCGAAACCACTGAGACCCTCGCCCTGGTCTTGTGTGCAGCCTTCATCTGCATGTTGATTGGTGTACCGATTGGCGTTTACAGCGCCCATCATCCCAAGTTTTTCGAATGGATACGGCCTGTTCTTGATCTGATGCAGACGATCCCCACCTTCGTCTATTTGATACCAGCCCTCATCCTGTTTGGATTGGGCGTTGTGCCGGGTCTCATCTCGACCGTCGTGTTTGCACTGCCTGCCTCCATTCGCCTCACGCAGCTTGGTGTTGTTTCCACACCAACGCATCTTTTGGAAGCAGGTGAGGCATTCGGGGCGACTTACTGGCAAAAGCTGTTCAAGATCGAACTTCCCTACGCCCTGCCAAACATCATGGCTGGCCTTACGCAAACCATCATGCTCTCACTCTCCATGGTCGTTATTGCCGCCCTTGTTGGCGCAGACGGTCTTGGCGTACCCACCCTTAGGGCACTTAACACGGTGAACATTGCGAAGGGCTTTGAAGTGGGCACGGCAATTGTGCTGGTGGCTATCATCCTGGACCGTTTCTTCCGCAGCGATCAAAAGACGGAGACAAACAAATGAGAGACTTGAACCCAAGTCGCGCCATCTCCTTTGAGAACGTCTCCATTGTCTTTGGCAACAATCCTGAGGCAGCGCTTGAACTGGTGGACCAGAACCGTTCGCGAGAGGACATCCTCAAGGAAACAGGTCAGCTGGTTGGTGTCGCCAACGCAAGCTTTGACATTGAGGAAGGCGAACTGCTGGTTCTCATGGGCCTTTCCGGCTCAGGGAAATCGACCTTGTTGCGCGCCATCAATGGCCTCAACCCGATCAGCCGGGGGGCGGTTCATGTTTCCAATGGCGATGCATTGGTCAATCCCGGCACTTGCAGCACCAAGGACTTGAGAGAGCTGCGCCGCCACGGCGTTGCCATGGTGTTTCAGCAGTTCGCGCTGCTGCCATGGCGCACGGTGCGCAGCAACATTGGCTTTGGCCTTGAACTCTCTGGCATTTCGGGCGTAAAAAAGCGGGAGTTGGTTGAACGTCAGCTGGAACTTGTGGGGCTCAAAGACTACGCAAACAAGTATGTCCATGAGCTTTCAGGCGGCATGCAGCAGCGTGTGGGCCTTGCCCGCGCCTTTGCAACAGACGCCCCTATCCTGTTGATGGACGAACCCTTCTCAGCCCTCGACCCGCTCATTCGCGCGCACCTGCAGGACGAGCTTCTGGAACTGCAACAACAGCTCAACAAGACAATCGTGTTCGTCAGTCACGACCTTGATGAAGCAGCCAAGCTTGGCAGCCGCATTGCAATCATGGAAGGCGGCCATGTTGTTCAGATCGGCACTCCGCAGGAAATTGTCACCAAGCCAGTGGATGAGTATGTGGCAAACTTCGTGTCCCACATGAACCCACTCAATGTGCTTCGCGCCAAGGACATCATGACGCCCGTCGCGGTGACTGAAGCACCTGCACACGAAGCTGGCCGCCCGAACTGCCTTGCAGACGCGCCGCTCCGGCAGGTCATTGAGGTCAAGAAGGCCACCAACGAGCCCATAACAGTGCTCGATCATGGCAAGGTTGTTGGTAGCATCACCGAGTCCGACATTCTGAGCAGCCTCAGTTCGTCGTCCTAGCCTCGCTTTTTCTGTGTGATTTTGTCAGAGGCATCAATATCGCCCTGACAAAATCACGGAGGCCCGGTTATATTGCCGGAAAAGGACCCATCGCTAATGCCTGACATTAAAGACGACCTCGACCGCAAACTGATTTCCATCCTGCAAGCCAATGCACGGGAACCCGTGTCTTCTATTTCAAGACGCCTCAATGTAGCCCGGTCTACAGTTCAGGAACGCATCACGCGGCTGGAAAGAAATGGCGTCATTGCAGGCTATACAGCGCTCTTGGGAGATGTCCACGCTGGGCAGCAGGTTCAAGCCGTTGTCATGCTCTCCGTGGCACAGCAACAATCCAAGACACTGGTAAAACAGCTGGAATCCTATCCGGAAATTCGCGTTTGCTACACCATCTCCGGTGAGTTTGATCTGTTCTTGATCGTGGAACCGAGCCGCCTTGAGGAGTTGGACGATATTTTGGACGAGATTGCAGCCATCCCGGGCGTGGTGCGCTCCCGAAGCTCAATTGTGCTCTCCAAAAAATTCGAACGCCAAAAGCCGATTGCACCATCAAATCCGCTTAGCTCTGCTCTTTAAAGTTGCAGAGCCCGCGGATTGTGAGTTTACATTGATTCTAACTCCCCTAGCGGAACTCGACAGAAATCCGTCAAAATACCTATTTCATCAGCGCAATCACGGATATTACCGACAATTCGGCAGATTGCCCTCTCACTTTCGTAAGTATCAGCCCGTATACTTGTGCACTTAGGCATTCGAGTGGAGGGCTCATATGACGAAATGGCATGTCGGAATTGTCGGCGCTGGCAAGATTGGCGTCATGATTGCAGCGCTTTTGAAAGAGAGCGGCGATTACACCATAACAATCTTTGACCAGAACGAAGACGCCTTGAAGGCTCTCAAGGATGTTGAGCGGGTTCGGATAGACGTCAGCGATGAAGATGCATTGACTGCGGCGCTGGAAAACGTGAACGCGGTGTTGTCCGCTGCTCCTTTCTTCCTTACCCCGGTTATTGCCAGAGCCGCCAAGCGCTCCGACACGCATTACCTAGATCTGACAGAAGACGTATCTTCTACCAATCTCGTAATGGATCTGGCCAAGGATGCCAGCTCTACCTTCGCACCGCAATGCGGCCTCGCACCAGGCTTTGTCTCAATTGCCGCCCATGATCTGGCCCGCAAGTTCGACAAGTTGGAGAACCTTACTCTGCGCGTCGGTGCCCTGCCCCGCTACCCCACAAACCGACTGAAGTACAACCTGACATGGTCTACCGAAGGCCTGATCAACGAGTATTGCAACCCGTGCCTTGCCATTGTTGATGGCACGTTGACGGAGGTCGCGCCGCTTGAAGGACTGGAAACGTTCTCGCTTGAAGGCGTAGACTACGAAGCGTTCAATACCTCTGGTGGCCTTGGGTCCTTGCATGAAACTCTTCGCGGCAAAGTTAACTCTCTCAAGTACCTAAGCATCCGCTATCCCGGCCACCGGGAAATCATCAGCCTGCTGCTTCAAGATCTGGGCCTCAAGAACCGCCGCGATCTTTTGAAAGAGGTGATGGAGACCGCGCTGCCGACCACCAAGCAGGATGTCGTTGTAGTATTCATTACAGCAAGCGGCATGATTGACGGTCGTCTGGAAGAACGTTCCTACCTGAACGAGATCAACGCTGGCCAGATTGCAGGCACTCACTGGAGTGCGATCCAGATCACAACGGCTGCCGGCATTTGCGCAACGCTGGACATGATCCGCGAGGGACGCCTTGCCAAATCTGGCTTCATCAAGCAGGAGGACATTCCTCTTGAAGCGTTTCTGGCGAACCGCTTCGGCGCGCTTTATTTGGGGCACCGGTCAATTCAAGACAACGGGGAGCCGAAATTGCTCGCCGCAGAATAACAAAAAGACCGCTTTAACTGTTTTCGGCCTGAATTGAATGGATTCAGGCCGTCTTCTTGATCACTCAGGAAAGGTCAGGCACGGTGCATCTATAAAAACCAGAAGAAGATGCCCCATGTTTTCACGCCCCAAAAACCTAAAAACGCTCGCCAGTGCCCTTGCATTGATCTTTGTCTACGCTCCCACAATCGCAGCACAGACCACTCTTCAAAAAGCAACATTGCCACCACTTGCGGTTTACAAGGAGCTTGCTGAGGGCTCCCAGTTCACGAGCTGGGTCACATTTCAGGAAACGGCCGACCAGCAGATCATCCACTTCAAACCGATCCTGCTTCTGCATTGCCGGTTGAAGGAGCTGCGTTATTCCATTGACAACAAGGGCCTTAAGGAACGTTTCCCGGTTCCGCCCTGCAATTCTGTGGCGCCCTTTGCCATGCCGAGCAGCACCTCATTGGCAGACACCGCTTTGGTCCTTGCACCCGGGACGGCTGACGCCGTTGCTGTTCAAGTGATCTGGCAGGATGGGTCTGCCAGCCGTGTTGGATACTTCGAACCGTGCCGGGACGTCGGTTCAGTTCCCTGCGCCTATCCGCTGAATTAACTTCAAGCAGATAGGCCCAGAAGTATCTCGTTCAGCTCGGGCCAGTTGGATTGATTGCCCCCCGAGACGCGCTCAAGCCCCCATCCACCGGCAAATTAACGCCGGTAATGAAAGAAGCCTGATCACTCGCCAAAAAGAAGACCGCATTAGCCACTTCAACCGGTTGTGCAATACGCTTCAACGGGACGGACTTGGCGTAATTCACAAGGTCACTTGGCGCAGCCCCTCTTGCAAACAACTTGCTGGCAAGCGCCATGGGCGAAACAGCGTTCACCCGAATGCCGTAGTCTGCATAGTCCAGTGCCATTGATTGTGTCAGGTTGAGAACGGCACCATTTGCAGAAGTAGACACAGCTGTACTACCACCGGTAAGCCCATCAGCATCCGAAGTAATGTTGACCACGGCACCACCGCGCTGCTCCATCATCATGGGCAAGATGTGTTTGCACGTGAGAAACACACCCTTCACATCCACGTCGAAAACCCGCTCCCACGCGAAGACTTCCATCTGGTGTACCGCGCCACACTTCAGGTTGGCTGCGTTGTTCACCAGAATATCGCATCCGCCAAGGCGCTCTGCCACCGCACCCGCTGTTTCCTTGACGCTCTGTTCTGAAGAGAGATTACAACGGCAATACTCTATGGTGACTGCGTCATTGATTGCTTTCAGTTCGTCGGCTACGGCTTCCCCATCGTCGCGATGTTCGATGCCAGTGAACAGCACGTGGTTGCCAGCTTCTACGAAGCGCTTCACCACATCCTTGCCGAACCGTGAGGTGCCGCCAGTGACAACAACTCTTTTGTTCATTTTTTACTCCACGCCACAAGCGCAACGCTTCCCAGCGCTGCTTATTCTCTCCAGAACCCGTTAGAACCACGTGTCACCGGAAAGCTCACCCAAAGGCGGTTCCCAATGAACCTCCGCTAATTTGCCACACGGGATCATTAGGTGTACGCCGCGAAAACCACAGGGTGATCAAAGTGTTCAATACCAATCCTTGAGTGTGTATCACGCACACATTTAAAAACAATGACGTGTTTACTAACAATGGATAGGTTGCATGCACTACGTCATAACCCCATGCGACAGTGTGTTTTTTCCCAATGGTTTGACAATAAGGAACCAGTTCGAATATTTTCAACAGAGGGCAGTTCTTGAAAATCATCTTCTGCGTTAAGCGCAAGCACCCGTTGTGATTGAGAGACCTTCGTGAACCGGCGGCACTAGGTAAGAAAGTTTTTGAACCTTGGAACAGAAGAAGACAAACCAGTCAATTGACCGTGCCGTGAGCATACTCAGCTTCATTGCAGAGAATGGGAACAGCGCACGCTTGATGGATATGTGTGATGCTCTGGACCTGAAAAAGAGCACGTTGCACGGCATTCTCGCCACCATGCAGATCCATGGGCTGATCACTCAAGACACAGACACCTCCCGTTACTCGCTGGGCATCAAGCTGTTCGAGCTGGGCAAGATCTACGAGGAGAATTTCTCCTTGCGCCAAGTCATCCGGCCAACTCTGGAGCGGCTGTCAGCGGAGTTCAAGGAAAGTGTTCATGTGGGCATCTTGACCGAAGATAGCGTGCTTTACATGGACCGTATCGACTCGCCCTACTCCATTCGCGTTGCTGCAAAGGCAGGCCACAAAGCGCCGCTCTATTGCACCGCCATGGGGAAAGGTATCCTGGCCTACTCCAGCGAACAGCGTCAGGAAGACTACCTTGCCAAAGGCCCGTTTCCGCGGCTGACGGAAAACACGCTCTGCACAGCAGACGAGCTGCGCGCCGAGTTGCGGGCCATCCGCCAACGCCAATGGTCCATCGACAACGAAGAAGTCGAGATGGGTCTGATCTGCATCGCCTCACCTGTGGTGAATGGCGATAGCAAAGTAATTGCCGCCATCGGCATCAGTGGCCCAAAGCACCGGACGGATGAAGCAACTCTAGACTCCTGGAAAGCCGCCATTCCAGCGGCGGCACGGGATCTGTCCCAAACGATGCGCTTTACCCGCTAACAAAAAAACGGGCCCCACATCTGAGGCCCGTTTTTTGTTTTCTTTACCAGCCAAACTCTACTTCATGGTTGGGATCACGAACTCTGCGCCGTCTTTCAGGCCTGACGGCCAGCGGGCGGTCACTGTCTTGGTGCGAGTGTAGAACTTGAAACCATCCGGACCATGTTGGTTCAGATCGCCGAAGCCAGAGCGCTTCCAGCCGCCAAACGTGTGGTAAGCCAGCGGCACCGGAATCGGAACGTTTACACCAACCATGCCAATGTTGATGCGAGAGGCAAAGTCTCGTGCCGTATCCCCATCGCGGGTAAAGATGGCTGTGCCGTTGCCGTATTCATGGCTCATGGGCAGGTCCAGCGCCTCGTCATAGTTTTTAGCGCGCACCACAGACAGAACCGGACCGAAAATCTCTTGAGTGTAGATGTCCATATCCTTGGTCACATGGTCGAACAGGCAGCCGCCCATGAAGTTGCCGTTTTCATAGCCCTGCAGTTTGAAATCACGGCCATCGACGACCAGTTTTGCACCCTGCTCCACGCCACGGTCCACCAGTCCCTTGATCCGTGAGAGCGCCTCTGGCGTGATCAACGGGCCAAAGTCGACATCGTCACCGGCTGTATAGGGCCCGATCTTGAGGCCTTCCACACGCGGAGCCAGCTTCTCAACCAGCCGATCCGCTGTATCTTCACCAACAGGTACTGCCACAGAGATGGCCATGCAGCGCTCGCCCGCTGCGCCGTAGCCTGCGCCAATCAGCGCATCCACGGCCTGGTCCATGTCCGCATCCGGCATGATGATCATGTGGTTTTTAGCCCCGCCGAAGCACTGAACGCGCTTCCCGTTGGCGCAGCCGCGGGTATAAACGTACTCGGCAATTGGCGTGGAACCCACAAATCCAACGGCCTGAATGATCGGATCATCAAGAATGCCGTCCACGACTTCCTTGTCTCCGTTCACAACGTTCAGAACGCCTTCAGGCAGGCCTGCTTCCATCATCAGTTCAGCCAGCATGACCGGCACCGTTGGGTTGCGTTCGGATGGCTTCAAAATGAACGCATTACCCGCCGCGATGGCAGTACAGAACTTCCACATCGGAATCATGGCTGGGAAGTTGAAGGGCGTGATGCCAGCTACAACGCCCAGCGGCTGGCGCATGGAATACATGTCGATGCCCGGCCCAGCGCCTTCCGTAAACTCACCCTTCAGGAGATGAGGCGCACCGATACAGAACTCCGCCACTTCCAGACCGCGGACAATATCGCCCTTTGCATCCGGAAATGTCTTGCCATGCTCGCTGGAGAGCACTTCGGCCAGTTTGTCCATATCGCGGTGAAGCAGATTGACAAACTGCATCATGACGCGGGCCCGGCGCTGCGGGTTGGTAGCGCCCCAGCCAATTTGTGCCTGTGCAGCGTTTGCGACTGCTTCACGCAATTCATCAAGGTTTGCCAGCGCGACCTTGCCGGTCACTTCACCGGTTGCCGGGTTGAAAATGTTACCAAAACGACCAGAGCGCCCAGGTACGCGCTTTCCTCCAACAAAGTGGCCCAGTTCCATCTGCTTCCTCCCAAATAGTTTCCAGATCACGCTTTTCAGCAGATTACCAGATTTTACGTAGCCCCAGAATGAACTATATTTATTGCAGTTCAACCTGATAATTAACGAAGCCGTTGTGCAAAAATTGAAGCACCTAACCGCATTGGAGGCCCTATGAACTGGGATGACACCCGCATTTTCTTGAGTGTCGCACGCAACGGACAAATCCTCGCCGCTGCCCAGCGCCTTGGCATCAACCACGCGACGGTCGCCCGTCGGGTGACAGCCTTGGAAGATGCGCTTCAAACAAAGCTTCTTGAGCGCGCAACAACGGGTTGCTCCTTGACGGCGGAGGGCGAACGCTTTCTGGAATACGCAGAGGTGATGGAGGCGCAAATGCAGGATGCGCAAGCTATCATTGGCGGCATGGATGTGGAGCTTTCCGGGACCGTGCGCATTGCCGCGCCGGATGGCTTCGGCGTGAACTTCCTTGCGCCTCGCCTCGGAGAGTTCAACGAGAAGTACCCCAATCTCACTGTTCAACTGGTCCCCCTCCACCGCAGCTTCTCCTTGTCGAAACGAGAAGCAGACATTGCGATCAACGTGGGGCGCCCCGAGCATGGCCGCCTCGTGACCCGCAAGCTGGTGGACTATTCCCTCAATCTATATGCTTCCAGAGAGTACATTGAAAAATACGGCGTGCCGGTTACTTCCGATGATCTCAAGCAACACCGACTGATCGGGTATGTTGACGATCTCGTGTTTACCCCTTCCCTCAACTATACCGAGGAAATCCTGAAGGGGTGGCGCTCTTCACTGGAGTTCGCCAGTGCGCTTGCCCAAACAGAAGCCGTTCGCGCGGGCGCAGGCATTGGGGTGCTTCATGCTTTCATTGCCAATCAGGACCCGACATTTGTGCGCGTTCTGCCGGAGCGGCGCATTGAGCGCAGCTATTGGTTGCTTACCCATGAAACCACAAAGAACCTTCGCCGGATCAAGATGCTAGGTGACTTCATTGTTGAGAGCGTACTGGCCGAGCGGCATTTGTTTTGATCCTTGTTCATTCATCGAAACAGCAACAATAGGCCTTCAACCTCAAGATTGTTCACTAAAACGCGTACTGTGTGTTCACTTTCAATCCGCGCTGAGAACGGTATGTTGATTTCAACGCAGACATACGCACCGCCAAAGGGCGATACCCGATTGAAAGGCCATAGCCATGACATTGCCAAACCAGCCAGATCCAATTCCAGGCGATGAGCAGAGCATCAACGCGATCGAGCAGGTCATTGTGCCGCGCGCCCATGACATCGGCAATTTTGAGGTGCGCCGCGCACTGCCGACAAAGAGCCGTCAGATGGTTGGTCCTTTCATTTTTTGGGATCAAATGGGCCCGGCCGAGTTTCTGCATGGTGGCGGGATCGACGTACGCCCCCACCCACACATCGGCCTGTCGACCGTAACGTACCTTCTGGAAGGCGAAGTCTACCACCGAGACAGCCTCGGTAGCGACATGATCATCAAGCCTGAAGAGCTGAACTGGATGACCGCAGGTCAGGGAATTGTTCACTCCGAGCGCGAGCGTCCTGAAGTGAAAGGTACGCCGCGCAGCTTGTTCGGCATTCAGAGTTGGGTTGCCCTTCCAATACACATGGAAGAAACGGCTCCAGCCTTTGAACACTATGGCAATGACAAGATGCCGGTGATCACCGACAACGACAAGCGCGTGCGGTTGATCGCAGGGTCGCTTTATGGCCAGACATCACCCGTGAACACAGCCAGCGAGACACTTTATGCAGACATCTCGCTTAACGCAGGGTCTGTTCTTCCGGTCGATCCAACCCATGAAGAGCGCGCCATCTACACGTTGACTGGCCGCATCGAGATCAATGGCGACGTGTTTGAGCCGGGTCAACTTCTCGTTTTGCGCGCTGGCGATGCCTTGACCGTTCGCGCCAAGGACAATGCACGCATCATGCTGTTTGGCGGCGAGCCGATGGACGGCCCTCGTCACATTTGGTGGAACTTCGTTTCCTCCTCAAAGGAACGTATCGAGCAGGCTAAGGAAGACTGGCGCTCCATGAAGTTTGGCAGTGTACCGGGCGATGTGGAAGAGTTCATCCCTCTTCCCGGCATGAGCTAAAATCCATTAGGGAACAGCACAAAGGGTGGGTGACCGCCCTTTGTCCGCCTTGCAAGCAAGTGTCTGCTCACGGGTTTGGGCTCGCCCTCTTCGGTGAGGCCTGACAGCGTCAACACCTTCCAATGCACCCCGCCAATGCGCTGGTCGAAACTGCGCCCTTCCCGGAAAGCGGTCAGAACCTCTTCAGGCGGTGCCTCGCCAAGATCAGCCAGTACCGTTTCCAGTGCATTGGTTATGAGACCAATAGCGGGGCGCATGAGTGCATCCTGACCCGCCGTACCCTGAAATCTGATCGAAGCTACATCGGAGACTGACGGCCCGCGCATGGAAAAGAACACCGTCGCCTGATCGGCCGCCTGTGCGGTCTCATCATCACGCCTGCTTTCAAGGAGCGGTGCGCGTCCAATGGTAATCACATCGGAGCTGCAGCCATATCCGCCCCCCATGGTGAGACGACGCCATCCCTTGTTTTGAAACCCCTCCTCAGCAAATCTTTGGCACAGGTCCTGCGGCGTTGCCTTGATAATGCGGCGAAACTCCTGCTCAAACTCCACTTCTCTGGCCAACATGCGTGCGCTGGTAGGGTCGAGCGTGGATGGACTTGCCGCATCATCACCACCAAGGGCCACAAACCAGTGTGCAATTTCTATCCGGTCCCCGGAACTCAAAAGCGCCCAGTAAAGCCCCAGCACACTGCAAGCCATAAACACACTGACGCACAGCGTGGTTGCCACTTGCACAGCAAAGTGGCGCGACCGCCTTTCTGACCCGGATTTTACATTTGTTGGCTTGCTTTCCCTCACAGTCCCAAGGTTGCGCCAAAACAAAAAAAGCGCCACCCCTCGTTCTGAAGGGTGGCGCCTGAAACTTGAGCCGTTCGCTACGAAACGGGTCAGAAGCTAGAGAGTCTGATTGTACTCACCGACCTCTGGGTTTTCACGAAGGACCGCGTCAACCGCCTTGAACATCTCGTGCAGACGCTCCTCGGAGACCGGGCTTTCCACCACCACGACCAGCTCTGGCTTGTTGGAGGAAGCGCGAACGAGGCCCCAGGTACCGTCCTCGGAGACAACGCGAACGCCGTTTACTGTGATGAGGTCTGTGATGGCTTGACCGGCGACCTTCTCCCCATTGGCGTGCATGTCCTTGAAGCGCTTTACCACTTTGTCCACGACATCGTACTTTTCTTCATCAGAGCACTTGGGCGCCATGGTTGGAGAGCCCCAGGTCTTGGGAAGAGCGCGGCGCATGTCGGCAACGGTCTTGTCTGGATTGCGGTCCATCATGTCGAGAACCGCAATGGCGGAGACAAGGCCATCATCATAGCCACGGCCAATTGGCGCGTTGAAGAAGTAGTGGCCAGACTTTTCAAAGCCCGCAAGGGCCTGAAGGTCGGTCACGCGGCGCTTGATGTAGGAGTGGCCGGTCTTGAAGTAGTCGGTCTTTGCCCCGTTCTCCTTGAGGACAGGGTCAGTGTTGAACAGGCCCGTGGATTTTACATCCACTACGAACTGGGCGTTGTCATAGATGGCGGACAGATCGCGAGCCAGCATGACGCCAACCTTGTCTGCAAAGATCTCTTCACCTTCGTTGTCCACGATCCCGCAGCGATCGCCATCACCGTCAAAGCCGAGCCCCACTTCCGCGCCGGTTTCAAGCACCTTGTCGCGGATTGCATGAAGCATCTTCATGTCTTCAGGGTTCGGATTGTAGTTCGGGAACGTGTGGTCCAGCTCACAGTCGAGCGGGATCACCTCAACACCCAGCGCTTCTAGAATGCGCGGTGCAAACGCACCGGCCGTTCCGTTACCACAGGCAACCACAGCCTTGATCGGGCGCTTGAATTTCTCACGTTTTGTCAGGTCGTTGAAGTAGCGCTCTGCAAAGCCGGCATGGAACTCATAGGAGCCCCCGCCCGGAAGCTTGAAATCGCCAGCAAGAACGATGTCGCGCAAACGTCCCATCTCATCGGGACCGAATGTCAATGGGCGGTTTGCACCCATCTTCACCCCTGTCCAGCCATTGTCATTGTGCGAGGCGGTGACCATTGCAACGCAAGGCACATCCAGTTCGAACTGGGCAAAGTAGGACATGGGCGACATGGCAAGGCCAATGTCGTGAACCTTCATGCCGGATGCCAGCAAACCGTTGATGAGGGCCATCTTGATAGACGCGGAATACCCTCGGAAGTCGTGACCTGTCACGATCTCAGGGCGTACACCGAGCTCATGCACCAGAGTGCCGAGCCCCATGCCCAGCGCCTGAATGCCCATGAGATTGATTTCTTTTTCAAACAACCAACGTGCGTCGTACTCGCGGAACCCCGTTGGCTTGACCAGAGGTGTCGTCTCATATTCAAGAGTGTTCGGGGTCAACTGAGCAACAGGTTTATCAAACATAAAAGCTCCTAATGCGAATAGGTTGGGTGTTATCTAACAGCCTCTTATGACGTTTTGCCAACCGGCTAAACAAGTCGCAGGCCCTATTCATTGGTTGTTGTCGGTTCTCGCAGGATGTCATCGTCATGAATCAGAGCGCCAGATTGCACCTCGATCATGCGCACATCAATCATCCCCGGATTATGGAGTTTGTGAGGCGCGCCAAGGGGCACGAACACGGATTCGTTTTCACTCACATATTTCGTTGAGCCATTCACAGAGACTTCCAAGGTTCCCCCCATGACGACCCAATGTTCGGCGCGGTGGATGTGCCGCTGCAAGGTGAGTCCCTGCCCCGGTTTGATCATCATGGATTGAACACGGAAGCGGTCTCCGCGTGAGATCTCCTCGGTCCATCCCCACGGGCGATATACCCGGCGGTGCTGCACTGTCTCCGGCCGCTTTTCCGCCTCCAGACGGGCCACGATGTTTTTCACCTGCTGGGCGTGTTCTTTGGAGGCCACCAGCAGCGCATCCTTGGTGTTGACCACCAGCACGTCGTTGAGGCCCAGTACACTCACCAGCGCATCATCAGAGTAGACGAGGCAATCCTTGCTGTCTTCAAAGATGGCTTCGCTCAGCGAGGTATTGCCGTCATCGTCCTTGGGCATAGTCTCCCAAATGGCCCGCCAGGACCCCAGATCGTTCCACTGAGGATCCATGGGAACGCAGCGGATACCCGGTTGCTTCTCCATAATGGCGTAGTCGATGGAGATGCTCGGCACCTTTTCAAAGGCGTGCGCATCAAGACGCAGGAAATCAAGATCAGCGCGGGCGCCCATGTAAGCTTCGCTGACCGCGTTCCACACATCAGGAGCATAGGTCAGGAAGCTCTCTTTCATGGCCTTGGCGCTGAACAGGAAAATCCCGGCATTCCAGAGATAGGTTCCCTCCGAGACGAAACGTTCGGCGACTTCTTGCGTCGGTTTTTCAACGAACCGGTCCACCATCAACGCATCAGCGTCGGACGGGATGAACTTTATGTAGCCATAGCCTGTGTGCGCCATTTCCGGCTTGATGCCGAATGTGACGATGGCCCCATCCGAGGCGGCTGGCACACCCAGTTCCACGGCTGTTTTGAAGGCGTCTTCGTCGCCGATGAGATGGTCAGAGGGCAGCAGCAGCACGAGCGCTTCTTCATCTGTCTCAAGCGCCATCATGGCTGCAAGCGCCGCAGGGGCTGCAGTGTTGCGCCCGCACGGCTCCAAAACGATGCTCTGGGCATCTACCCCCAGTTCCTGCAGCTGTTCGCCAATAAGGAACCGGTGGTCTTGATTGGAGATCACCAATGGGGCAGCAAAGGCATCGCCCATGGTCCGCTTGCAGGTTTTTTGGAAGAGGCTCTCGCCATCGAACAAGGGCAGAAACTGCTTTGGTCTTTCGCGCCGTGACAAGGGCCACAAACGTGACCCGAATCCGCCCGACAAAATCGCAGGAATTATTTTCGGCATCTGTTCCAAGTCCAAATTCAACCTATACGGCAAGCAGCTCCGGTTTCAATCTATCCGCGCCATCAACAACGACAATAAACTTAACTAGCTGCAATAGTTCGCTTTTTCTAGGGCAAGAATATCACTGTCACCAAAAGGCTTCCCATCTTAGCATCTCTACGGCAAGATACCTCCGTTATTTTACGGAGATGCTGTTCAATGCTCGGGGACCTTGGCAAACGAATTGAGAGTAAACGCGAGGAGCTTGTTTGCCTGACCCAAGACTTGATCAGGATACCAACCGTGAACCCGCCTGGAGAAGCCTACGCACCTTGTGCAAAATACATTGGTGAGCGCCTGTTCTCCCGCGGATTTACAGTGGAATACATACGAGGCGAAGGGACGCCCGGCGACAGCGCCAAACACCCGCGCATCAATGTTGTCGCCCGCCGCGAGGGCGCTCGCCCAGGCGCAACGGTCCATTTCAACTCACACATTGATGTGGTGCAAGCTGGTGAGGGTTGGACGGTGGATCCTTTCGCCGGAGTTGTGCGCGATGGCCGGGTTTATGGTCGGGGGGCCTGCGACATGAAAGGCGGGCTTGCAGCCTCCCTCATCGCAGTTGAAGCATTTCTTGAATGCTTCCCGCATTTTCCCGGAGCTATCGAGATTTCTGGCACGGTGGATGAAGAATCAGGTGGTCTGGGCGGCGTCGCCTATCTGGCGCAAAAGGGCTATTTCTCTAAACCACGCGTGGACCACGTCATCATCCCCGAACCGCTGCACAAAGACCGCATTTGTCTCGGGCATCGGGGTGTGTGGTGGGGCGAAGTTGAGACCCATGGCACCATTGCGCATGGATCCATGCCGTTTCTGGGGGACTGCGCCGTACGCCATATGGGAGCGTTTCTGGAGGCTCTGGAGAAGCGCCTGTATCCCAAGCTGGCGGCAAAACACACGGAAATGCCTGTGGTTCCGGAAGGTGCTCGCAAGTCTACACTCAACATCAATTCCATTCATGGAGGTCAGCCAGAAGGCTTTGACGGGCTTCCCTCCCCTTGTGTGCCGGACAGTTGCCGGATCGTGCTGGACCGCCGCTATCTCATTGAAGAAAATCTTGATGACGTAAAAACCGAGGTCATCGCTTTGTTGGATGAGCTCAGCAAAGAACGGGATAACTTCCGATACACGATCAAAGACCTACTTGAAGTCATCCCGACCATGACCGAAAAAGACGCGCCGGTCGTGAAAGCTGTGGCAGAAGGCATTGAAGCGGTTCTGGAAAGGCCCGCCGAAATGGTGATTTCACCCGGCACCTATGACCAAAAACACATTGCGCGTCTGGGTCACTTGCACGACTGCATTGCCTACGGTCCGGGGCTTCTTGAAATGGCTCACAGGCCCGATGAGTTTGTCGTGATTGATGACATGGTGGACAGTGCCAAAGTCATGGCGCATGCAACCCACGCACTACTGTTTGGTGGAACAGGCGCACTTTAAGGCTTTGACGCCGCCCGTTTTGGAGGGGGATACTATGAAAGTTCAAGGGACACTGAAGGCCCTGCGTTCACTCGCAGTTGGCGTGGCCTTGGTGGTAAGTGCTTCACCACTGGCGTTATCCGTGGCGCACGCAAAATCTACTCTTTCTCTGGGCATTGTGCTGGAACCGCCGCATCTCGACCCGACTGCGGGGGCGGCCGCAGCCATTGATGAAGTGACCTATGCCAACGTGTTCGAGGGATTGACCCGCATTGGCCCGAACGGTGAGGTTTTGCCTGCGCTTGCCAAATCCTGGGAGATTTCCGAGGATGGCCTCACCTACACATTTGAACTTCAAGACGGCGTCACGTTCCACGATGGAACGCCATTTTCTGCCGAGGATGTGAAGTTCTCACTGGACCGCGCCCGGGCCGAAGACAGCACCAACGCACAAAAGCCTCTGTTTGCAGCCATATCAGCCGTCAATGTAGCGGATGAAGATACGGTTCAAGTCACCCTGTCAGAACCTGTTGGCAGCTTCCTGTTCAACCTTGGCTGGGGCGATGCGGTGATCGTTTCCAAAGAAAGTGCGGCGGGAAACAAGACCAATCCAATAGGAACCGGCCCTTTCAAGTTTGACCGTTGGATCAAGGGGCAAGAAATTTCGCTGGATCGCTATGAAGGCTATTGGGGCACGCCCGTTGCCTTGGAAGAAGCATCCTTCAAGGTTATTGCTGATCCAAATGCCGCTTTTGCGGCCATGATGTCAGGCGACGTTGATGCATTTCCGAACTTTCCAGCACCTGAAACACTGATCCAGTTTGAAGCGGATCCGCGTTTTACAGTGGCTGTGGGCTCTACAGAAGGCGAGACCATCCTTGCAATGAACAATGAGAGCGGCCCGCTCTCCAACAAGCTGGTTCGTCAGGCCATTTCGCACGCGGTCAACAAGCAAGCGCTTATTGATGGTGCCATGTTTGGTCGTGGCACGCCCATTGGCTCCCACTTTGCGCCGCACCATCCGGCCTATCAAGATCTGACGGGTACCTACGCCTATGACGCTGAAAAGGCCAAGGAACTGCTGAAAGAAGCCGGCTACGCGGGGGGCTTTACCGCGACCTTGAAGCTGCCACCGCCTCAGTATGCGCGGCGCGGCGGCGAGCTGATCCGCTCTGACCTGCAAAAAGTTGGCATCAATCTGGAGATTGTTCCGCTGGAGTGGGCCCAGTGGCTTTCTGAGGTGTTCCGCGAAAAGAATTACGACTTCACCATCGTGTCTCACACGGAGCCGATGGATATCGGCATTTATGCCCGCGATGACTACTACTTCAACTACAAGAACCCGGCGTTCGGCGACATCATCACCCAGCTCAATCGGGAAACCGACAAGGAAAAACGCTATGCCTTGATGAAGCAGGCGCAAGAAATGATCGCAGCCGATGCTGTGAATGTTTTCCTGTTCCAATTGGGCAAGGCCGGTGTTTGGGATGCCAATCTTCAGGGCCTGTGGGTGAACTCGCCGATTCAGGCAAACGACATCACCGGCGTTTCTTGGAAAAACTAGATCAAACAGCAGGATGCGGGTGAAGCCTGTCTTCATCCGCATGGCTGATATTACCCGGAAAGGCACGCATTAAAAATTGCATGTGCCCGCCGGATAGGTTAGTCCCGACACGAGATGGGCGGGTTTGCCCGCCCTGCTCTTTCGCCCGGACCTTTGTTCCTCAAGCCGTTGGTTTGCCATGTTTTCTTACGGAGTGCTGCGCCTTCTCGGCTTATCACTGACACTCTTTGCGGCAAGCATTGTGGTGTTTGTCGTGCTTGAGGTGCTGCCCGGAGATCCAGCTCAGGTGATGCTCGGAATCAGTGCGCAAGAAGATACGTTGGCGGCCTTGAGGGAACAGTTGGGCCTGAACGCCCCCATCCTGACCCGGTATGTGGACTGGGTTCTTGGCATGCTGCAGGGCGATTTTGGCATAAGCTATACCTACAACGTCTCGGTTTCCGAGCTGATAGCGGAGCGCGCAGCCGTCAGTCTGCCGCTTGCCGCAATCGCCCTGATCCTGTCCACCGCAATTGCGTTTCCCATTGGCATTATGGCGGCTCGGTTCCGTGGCAAGGCGCTGGATACGGGGATCATGGGGCTCACTCAGGTGGGCATAGCTCTGCCGAACTTCTGGTTTGCGATCCTGCTTGTTTATGTGTTTGCAATCACCTTGCGGTTGTTGCCCTCAGGTGGTTTTCCCGGCTGGGACCAAGGTGTTTTCAATGGTTTGGAAGCGCTTATTCTGCCAGCAATTGCCCTTGCCTTGCCGCAAGCGGCGATCCTTGCCCGCGTAATGCGCTCCGCCCTGATTGATGTGATGAGCGAGGACTACATTCGTACCGCCCGCGCCAAGGGCCTTTCTGCACGGGTAACCCTGTGGCGTCACGGCGTACGCAATGCCCTTATTCCAGTGCTGACAATCCTCGGCCTTCAATTCTCATTCCTTATCGCCGGCACCGTCATCATTGAGAACGTGTTTTATCTGCCGGGCTTGGGTCGCCTGATTTTTCAAGCCATCACCCAGCGGGACCTCATCACTGTAAAAAGCGGTGTCATGGTATTGGTGGCATTGGTCGTGCTTATCACTTTCATCGTGGATCTGGCTTATGCAGCAGTCGACCCACGCCTGCGGCGGGGGCGCTGAGTATGGACACTTTTGAAGCCCCAATCCACCCCTTCCGCCGGGCATGGAAGAGCCGCTCCTTCCTTATAGGCCTCTGTCTTGCCTCACTAATTTTGATTGCGGGCTTTATCAGCCTGTTCTGGACCCCTCACGCCATTGACAGCCTGAACGTGGCAAACCGGCTTCAAGCTTCCAGCAGTCAGCATTGGCTGGGGACCGATCAGTACGGCCGCGACATCCTTTCCATGCTGATGATTGGCGCGCGAACCTCCATCGTTGTGGCGCTGATTGCTGTAGGCATCGGCCTGCTCTTTGGCGTGCCGCTCGGACTGTTGGCCGCCACAAAACGCGGGCTTGTGGAAGAAGCGGTTATGCGCACCAACGACCTGATTTTTGCGTTTCCAGCAATTCTCTCGGCCATCCTTATCACCGCGCTCCTCGGACCGGGAGCTGTGAACGCAGTAATCGCCATTGGCGTTTTCAACATTCCCGTGTTTGCACGTGTTGCGCGTGGGGGTGCCCTGTCGCTTTCAGGACGGGATTTCCTGCTGGCGGCACGCCTTTCTGGCAAAAGCGGCCTGCGCATTACGCTTGAACACGTGCTGCCGAACATCGCCAATCTTTTGATCGTACAGGCGACCATACAGCTTTCACTTGGCATATTGGCAGAGGCTGGCCTGTCCTATCTTGGCCTTGGGCCGCAGCCGCCGCTGGCGAGCTGGGGGCGCATGCTGAATGAAGCGCAAACCATGATGGCGTTTGCACCGCAGCTGGCGCTGTATCCCGGATTAGCCATTGTTGTCAGTGTGTTGGGCTTCAACCTTCTGGGAGATGGGCTGCGCGATCTGCTTGATCCTCGCCTGAGACGGAGGATCCGCTGATGGCCGTTTTCTCCGCAAAAAACCTGAGTGTTTCCATAAACGGAACACCGATCCTGAAGAACGTGAGCTTCTCCCTTGCCAAGGGCGAGATACTCGGGCTAGTGGGCGAAAGTGGCTCCGGCAAATCCATGAGTGCCTTGGCGGCCATGCAGCTGCTGCCAGATGGCGCCACGCAAGACGGTTCCATTCGCTATAAAAAGCATGAGATTGTAGGCGCTTCCGAGCGCACCATGAATGAGGTCCGGGGTCGGTCCATCTCCATGGTGTTTCAAGAGCCCATGACGGCGCTGAACCCCACCAAGACCATCGGCGATCAGGTGAGTGAAGGCTTGCTGTGGCACTTCAAGATGACCCGGCAACGGGCACTGGAGCGCACTCAGAAGGTGCTGGAGCGTGTGGGCCTGCCCTTCGACAATCATATGCTGGACCGTTATCCGCACCAGCTCTCAGGGGGACAAAGGCAGCGCGTCGTCATTGCCATGGCCATCGCCTGCAAGCCGCGCTTCTTGATTGCGGATGAGCCAACAACAGCGCTCGACGTGACCATTCAGGCGCAAATCCTTGCTCTGCTTAAGGAAATTGTTCGCAAGGACCAGATGTCCCTGCTGCTGATCAGCCATGACCTTGCCGTGGTGGCCGATATGGCTGACCGAGTTGCCATCATGAAGGACGGGGAAATCGTTGAACATGGGCCAACCGGCCAGCTGTTCCGAACCCTGTCCCACCCCTACTCACAGGAACTGGTTGAAGCCTCCAGCCACATTCCCAAAGCGCGCACGCGGCCGTTGGACCCGGAAGCCAAACCATTGCTTGCGGTTGAGGGGTTGGTGCGCACCTATCCGCTGCCAAAACGCTCTGTCTTTGAAAAGCGTCAGTACCATACGGCCGTGAACACGGTGTCTCTGCGCATACTGCCCCATGAATCCGTTGGGCTTGTGGGCGAAAGCGGATGCGGAAAATCCACCCTTGCCCGAACAGTGCTTGGTTTGGAAGAGCCCACCAAGGGGCATATCAGCTTTCTTGGCAAGAACCCGTTTGAGGTGTCTCACAAGGAAGGAAAGGCGCTAAAGCGCGGAATTCAGGCGGTTTTTCAGGATCCCTATGGCAGCTTTGACCCCCGTCACACGATCGCCAAGACGGTAGCAGAGCCGCTGCACCTTTTGCGTCACGAGATCTCCGAGACGGCCAAGAACGGCAAGGTGATTGCCGCGCTGGAAGCCGTGGGCCTGAAGCCGCAGGATGCCCACAAGTACCCCCACGAGTTTTCTGGCGGGCAGCGGCAACGCATTGCCATTGCCCGGGCGCTTGTGACCGAACCACAGCTGATTGTGGCCGATGAGCCGGTATCCGCTCTGGACGTTTCCATCCGTGCTCAAATTCTTGATTTGCTTGCAGATTTAAGGGACAGGCTGGGCGTTGCCTATCTGTTTATCAGTCACGATTTGTCCGTTGTGCAGGCCATTACGGACCGGGTGATCGTGATGAATGGCGGCCGGATTGTCGAAGAAGGAAGCACCGAGCAGGTGTTCCGCCACCCAAAGCACCCCTACACCCGCATGCTGGTGGCCGCCGCACCCGACCTTAACGCGTCTTTGAAGCGGCGCCACAAAGCCGAGATCAAGGCCAGAACGGCTCGGCAAAAAAGCTAAGGCCAGCGCCTTGGCCTTTGAAGGGGGATAACTTTGCGCTGATCTTGCGTCGGTTTGAATGAAACGCGCAGTTTCTGCACCATCGCGAAAACAGCCCCCCCTACAGGGCCTGAATACCCAACTATGTGATTGCGCGGGCTGGTGAAATATGAGGGAGTTCTCATAGACTACGCCAAGCAAATCAAATGGGAGGATGTTCAGGCCATGAGACTTGGACTTGATTGGGGTGGCACAAAGATCGAGATCATCGCACTGTCTGATCAGGGCGAAGAGATGTTTCGCAAGCGCGTGGACACGCCGCGCGATGACTACAATGGCTGTATTGATGCGGTTGTCGGTCTGGTTTCAGCCGCTGAAGAAGCGACCGGCCAACGGGGCTCTGTCGGCATTGGTATTCCGGGTTCCATCTCCCCTTCTTCAGGTTTGGTGAAAAATGCTAATTCAACCTGGATGAACGGCAAGCCATTGGACAAGGATCTGGAACAGGCGTTGGGCCGCCCGATCCGCATTCAAAACGATGCCAACTGTCTTGCGGTTTCCGAGGCAACGGATGGTGCCGGGGCAGGCTTTGCCGTGGTCCACGCCATCATCATCGGCACGGGGTGCGGCTCCGGCATTGCCATCAACGGCAAGCCGCTGCGCGGTGCCAACGGGATTGGAGGCGAATGGGGCAGCACATCGGTACCCTGGCTCCGGCCTGAAGAGCACCCCGGCCCGACAAACTGGACCGGGCAGCACAGCCCGATTGACCTTTTATGCTCCGGCACCGGCTTTCAGTGGGACTATGAAAACGCCACTGGCACGAAGCTGAAGGGGAAGGAAATCGTGGCGCTGATGCGCAACGGGGATGCGCAGGCTCGTGGGACCTATGAGCGCTATGTCAGCCGCCTTGCCCGCGCCATGGCCATGGTCGCCAACCTGCTGGACCCGGATTGTTTCGTGCTTGGTGGAGGAATGTCTAACCTGGAAGAACTCTACGAGGACTTGCCAAGTGCGATGCGTCCCTACATCTTCTCTGATGGGTATGAAGTTCCAATCCGCAAAGCCTTGCATGGAGATAGCTCTGGCGTGCGCGGTGCTGCGTGGCTCTGGAACGATGCCATTTGAGAAGGCGGGTCCTTCCCCTGCTGCAACAAGTTCCCCGTGAGAGGACGCCTCTCGCGGGTTTGAAAAATGAGAAATGAGTGGAATGAACAGTACAGAAATCCTTAGCAAACTGGTTGGCTTTGATACCGCGAGCGCCAACTCAAACCTGCCACTCATTGACTGGGTTGAAGACTACCTCAAGGAATTTGGGCTGGAGCCTTACCGGGTCTATGACCACACTGGCGAAAAGGCGAACCTGTTTGTGACCATCGGCCCTGACGACGCGGCTGGCTACATTCTCTCCGGACATACGGATGTGGTTCCTGTTACCGGGCAAGACTGGTCGCAGGACCCGTTCACCTTGACCGAAAAAGACGGCAAGCTTTATGGCCGTGGCACCTGCGACATGAAAGGCTTTCTGGCCTGCTGCCTTGCCAAGGTGCCAAAGATGGTGGAAGCGCGTTTGAAAAAGCCGCTGCACCTGGCGTTTTCCTATGACGAGGAAGTGGGCTGCATCGGTGTGCGCGGTCTTCTGGAGGACCTGAAGACCAGGGATCTTGACGTTGAAGCCTGCTTTGTGGGTGAGCCAACGGACATGCAGGTGGTGTTGGCGCACAAATCCAAGGCATCCTATAGCGTTGTGTTTACAGGACTATCCTGCCACTCCTCGCTGGCACCGCACGGGGTGAACGCGGTTCACTACGCCGCTCGCTTCGTGAACAAGATTGAGCAGATGGCAAAGGAGCTGGCCGCTGGCCCACGGGATGACTTGTTTGATCTGCCGTTTTCTACGGCGCACACAGGCGTCATTCGCGGCGGGACAGCACTGAACATCGTGCCGGAACAGTGTGAGCTGATGTTTGAGTTCCGCGTGTTGCCGCGTGAGAGCCTTTCTGCCTGTGTTGCGGAAATCAAGCGCTATTCCATGGAAGAACTGCTGCCTGAAATGCGAGAGGTCTATCCTGAGGCCAATATCGAGTTCATCCCGTCCTCCGAAATTCCGGGGCTGGATACGGAAGCGGAGGAACCGGTGACCATTCTGGCCAAGCGCCTTGCCGGGCGGAACGATCATGCCAAGGTGGCCTATGGCACGGAAGGTGGCCTGTTCCAGCAAATGCTGGGCATTCCGACCGTGGTGGTGGGCCCGGGCTCCATCGAACAGGCGCACAAACCGGACGAGTTCATCAAGATCTCCGAGATGCAGAAATGCGAGCGCTTCCTGGATCAGCTGATTGAAACGGCTTCCTAGCGGCGCTAGCCCCTGCCCTGCGGCTCATGGCTTATGGCTTGTGGCTCTGGATGCCGGACCGGCGCTGCGCTGGTCCGGCATGACATCCAAGGGGATGGTAGTCGCGCGTGTTCCATTGCCCGGCAACCCCGTGCTTGATTACTAACTGTCATCCCGCACTTGATGCGGGATCCAGCCGGGCAAGCGCACCACCCGCCGTGCCCTGTGGCTCTGGATACCGGATCAGCGGCTCGCTGCGCTCCCATTGTCCGGCATGACGCTGGTGGGGAGGATGGATGCGGGAGGTCTTTCAGGACGTTTCAGCCATAGTGAGTGAGGTCAAAAAGGCCTACCGATACACACCACCGTCACCCTGCAACACACTAAACGCCCACCCAGCAACACACCTCGCCGTCATCCCGCACTTGATGCGGGATCTAGTCGGGTGACTGCCCACCCGCCGCGCTCTGTGGCTCTGGATACCGGATCAGCGGCTCGCTGCGCTCCTCTTGTCCGGTATGACGCCGGTGGGGTGGATGGATGTGGGAGGTCTTTCAGGACGTTTCAGGCATAGTGAGTGAGGGCGAAAACGCCTATCGACATACTACTGCGTCACCCAGCAACACACCAAACGCCCACCCCGCAACACACCTCACCGTCATCCCGCACTTGATGCGGGATCCAGTCGGGTGACTGCCCATCCGCCGCGCTCTGTGGCTCTGGATACCGGATCAGCGGCTCACTGCGCTCCCCTTGTCCGGCATGACGCCAGTGGGGTGGATGGGGTTGAGGATCACACTGGCGCTGAAAGGGCTGCGCACCATCCCGCAATGCGTTTTCTGTTTACATGGCACCAGATCTCTTGAGGGCTGGCAGCATTGCCTCAGACCACCACTGTCATCCCGCACTTGATGCGGGATCTAGTCGGGTGACTGCCCACCCGCCGCGCTCTGTGGCTCTGGATACCGGATCAGCGGCTCGCTGCGCTCCCCTTGTCCGGCATGACGCCAGTGGGGTGGATGGGGTTGAGGATCACACTGGCGCTGAAAGGGCTGCGCACCATCCCGCAATGCGTTTTCTGTTTACATGGCACCAGATCTCTTG